>JBLNCC010000038.1:0-6675 GCA_050260395.1 Betaproteobacteria bacterium
GGATGATGCTCAGAATGGCCTGGTTCACAGCGGTGGCGGACTCGGCGGCATTCACCCCGCCTTTTGTGAGGGTCGCAAAAGCCGCGGCGATCTCCTCGAACGGCACCTTGGCCGTTGCAGCCGTGGAGATTACATCGCCGATGTTCCCGGCGAGTTCCGCAAAGGTGAGTTTGCCCCGGTCCACCGCCCGGAACATGATATCCGCCAGCCTGCTCGCGTAGCTTGCCGCAAGGCCGTATGCGTTGATGGTCGACGTGAGGGCGTCCATGGCCGTGGCCGTATCGCTCGCTCCAGCCTGCCCGGCTTTTGCAGCTACCTCAAGGACCTTCATGGCATCGGCAACGTCAGTGATACCAGAGCCGATGGCATCGTATAGACCCTGTGCAAGCTGCTGCGCGCTTTGGGGGACCTCCATGGACATGGCCTCGACCTGTGCCGATATGCCAGCAAGCTCAGCCTTGGTTACATCGGCGATGGTCCAAACATTGGCCATCGCCGACTCGAAGCCCATTGCCGCCTTGGATGCAAAACCGCCCAAAGTTGCCAGAGGAGCGGTGATGCCGAGAGAAAGCGAGCGACCCACCTGCGAGAAAGACTCTCCGATCGCTCTGAACCGCGCGGAGAAAGACTCTCCGATCGCTCTGAACCGCGCGTTGACGTCGCGGTCGAATGCCTCTATCTGCCGAGTAGCCTCCTGCATGCCGCGCGTAAGGCCTGCGTAATTGAGGCCCATCTCGGCCCAGATTGTCCCCATCGAGCCCCACGGCATCAGCATCACCCGCCGTCAAAACGCAAACCGGGCGATCAGATTCTGTATCGCCCGGTTTGCTTCCATTGCGTCTGCCGCTGCATCATCCAGTCCAGCGACACGGGCCCCCGGGAGACAGGCTCCCGGCGCCCGGCCTTGGCTTTGACTTCTTTCTCCGCTTCCTTCCGCGCTTCTTCCCGCATGGCGATCAGCACGTGAGCGCAGGCCTCGTCAAGGCAGAAGGCCTCGTACGTGCCGAGTTCCGGCAAGTAGTCACTTGGCCTTACCCCGAACTCCTTCGCCGTCACCGCCAAGCGGAGCAAGAGATTCTTGTCGCGTGCGAAAAAGCCCCAGGGCCTTCAATCCCTGCTGGGTGTAGAGGAAGATCGCCGTCCGCTGAATGTCTGTCAGGTATTCCGCGACTTCGTCATAGGCCGGCTCCACGAGCACGGCCTTGCAGATGGCGTTCAGCATCTCGATGAACTGCTTGAATTCCTCCGGCGTGGAGTCGGTCATGGGATTGAACTCCCCGCCCTTGGAGATGATCTTGTAGACGAACGGCAAGAGCTCGTTCGGGATCACCCCTTGCTGGACCAGCGCCAAAAGTGAGGCCCGGCGGACCTTCGCATAGAAGACCTCGCCGGGCTCCCAGCCGGGAAGTGCCACTACCTGACAGGCTTTGTTCCGGATCTCCTCTATGGGCGTTACCTTGAGTTCGTCACTCATGCGCTACACTCCTTATGCCGGCAGGCTTGCCACCTTGTCGATCGTGAACGCGGGCTTGCTCTGCGCCTTATTCTCGCGGCCTTTGATGGTATAGCTCGGCACCACGAAGTTCCTGTCTTGCTGGGCGAACGTCGGAATGCGCCCCTTCGCGTTCCAGAGGGTTACCTTGATGTAGCCTACGATATCCGATGCGTCTTGGGCGCCCTCGGCGTATTCCGCCGTGTAGATCTCAGCCTTGAACGGAGGTCTCGGGCTCGCCTTCTGCTCGGCGATTGTAGGCGGGATGCAGCCTGTATAGTCCGGCGCAGTGCCCACCAAGGTCCCGCCGCCGATCATGGCCATCGCCTCGAAGTCGAGGATGGCATCCTGGAATGTGGCATTCATCCCGACGAGAATGTCATCGTCCTCGACGGTAGCTACCACACCGTCCCCGCCCCGGAGCTCCTGCCTGGATCCCTCGATGATCTGCGGGTCGTACGATACCTGCTGCGGAGTGGTTATCCGCACAACCTTCCCATCAATCTTCTCTGACCCATCGGCGTTCAACTCGGTGAGCACCAAGAGCTTAACGCCGTAGGTCGGTCCAACTCCTGCCATCTCCGATCAACCTCCTAACGGAATGGTAAAGTCAATGCGCTTCGCCAGCGCCTGCAATGCGTCATCGTAGAAGTCTCGCCCATCCTGGTCCCACTCGACCATGAAGTCTCGCCCGTCCTCGGTGGTGAGCACCTTGCCGGCAAGCAGGCCCTTGATTTCCTTGACTGCCTCGTCCACCGGAAGGTAGCTCCCCGGCGCGAAGTACACCCAGACCGTCACGTCCTGGAACGCCCCCCGCCGGTTGAACGGGCTTCGGGGCCTCTCGCCGAACAAAATGACCCCGTATGGCTTCGGGGTCGAGGCGTCAGCCTGGTAGGGCTGCTTCCACGTTTTCACGCTCTGGCAATTCGCTGTGAGATATTGATATAGGGCTTTTCTCACCTGCGAATCACCTCCTGGGCGTCGCGGATGAACTCGGGAGCGTTGCGTTTGGCGACAGGCTCAAGGATCGCATACTTCTGGCTGTGGGCGAGCTCGAGGTAGACTCCGTACTCCATACTGTGCGATATCCGGACTCGCAGCTTATCGTCGTCCTCCATCGCCTCGCCGAATAGCCCTTGCCGCGCGTTCCCGGTCCGGTCAGTCCAAGGAGCCTCCTGCTTTGCTTCGGACTCCATCGCGGCCCCGTAGTGCTGCCCGAGAGCAAAGAGAGCGGCTCTCGTCCGCCGCTCCCACTCCCGCATGTTGGCTATGACCTTGTCCGCTCCCGGCATGTCAGCTCACTTCCTCGAGGTCAACGTGGAGGGCCACCACCTCGCCCCCGGTGGCCGCCTGGTCGACACCCCGGACCCGGAAGCTCCTTCCCTGCGCCGTGAACGTGTCGCCGGCCCGTATATCCGCGTCCCACCCGGCGAGCATGCCCCACCGCTGGACCTGCATCTGCACGGCCTCGGTTGCGGTCTCCCTGGTCTGCCCAAGCGAGCTCATGTATATCCGCACGGTCTGGGCCGGGAGCGCCACCTCTTGTCGGATCGTGCCCCCGGCCCCGTCGTCCATCTCGACTACGCGCTTGATCCAAATGTCAGTCGGGTTGCGTGCTATCTGCCTCGCCACATTCCGCCGCGCGACCGCTGGATTCATTTACAGCACCTCCGGCGGGGTGAGCTTGAGGACTACGCTGCCGATTCCCTGGGCCTGAGCCATAGCCGCGTATTTGTCCGCCATCTTGAGGGCGTACTCCTGGCGTTCCTTAAGCGAGGTGAGGCGTTCCGTCTCCTGCCCGAGGGTCATCTGCTCCACGTCGCCCATCTCGGCCTGATACATACCCGCCTTTATGGTCCAGCCGACGGACGCAGCCTCGAAGATGCTGTCGGCCTCCAGCAGCAGCTCGTCCAGGTCAGCGTCCAGGAACCGCGTGTCCGCTTCCGTGCCCCCGGCAGGAATCTTCTCATCAAGAAGCTTGCGGAGCCTGGCGCGGAGGCTGTCATCAGGAGTCATAGACCATCACTCCTTAGAGCTGCACCGCCGCCACCGTTACCGAGGCAACTGCCGAATACGCCACTTCGACCTGGCCGCTCGCGTTGTTGAAGCGCGCGGGGTCCAAGGGCCCAATCCACTTCTCGGACCCCGCCGGCACTTCAACCGTAACGTCGTGGTCGAATCCCTGATCGCACTTGCGTTGCGAATTCACGGTCACGGTCACAGGGGACGCCGAGCCGTTCTTGACCACGAGAAGCGTCCGCCCGTTGTTGGCGAACTTGTCGCCCGCGACATCCGCCGCGGCGAAGCTCGGCGTCATCCCGGCGCTTGTGAGCCTCTGAATGGTCAACACTGCCACCGGTCATCATCTCCTCTGCTTGCCAGCCTTCCTGGGCTTCTCGGACTGAGGCGTGGACATCGCGACTTCGGAAGCAGCAGGTGCCTCGACTGCTACTCGCTGGCCAGGGTTGGTCACAGTCTGCGGTTTGAAATGCCCGCAGCCGTGCTCCGCCGTCACTCCGTCCGGTGTCCACCTCCGCCTCGGCGATCCAGGATAGCAGTTCATTGTCGGTAAACTGGAAACATCAGCGCCTGGCTTCCAGGGAAACCAGGCGCAGTCAGCACATCTCGCCATTCAGTATCACCGCCTTACGAGGGCAGCGTGAGTTCCTCAACGGCGTTCGCCGGAGAGGCAATCACCCCGCGCCGCGCCCGGCTCACGACCGTCTGCTCGACGAGCCGGAGCAGGTCTCCGCTCTGAGCGTCGGTCATGAGGTCGTGCTTCACAAGCTCACGGAAGTACTTGCGCGGTTCGATGAGGTACGCCTTGCCGGGATCGCAGCCGGCGTAGGTGTAGGTCTTCTCGCCGACAGCGGTGGACCAACCGTCATAGAAGATGAGCGTGTCGATGCCGGAGAGCGCCGGGTACTCGGTCCCGCCTATCACCATCCGCTGTATGGCTTGCTCGATGTCCCAGCGAAGCGCCGAGTTCGCGAGAAGCACGCTCGGGCGCCGCGGGGACCTCGTATCCGTGTTCAGATCCTGCGCAGCATGCTTCAGGCCCGCCTTGATGGTGTTGCGGAGCCTCTCAAGGTAGGTGCTCCCCGTCGTATCGGCCGCCGTCTTGTTCTTCGCGGAGTAGTTGTACGACAGGATCGGGTACAGGTGGATGTGGTTGAGGAGGGCGTTGTAAGCCTCACCCATCGCGCGGTTCATCTGGGTGATCTCCCAGGTCTTATCGTACATGCGCATGTCCTCGGTGATCTGGAACCCGGCCGCGTACGTGATGATCGGCACCGTGTCCTTGGGGCCGATCCTCCGGCTTCCGAGCCGCACGCCCTCGAATTCCATGTGCTCCACGAAGACGACCTGGCAGCCGACGAACGGACGCACATCCACGAACTCCGTGAAGTTCGCGTCCTCGATGCGCTCGTAGACGGGCCCGTAAAGAAGCGGTACCGCCTCCCGCCCGAGTGCGAGGTCGACCACCGACTTCTGCACGACGTCGTAAAGCCCCGCCGGGGTCGTGAGCATCTCCCCGAGGGGCTTTGTGAACTCGAACGCCTCCATCTCGCCATTCACTATCTTGGTCTTGACGACGTGCTCCTTGCCGTCGAACCTGAACGGGATCGCAAGCTCAACGGTCTGCTTTCTGCGCTCGGCCTTGAGCGCCTCAATGCTGATGATTCTCACCGCTTACCACCTCCGTTAGCTCGCCATGATGCCGGCGGCTCTGAGTTTCGCGAGGAGCGCGTTGAAGTCGGCCACGAGGCCCGCGACGTCCGAAGCCGTGCTGTTTGCCTGCGCCTCGGCCTGCTTCATCGTGTCGGACGTCTGATCGACGAGCTTGATCTCGACGACGTTATTGGCGTCCTTGGCAACACAGACCTTCGCCGCGTAGCGGTTACCCGCCGCAGCCTCGGTGAACCTCTTGTTCACCTCGTCCCAGTACAAGTCCGCGCCCACGGCCATCGTGTCAGCCGGGTTGACCTGGCTCGTCTCGATGCTCACGCCCGGATCAATCACCAGGATGACCGGCTTCGCCTCGCCGGGGCCCGTCGTGACCGACTGGACCGCCATGCCGATGTAGCCGTCGAGCAGGTAGAACTTCCCCTGCTCCACGACGGTGTTCTCGGGCACCGTTACCCTTACGGTCTTGAGCTCTCCAGTAATCCTTCCCACGGTCCTTCACCTCCGCTAGATCTGCTCGCGCTTCACGCGAAGCGTGGTCTTGTTCTCGCTGGTCCCGCCGATGATCGCGGGCTTGTCGGTGTGGTAGGCGTCGATGATGGCCTTGACCACCTTGTCCCCGAGGAAGGCGTCTATCTCGCCCGCGATCTGCTCCTTGGTCGCACCCCGCTGGATCCTCGCCTTGTGGTACGCCCACAGCTTGCCGATCTGGGTCTCAGGGTTCAAGATGTCTTTCTTCACCGCTTCCGAGGTCAGCTTGGTCGCGAGCATCTCGCCGACCGCCTTGTCGTGCTCGGCGGCCTTCTGAGTCTCAACGGCCTTCGCAGCCTCCTCCGCGGCCTTGACGACGTCCATCTCCCCCGTGACGCCCAGAGCCTGCTTCACTTTCGCGAGGCTCTCGGCGTCCCGCTTGAGGCACTTGTACGCGGCCTCGTCAATCGCCTCCCCCGCGGCGTCCAGGGTCAGACCCATTTCCCCGGCCACCTGGCCAAAGGTCACCTCTTTGCTCGCCAGCATGGCCTTCAACTGAGCGACAAGTTCCTTCCACGTCATTGTCTTCTGTCCACCTCCTGCGTTCTTCATCTCGCCCGATGTCACGGGCTCGTATGTGTACTTTACCTGCACCTCCACGGGATCGCCCACAACCACCTTGTCCCCGTCAACCGCGTAGTCGAGCTTATAGAGCTTCCGCTCCGTTCTCGGGCCGCCAACCGCCACGACCACGTAGTTCTCGAAGGTCCGCTCGATGTAGACCCACTGGCCGGCAGAAATGTCAACCCCCAACTTCTTGGCAGCGGCCACCCGCAGGTCTTCCATCAGGCTCTCAAGGCTCCCGTCCATCTCTCCGATGGAGTCCATCTCGCCCACGGCAACTATCCTGGTCGGCATGCCGGCCCGGCGCGGGGGCGTCCAGTCGATCGAGAGGGGCTCGTACCCGATGACCTTGGTCTCGCCGTTCTCGTACGCGAGCTTGGGGATGCCCCATATCGAGACGG
>JBLNCC010000039.1:0-36384 GCA_050260395.1 Betaproteobacteria bacterium
CCGGCCTTCTCAACGGCCGCCTTGATGGTTCGGAGGCAGGAGCCGTACATGTCCTCCATGTCTTGCTCCACGCAACCCGCGCGTGGATACACCAGCCTCGACTCCTCGAACGCGTCCCCGAGGAGCACCCCCGACGCATCGAACACCGCCGCCTTCGTTCCCATCGTGCCGATATCGACACCGATCAGATAGGTCCCCTTGCTCATGCGGACAAACCTCGCTCTCTGGAGAAACCTCCGTTGTCAAGAAGCTCGGTTGTCATGAAGCCTGACAAATGCCGCTCCACCCGCGATGGGCGTGGGGTTAGGCACAAGGCTTTTCTGGGACGAGAGCGACCGGGACCCCTTCCCGGAGCGAGCGGTTCGCAGCCAGCACTCCCTCTAAGGCCTTCTTGCCGTCCAGCCCGGAGACCACGGGTTCAGCGCCGTTCAGAATACACTCGACAAAGTGCCTCATCTCGTCGATGTATGCCTCCCTGAAACGCCGCTGCCATGACGGGATCACCGGTCTCACGCAGCCGTCTTTGCGGCACACGACCGACGAACCTTCCTCGACCTGCCCCACTAAGATGACTCCCTTCGTGCCGAGGATCTCGGCCCGCGCATCGTACCCGTAGTTGTCGGGGCACGTTCCCTCGACGACTCCCATGACCCCGTTCGCAAGCCTGATGTTCACGACGGCGCTGTCGAAGAAGCCGGGATGCTTCTCGACGAGGTCGCGCCTGGCAAACGCGCCGGCTTCCGCGTAGACCCTCGACAACTCCCCGCGGCCGAGCCATCTCACGGTATCGAAGTCGTGGCTGTTGACCTCGGCCAGGAGGCCGTTGCTCCTTTCGAAGGACAAGTACCAATCCCCGGGAAGGCCAGGCCCGCGTCCGACGGACCTGACCACCACCACATCGCCTATTTCGCCCTCGTCGATTAGCCTCTTCGCCTCCCGAAAGCCAGCATCGAATCTCCTCATGAACCCTATCTGCAGCTTCACTCTGGCCTGCTTGGCAGCATCGATCATCGAATCCGCCTCATCGAGAGTCAGGGCCATCGGTTTCTCACAAAACACGTGCTTCCCCGCCTTGGCGGCCGCCACCGCAACCTGCGCGTGAGTGAACACCGGCGAGGCCACACACACCGCGTCGACCGTTTCATCGGAGACGGCTTCCACGTAGTCGGTGTGCACCCGCTCCAGTTCGAGCTCTCGAGCGGCGCGAGCCGCGGAGACGGGGTCGACGTCAGCTACCGCTACAAGTCTAGCGCCTGGAATCCCCGCCTTCAGGTTTCTCGCGTGCACCATCCCCGCCCGGCCGACGCCTATCACACAGAACCTGATCTCTCGGGACAACCTCAGGACCTCCCCTCCAAGCGCGCGCCTCGCGCGACCGTCATCCCGCTATTGGCCGCTATTGAGCTGTGTACCCTCCGTCTATGGACAGCACGGATCCCGTCGCATAGGCCGCCTCGTCCGACGCAAGGAACAGGATGGCTTGCGCTATCTCCTCCGGCCGCCCCAGCCTGTTCGCCGGCCGGCAGCTCTCCAAGGCGCGTCGCGCCGCCTCCGGGTCCGCGTCGGCGCTTATCGATTTCGCGACGAGCGGTGTCTCCGTGGTCCCCGGGCAGACGCAGTTCACCCTGATGTTCATCGGCGCGAGGTCGACCGCCGCGCTCCTGCTGAGGGCGATCACGCCGCCTTTCGACACGTTGTAGGCGACTTGTCCCTTTATGCCCACGAGCCCGGCCTCCGACGCCACGTTGACGATGACGCCCCCACCTTGCCTGGCCATCCTATCCGCGCAGTGCTTCGAACACAGGAAAACGCCCGTGAGGTTCGTGGCCAATAGCTTGTTCCAGTCGTCGAGGGAGGTCTCGAACAAGTCGCCTTTCCTGTAGATGCCCGCGTTGTTCACCAGGATGTCTATCCTCTCGAACACCTTTTCAACTTCGCCTATCGCCCTCTCCACGTCCGCCGCGCAACTCACGTCCGCCCTGAAGAAGCGAGCTTCGCCTCCGGAGTCTTTGATGAGCCGGACCGTCTCCTCCCCGCTGCTCTCATTGAAGTCCAGCACAGCAACTTTGGCGCCTCGTTCCGCAAACAGTAGCGCCGTCGCCCTGCCTATCCCGAGACCCGCCCCTGTTACCACAGCCACTTTCCCGTCGAACCCCATGCACCATCCCCCCGGCAAGAAGTGAAGTCACGGCCACCCGATTTGCGGGACCATCCACGTCTTCCGAGTCTCACGGACAACTCGCGTCCGTTACCAGGCGACACCCTCCGGAAGCTCACCGTTGAGCACCGCCATGAGATTCTTCACCGCGTTCCGCCCCATCTCGAGGATGGCTTCGTCGGTGTGAGCTCCTATGTGAGGTGTGAGGATGACGTTGTCCAAGCCCAGCAACCGGGAGCCGGTAGGCGGCTCGTTCCGGAACACGTCCAGAGCCGCTCCGGCTATGCGTCCTTCTGCAAGGGCTTGGTACAACGCGTCCTCGTCCACTACCTCCCCGCGAGCGGTGTTGATTAAAATCGCCGTCCGCTTCATCTGAGACAGTTCCCTCTCACCAATGAGGCCTCTCGTTTCGTCGGTCAACGGGACGTGAAGCGTGACGAAATCGGACTCTCGAAGCAAGAGGTCCAACGGCACGTACTCGGCCGCGTACCTGGCGGCGAAATCGTTGTCGATCACCTTGTCGCAGCATAGGATCCTCATATTGAACCCCGACGCTCGCCGCACGACCCCTCTCCCGATTCGTCCAACCCCTACGACGCCTATGGTCTTCTTCCACACCGCGAGTCCGACGACCTTACGCCAATCGCCGCTGCGAACGGCCCTGTCGCCAGAGGGAATCCTTCGCGCGGCGGCAAGCATCAATCCCATCGTGAGGTCGGCAACCGCTTCGCTGTTGCCGCCCGGCGTGTACGTCACGACGATGCCTCTGGCCCGCGCGGCCTGGAGGTCGATGTTGTCCACGCCGACGCCGTACTTGGAGATCACTTTGAGTTTCTCGGCTGCGGCAATCACGTCCCGAGAGATTGAATCAAGCCCCACGATTATCCCGTCCACGTCGCGGATCAGGGCTCTGAGCTCCTCCTCGGTGAACGGCCGGCCATGCGGATTCCTGATCACCTCGTGACCGGAATCCTCAAGCGTTCTCAACGGCTCGCTAAAGGCCTCGGCAAGCGATCTTGGCGTAACGAGCACTTTGTACCCCACTGTCGTCTCCCCTTACGCCGGCGCACCCTCCTCGTCAGCACTCAGTCAGGCGCACCGGGCTGCACCAGGCATCCGCCCCCTCGACGCAAGCCGTCTCCCGGCGTTGGAGTTGGAAGGCGGTCGTTACCGTACCCACGCGTCTTACGTCTCAAGGATCGCGTCTCAAGTGTCAGAGATCCCGTCTCACGTCTCGAAGGCCCCGTGCCCTATGTGAGGGCGTCCCTAGCCTGAACCACCCCGTCGTCCACCTTCAGTCGGATGAGGCGTTCACGGGTCGGCACGCCTTCTTTGTCCCAGCCTCTCGCGGCGTAATACTCATCTAGCATGGCGGCGTACATCTCCTCCGTCAGGACACGGCCCTTGGCCATACCCTCGGGAAGGGGTTCCTTCGTGGTTCTCTCCGGCAACATGTCGTCATTGCGCCGGATGCCCTCTCTGGCGAGTATCACGCGTTCCAACGTGTAGATGCGTTCGCCTATCTCGAGCAGCTCGGGGGTGAAGTCCACGCCGGTCACGTACTCCAGCACCTTACCCTTGGGCTTGTCAGTGAAGCCAAGCCCGCTCCTCACCACGGTGCATATCACGAGAGAGTCCACGTAAGCGCGGACGTCCTGTATCCTCTTGACGAGCTCCCCTTTCCCGCGGATGGCGAATCTATCGTATTCGCCGCTCAGGAGCTCGTCGCGAATCGTCCAACCGCCCACGTTGTGGCAAGCCCCCCGGCTGGACGTGCCGAACGAAAGCCCGATTCCATGAAAGGCCCGCGGCTCGTAAGCAGCGAACGGCATCCATTTCGCCTGCATCATGAACGATCGAGTGTCCGGGAACCGTTCCGCAAGCCCACGAAATCCCTGGGCCAGGGCATCGCCGAACCCCTGCCTGCACGCGATGTTGCGGATCGTTTCGACCAGGGCGTCCCCGTTTCCGAACCGAAGCTCGAGACCACCGGTGTCCTCAGATGTGATGAAACCCCTTTCGAAAAGCTCCATGGCATAGGCGATGATCGTCCCCGTGGACATCGTATCCAGGCCGTATTCGTCGCACAGTGCATTCGCGGCGATGATCGCAGCGAAATCGGACACGCCGCACTGGCCTCCGAAAGACCCGATGGTCTCATACTCCGGGTCGCTCTGCATGCCGGCGTACTTGCCCTCTTTCACCTCGCACAGTTGCGCGCATGCCACGGGACACCGGAAACATGCCACGCTCCTAACCTTGTAGTGTTTCGCCATGTAATCCGCTGAAATGGTCGATATACCGTCGAACACGGCGGTCTGGAAGTTGCGCGTGGGATAGCAGCCCAGGGTGTTCAGCACCTCCGTATATTGGGCGGTGCCGAATTTCGTGTGCAGCGCCTTGGTTTCGCGAGCGTGCTTTATGGCGTCCTTGACCGCCTGAGACAGCGACCCCGGGTCGGCCACCTTCACGGGGGTGGTGCCGTGCGCCACGACCGCTTTCACGTTCTTGCCGGCCATCACGGCCCCCGCTCCGCCGCGGCCGAAGCTGCGCCCGTCCACCTGAATGGAGCTGAATCTCACACCGCACTCTGCGGCAGGTCCGACGACCATGGTGCTGATCTTTCCGTCCCCGGTCATCTCCTTGAGGCGCTCCACAGTCTCGCTTACCTTCAGTCCCCACAGAGACGCGGCGTCCCTTATCTCCACCTGTCCGTCGGAGATCCAGATGTACACAGGGCTGCTCGCCCTGCCTTCGATGATGAGCCCGTCGTATCCGGCGAACTTCAGGTTGGGGCCGAAGTTGCCGCTGGAATTGGAGCACAGGTAGCGGCCGGTCTCCGGGGAAACGGTGGCGCACTGGAATTTGCCGCTCGCGGGGACCGAAGTGCCGGTGAGCGGGCCAGTGAAGAAGAAGAGCTTATTCGCCGGATCACCGGGATCGATTCTCCCGGGGATCTCGCCAAGGTAATACCGCGCGGCAACCCCGCGACCCCCGAGATACTTGCGCTGAATGCTGGGATCGATGGGCTCAGACCGCCACGTTCGTGAGGAAAGGCCGACCCGCAACACCCTTCCGAGATATCCTCCGCTGAACACCTGGAACACCTCCCGCAGGGCCCGTTCCGCCGGACCGCTGAGCTTAAAGGAGGGAAGAATCACACGCACCGACGGTCGTACCTCGGATTGTCGACAACCGCGGGTCTGTCGTCTCGCGCCAGGACGACCTTGGCGAACCCTTTGTCCTCGATCACCCCGTAGTTGTGACCCGCGTCCCCAGGGTATACGGCGAAGAACACGAGGGGCTCGTCACCCACGTTGATGGACCTGTGCGCCCAGTAGGGCGGGATGTATGACACCGAACCCGGAAACATATCCAGGGTGGCCGCGGTCCCATCTTCAGTCTGCATGAGGAGGATGCCCTTGCCCCGGAGCGTGAGGTAGATCTCGGCGGTGCCGGCCTTCGAATGGAAATGTCCTTTGGTCATGAAGAACTCGTCGCCCACGCGCCCGGGGTAGACTATACTCGTGCAGTGCTGCAGCTCACCAACTTCTTCTGGGACTTCCACATTGTGGACTATGTAGATCAGGGGGTCGCCTCCGTCCAGGAGGTGCCGAACTGCGTCTTGGTCTTGGTACATCCCTCTCATGTCGCTGAGCCGGCGGACCACCGTCACGCCTTCCGGCGTCAGAACGCCGTCGTCCATGTTGAGACGCGTGTTGAACGGCTGATGTAGAGCGGCCATGGATTCACCCTCCTTTGCGTACGGACTTCCACGCGGGCTATCAGTAATGCTTGATCACCACGGCTCTCCGCGTTTTCTGGATGTTATCGACAATGTCGCCGGTGCGCTTCAACCCGACGCCAACAAACAGCGCGTCGATTATGCACAGCTGGGCGATCCTGGATGCCGTGCCCTCCGTTCTGTAACTCGTCTCCTTGGACGCGGTCGACAGCTTGATGTCGGATACCTTGTCTATAGGCGACTTGGCGTAGTTTGATATGGAGATGGTCGTCGCGCCGGCCTCCCTGGCCACATTGAGCGCTTCCACGATGTCTTTGCTGCTGCCGGAGTGAGAGATCCCGATGGCGACGCATCCCGGCCCGAGCAGGCTCGCGGACATGATCTGCATGTGCGGGTCGTCGTAGGCGACGCACGGGATGCCCGTCTTCATGAGCTTGTGGGCCGCGTCCCTCGCAACAGGAGCGGACCCCCCGACGCCATAGATCTCGATCTTTCGGGCGCCCGCCAAAGCGTCGACGGCTTTCTTCATTTCGCCCATGGACAGCACCCGCAAGGTGTTCTCTATTGCGAAGATGTTCCCCCGGAACACCTTCTCCACAGCTTGGTCCAACTCGTCGTCCTCGTGAATCTCCTCGTGGATCGCCTGGACCGGTTTGACGAGTTCCAGGGCGAGCGCTATCTTGAGTTCCTGAAACCCCTTGTAGCCTAGCTTCTGGCACATTCGGACGACAGTCGCCTCGCTGACTCCGGCTTGCTCAGCGAGTTCCGTGATGGTGAGGTTTATGATCTCTCCGTGATGGAGGAGGATATAGTTGGCGACCTGCTCCTCCGCGTTTCTCAGGGACGCCTTCATCTCACGGATCCGGGCCGTGCAACTCAGCGAATTCACGGAATCCTTGTCGACGCTTTCCATTACCCTTTCTCGCCACCTATCATGCGTGGAACCACATGTTCTCCAGGTTCTCTCGTGAATGATAGTTTCAGGCACGTGACACACATCGCTGCGCCATACGCGGCCAGGCATACACGAAACTCATTTCCATCGCCCGTGCAGTGACCGCCAATCGTGTAGCGACGGCATCTACGCTCTCGCTAACAACTATTCCACGCGGCGGCCATAACTCCTTCTGTTGTTGCGAAGAAAATTTCCTTCGCGACTACGAGACAAACCCCTGGTCCCCAGGTGTCACTGTGCGGGGCAAGCATATCGACGTATGCCAACGCAGAGAGATGGAAGCCCGAACCCGTGCGATTCGCAGTCGGATGGCACTTGCAACGCTGATCGTGACAACAGTGAGGAAGGTGCGCTTGAGGTGTTTTTCGCGGTGAGTATGCAGGTAATCACACTGAAGGCTTATCTCGGCGCGCCAGTAGACCGGTAGATGGAAACCTCCACGGTCACCTGGGCCGGCAGCCCCCGTCAATGCGCCTATTGTTTACACGCTTGTCCTCGCTCTCCAGGACCAGTAAGGACATACGGTTCCAGCACCGTCGGTGACAGGGCCGCTGTCTAGAGCCCCAACGCCTTCCGGTATATGGCTTCGATATCATTGCGCGTGAGAACTCGGGGGTTATTCTTGAGCAATCGGGTCTGTCGTGCGGCGACGTCGACAAGGTGCGGAATCTCCGACGGACCTATACCCACCTCCGCAAGGGTCCTGGGAAGCCCCACGTCCTGGATGATCGCCCTCACGCCTTTCACGAAACAAAGCGCGGCGTCTCGAATAGAGAGTCCGTCGACCTTTTCGCCAAGAGCCTTCGCGAGGGCGGTAAACCTGGGCAAATCGGATAGTACGTTGTACTCGGCAACGTAGGGGAACATGAGCGAATTGGACACTCCGTGGGGCACCCGGTACCTGCCGCCAAGAGGATATGCAAGCGCATGTACAGCTCCCGTCCCAGCATTTGTAATGGCAACCCCGGCTAGGAAGCTGCCAAGCGCCATATCAGTGCGGGCCTTCAGATCCGAACCCTGCCATACCGCGGTCCTGATGGAACCCGCGATGAGTTCTACCGCACGAAGCGAATACATCTCTGACAGCGGCGTGGACCCGAGCGACGTGTAGGTCTCACACGCGTGAACTAAAGCGTCCACACCAGCTGAGGCTGTAATTGACGGTGGCACGCTCAATGTAAGGGTAGGATCAACGATGGCAGCTCTCGGAACAAGGTGCCTGCTGACTACGGCCTGCTTCTCGCCGTCAACAACGAAGAGTGCGTTGGGCGTCGATTCAGACCCTGTCCCGGCGGTTGTTGGAACCAATACCATTGGTAGGCCGGGTCCCGGCACCAGGCCCTCGCCAAGATAATCACGGACATTCCCGCCGAACTTGAGCAGGATGGAAGCCATCTTGGCCGTGTCCATCGAGCTCCCGCCGCCCATACCCACGATTCCATCTATTTTCTCATCCCGTCCCAACCCCACAACGCGTTCAACAACTTCAACGCCTGGTTCGGGCTGGGTGTCATCAAAGACTACCGTGGCGATGGATTCTCGACGAAGACTTTGCTCAACCAGGCTCACAGCCCCGGAAGCGGTGACTCCTTTGTCAGTGACCAATAGCGTCCTGCTCACCCCGAGCTCTTTTAGCACGACTGGCAGCCGCTCTATGGCACTTACACCGAAGAACACTTGCCCTACGCTGACAAATGGCTTCGCTACGTCCGCCAATGGTTTCGCCCCCGTAATTCCCCACATACAGGTGGATTTGTCTTCGCCCCGAGGGGCACGCCCGCCCCCCCCGGAGCGTGCCACTTACCACCGGAGTAGACCCGGCGGGAGCATTACATTCATGACGCTGCCGAACAGGTACTGCAAAGCAAAGGTAAACGCAATCGAGCCCACAAGTATCCATATGGCATGGAGGTGGTCCTTGGGCCTCAGCATCCACACCGACACGAACGTGTATGCAACAGTCGAAAGGAAATACCCCACCGGTCGCATGACGAGCAGGTATGCCAGCGTCAACCCCAGAATGCGCAGCACCAGCCGACCGGCGGCAATTCCTTGGGCAGGCTCTTCCTGGATATCGCGCGCGCCGTCGTTCGCAGCACGAGCCTTGCCGCTGCCGGATGGTTCGTCTTCTCGGCCGGTCACCACCAAGATCAGCGCAAGAAGTGCGATGAAGACTACAAGCAAACGCGGAAAGAACGCAGGCCCGTAGTAGGAGCCACCGATCGGAGTGGTCTGAAAGCCGAATGTAATGGCGAATAAGGCGATGCACACCCCGATTATACCAAGCCCGATGCAACGTGTTATCGTCGTGCGCGTCATGCTCTTACGGCACCCCCTTTACCGCTCCTTACGTGGGGAAGGACGAGCAGCGCTATTGTGAGAAGCAGCACAGTGGCGGAGATCGGCCTCGTTATGAAGCTCGTCAGATTGCCCTGGCTTATAAAGAGGGCTCTGCGGAATTCTCCCTCGATCATCGGGCCGAGGACAACGCCTAGGACCGTGGGCGCCACGGGGAATCCCTGTTTTTCCATCAAGTAGCCAAGGACGCCGAAGCCAAACATTGTCCACACGTCCAGAAACCTATTGTTGATCGAGTACGAGCCTACGACGCACATTCCCACGATTAGCGGGAGAAGGATGTACTTCGGTATTCTGAGGATCTTGATGAATAGACTGATACCCGCCATCTCGATTAGGATCATCATTATGTTTGCGACACAAAGTGAGGTGAAGACCGTGTGGAATACTTCCGGGTTAGTCCGGTAAAGGAGCGGGCCAGGCTGCAATCCGTGGAGGGTCAAGGCAGCTAGGAGCACCGCAGCCGGCGTATCTCCAGGGATGCCCAGGGTAAGCAAAGGGATGAGTGCTCCGCCGATCACAGCGTTGTTCGCCGTTTCAGACGCGACAACGCCGTCAACAAATCCAGTCCCGAACTTTTCGGGCGTTTTGGAGAACCTCTTGGCCTGGTCGTACGCCATGAGCGAAGCAATGCTGCCTCCTGCCCCGGGCAGTATCCCGATCCAGGTTCCGATCAGGGCGGACCTCAAGAAGTTGGTCACGTTCCTCTTCACTTCCGAAAGAGACGGGAACAGGCTGCCGATCTTGGCACCTACGTCCGCCTTTCGATAGATGTTCTCTATATCGGCCAACACTTGCGATATGGCAAACAGGCCGATGAGGACCGCCACGAAATCAAACCCTGACGTCAACTCAACGGCACCAAACGTGAACCTCGGAATTCCTGTCACGACATCCAGACCCACGGTCGCGAGCAAGAGGCCGAACGCACCGGCGATGAGCGCCTTGACCGGGGATCCGCCGCCTATGCTGACTATCGTGCTGAGCCCAAGTATGCCCACGGCAAAGTACTCATGAGGCCCGAACCTGAGCGCGAACCGGGCAAGCTGGGGAGAAACCAGGATGAGAATCGCGAAACTTATGGCCCCGCCGATGAACGATGAGATGATCGCGGTCCCTAACGCCTTTCCGGCAAAACCTTGACGGGCCATGGGAAAACCGTCGAAAGTAGTGACGATCGAAGAAGGCGTTCCCGGTATTTTCAGGAGTATCGCGGATATCAACCCGCCGGAGATCGCACCCACGTATATCGCAAGAAGCACTGAAATCGCCACACCAGATGACATCGCGAATGTGAACGGCGTCATCAGAGCCATTGCCATGGTAGCAGTGAGCCCTGGAATGGCTCCAACGATTATTCCCGCTACAACACCTGCAGCCATGAGTATCAGAGTTCCCGGCTGGAAAACCACCTGAATGCCAGCGGCAAAAGCGTCCATTGAGTACACCTCCCTGAGCCCGTGGGCACCCGGCAACTCTTGGCAGTCTAGGCAGACTAGCGTACCTTGCCGCGTGCGGCTATGCTCCATACAGCCTCAAGCCGCTCGTTGCGCACCGCGAAGTAGAAGTCGTGCAGGTTGATGGTTGTGCACCCATGACTCGGGATGAACTCGACCTTGTCTCCAGGCTTAAGGTCGCGCGCGTCCTCGGCAAGTTGTATTTTGCCGTGTTCTTCGGAAAGCTTGATTACCTCGGCGCCACGGATATCTTTCACGGCAGGCATGCCGAATTCACCGGTCATGGCTTTCATGCCTGCATCGGTAATTGCAATGTCTCTCGTGGGACGACTGACCACGGTGGCCAACACGGTCAGGGCAGGCTCGAACTCACGAAGGATCCCGTTGTAGCGAGCGTCCATGAGTACATACGAACCCGCTTCAACCTCGGTGATACCGGGATAGTCTCCGGTTATGTCATAAGTACCAGTGCCGCCACCGGAGACAATCTGCACTTCCAACCCGGCACGGCGTACGGCGTCTGCTGCTTCGACGAGCGTTCTGTTGGCAAGGTGGCATTTCTCAATCCTTTCTTGCCGGTCTTGAATGAAAACACAGTGTCCCTCATATCCCATGAGGCCCCGGAACCTGATACCTTTTAGTGATTCCGCCAGGCGGGAGAGCGAGACCGCCTCATCGGTGCTCCTGGTCCCGCATCGCCCCATGCCCACGTCTACTTCAACTACAACCCCGATCTCAGAGTTGAATGCACAAGCAGCCTCTGAAAGGTCGCGTAGGTTCGACGGGTTGTCCACCGCAACAATCACATTGGCATGTCGCGCCAGCGCGGCCAGTCTTGAGATCTTTTCCTTGCCGACTATTTGGTTTGCAATCAAGATATCCTTTATGCCGCTCGCCGCCATCACTTCCGCTTCCCCGAGCTTCGCACATGTTATACCTCTAGCGCCAGCGTCAAGTTGCTTATGTGCGATTATCGGACACTTGTGCGTCTTGACGTGGGGTCTCAATTTGGCCGGGCGATTGGCAAAGTAATCCGCCATGCGACGGATGTTTCTCTCCATTGCATCAAGGTCGATGACAAGGGCGGGTGTGTCGATTTCCCATTTGTGAATGCCGACAGACTTGATCACGGTGTCGCTCCTCCCTGTGGCTGGGGGGCGGAGGTGGCTCCGGCTCCGCCCCTGCCAGCCTCGCCATGTCAATCAGTGGTACCAAGCTATGCCAATCCTTCGAGGAACCGATTTACGCTTGGCACCTGCTATTTCTTGAGCAGTCCCGCCTTGGTCACGATATCTTTGAGCACCGCATCCGTCTTCTCGAGTTCCGCGGCGAACTCCTTGTGGTTGAGGTACATGGGCCGTGTGAAGTTCTGCGCGCAGAGCTGCTTGAAGCCATCGGTCTCCATCGCCTCACGGAATGCGTTTTCGAGCTTCTCGACGACGGTCGCGGGGGTGCCCTTGGGAGCGTAAATCCCGCGCCACTGGTCAAGGCTGAAGTCTACGCCCGACTCGCGGAAGGTGGGCACATCAGGGATTCCGGGATTGCGCTGATCGTCTGATACAGCAAGAATCCTGAAATCTCCAGCCTGCACGAAGCTGTATATCTCGGCGACCTGAGCGATGGTCGCAGTGACATGTCCCCCAGCAACAGCCGTCCTGGTCATCGCACCGCCTTCAAATGGAACGATAACCACGTTGACATTGCCAGCGATTTTGATTGCCTCGGCGTTCAGGTGGGAGACGCCGCCGATGCCGGAGACAGCTATGGTAACAACACCCGGGTTCTTCTTCGCGTAATCGATCAGATCGCTAACTGTCTTGAACGGCGATTTCGAGCTGACTACGAGCACAAACGAGGCCCCGTCGAGCCGGCATACAGGTTGCATATCACGCCAACCCACTGTGCTTACGCCCATGTAATAAGAGCTCAGGAACGCCTTGTCGTCCATGAACAATGTATAGCCGTCAGCAGGAGCCTTTGCCGCTTCAGCCCTTCCAATCGCACCGCTGCCGCCGACTACGTTGGCTACTATGACATTGACTCCGAGTATCTTCTCAAGGTCTTGGGCGAGCCTCCTCGCAACTATGTCCGTCCCACCTCCCGCAGCGTACGGCACAATGATGCGGATGGGTTTGCTAGGGAACTGACCCTGGGCGAGCACGGAGGCTCCAGCTGTCCATGTAACGATTACCAGCACGGCAAGCACCAACAACTTCGTGAGGTGTCTTTTCATCGGTCGAACCCTCCTCCTGTACCAAAAGAGATAGGCAACGGTCGCGTCTCACCGAGTTCAGCCTCGCCTCTAGCGTACCAAGGCCTGTTTGTCTGCTCCCACCCCCAGTTTGCGCATGCCCGATCGCTTCGCTCGCCTCGTCTTTGTTCCGGTTTAGCGCGTTCCTCCGGAGGCCAACTCTGCCGCAAGCCTTATCGCCTGGATCATGCTCTCGGGGTTTGCCGTTCCCTTGCCGGCCTTCCCGAACGCGGTGCCGTGGTCAACGGATGTCCGCACTATCGGAAGACCGAGCGTCACATTCACGCCGCTCACGGCCACCCACCGGCCGCTGCTGCTGTCCAATTCGAAGCTCACGGTTTTGAGCGGTATATGTCCCTGGTCGTGGTACATTGCCACCGCCACATCGTACTGCCCACCACGAGTCTTCGCGAAGAGAGTATCTGGCGGGATCGGACCCTCAGCGTTGATGCCCGAGGCTCGTGCTTCCTCGATCGCCGGGCCGATCTCTTCCATCTCCTCGGTACCGAACAGCCCCCCTTCACCCGCATGAGGGTTCAACCCTGCGACTCCGATTCGAGGAGAACTTATGCCCAGCGCTCTTGCAGCCTCATCAGCAAGTCTGATGACAGTAAGCACTCGATCCTTTTTTACAAGGTCGCAAGCCTTTCGAAGAGACACGTGAGTTGTAACATGCACTACTCGCATGCCCTGGTCCACCAGCATCATAGCGTAGTCTTTTGTACCAGTGAGATCCGCGAATATCTCGGTGTGGCCGGAATAGTGGTATCCTGCTAGGTTGAGAGACTCCTTGTGAATGGGCCCGGTGACCACCGCATCAACCTTCCTTGCCATGGCAAGCTCTATGGCCCAGCGGATGTACTCAAACGCGGCCCGACCCGCGTCCGGGTATACCCGACCGTAGACGTGCGTCGTCATGTCTATATTGGCCAAGTCAAGCACATTGACGGTGCCCGGGCGAAACTCCGCCTCCCGAATACCGGAAACCGGGTGGAGCTTCACCCTTGAGCCTGTAAACCCTATAGCGTCGGCCACCACACCCGCGTCTCCCACAATGATGGGGCGACAAACGGAATGCAGCTCGGGACCTGCCAGTGCCTTAACGGCGATTTCAGCACCAATGCCGGCAGGATCTCCCATCGTTATAGCGATCAATGGAAGCCTCGCGTCTCGTCTTTCCAAGCTCTTCCCGCTCCCCACCGGGCTTTCCCTTTCGGCCTCAGCTTTCCTGTCAACCCGCACATCACAAGTATTTGTTGTACAACCGACTTTGTCGCGAGCTTTCAACCTGAGGGCCTCCCCGTTCCAGACACATTCGACCCAACAGCGCCGGAAGCTCACCGCCTCTGCAGAACAACATCGTGCAGATAGCGAATGACCTTCACGATGACATCCATCTCGCCAAAGCTCCCAGCTTTGGTCACGATCACAAGTCCCGAATAAGGCCCGTCCACAAGACGACCCGATGGCACACCGGGTACTATCTCCTCAAGAAGAGCAACTGCCGACGCCTCTAGGATTCTGCATATTGCCAGCGCCGTATCTCCTCCTGTTAGGACAAGCCCCGCCACCTTGCAGCGGGCAAGAATCCTCTTCACCAAGAGGGCAAGGTAACCAGTGATTCTCCGGCTGTCCTCTACACGTTTCCCGACATCGTCCCCCCGCACGCGTCGGTTTCCGTCTTGCCGAAATGAATACTCACGACTGAGCGACGGCTCCCCGGAACGCGCCTCAAACGGCGCTGGTGCAACAGTCACTGAATCCTTGGCCCTGTCCTGGGTATCTGCGGCCGCCGGACCCCACAGGCAGCTATCCGAGTTTAGGCGTATCAGCACGTCCTGGCCTTGTGCTAGAGTCGCCGAGGCTTCGCTGACTATTGATCGAACCCGGTCTTCATTGAAATCGAGCCCCGAGAGAATGTCAGCGGCGTCAACCGCTATGGACCGTATCCCTAGGGCGGCCGTGGCGTAGTCCAGCTGTCGACTCGCTGTTGGACTCGCCGATCCGCAAACGACGAGCACGCCGTTTGCACATCGCTCGTCAGAACCTCCCCCGCCGCTTGATGCGATGCTGAGTACCTCGGGAAGCTCCGCAGCAAGCCCCGCGGACCCTGCCATCACCAAAGGCAAGTTCAACGACGCAATCGCTCGGGCTATCACCTGAAGGTGTTCGCGCTCAGCAGCGTCTATCACGATGATCTCGTCACCGGAGCATATCCTGGTCGAGAATGAAACCAGGAGTCCATCGTGGCCCGAGTTGACGTCCTCGAGCGGCACATGCCCGACGTTGCGCCTGGACTGTCGCTTCACGAGAGCTGGCACGTATGACTCTGTAATCGGGGAGAGAGGATCGCGCGCCATCTCGCTCTTGTCGAGCGGCTTGTCTTTCAGAAGTTGTTTCCCTCCCAAGGTCACACGACCAGCGTCCGGAAAGGCCGGCGCAACAAACGCGACCTTCGCATTGAAGGCATCCATGACGGCATCGAGTTCCGCCCCCACATTGCCTCGGAGTGCCGAGTCTATTTTCTTGTACACCGTGGCGACGCCGGCATCTTTCAAGACTTCTGCTGCTGCTTTGACGCGGCTGTACGCCACGTTCGGATCGCTCCACCTGCTATCGGTGTTGATTACAATGACGTCTGCGTCACTTATCACTCTCTGAGGAGACGCTACGATGTCCAATAACACCGTGGTGGCAAGCCCATGCTTTGAGAACTGGACCCCTGTGTCATTTGCGCCAGTGAGGTCGTCCGCGATGATCCCAAGTCTCTGTTTCATCTTTGACATTCGGGCCGGGAGAAGCCAGTTGCGCCACGAACGCCAGCCTCGTAACAAGCTCGCGTCCCTGGCCCCGGCCAGCCAGCCACCCACCTCTTGCCAGCATGTCAACCGGCGTGTCGTTTCGAAACGCCTCGCTTGGACGGAAACTACGGTTGCGACAGAATGTGACTGCAATCCCCGTGCCAATGCCTGAGCAGGAAGAGGTTTCGCGCTGGAACGTACTTGACGACAATACGGCAATGAAACGAGAGACGACACACAGAGGCCAAATCCGAACATGAGTCGCCGGGTGACGCGTCGGACAAACGGGTACTCGGGAGCCGGGGAAACAACCGGGGATGGGCCCGTGCTGTTGCGGTATGCAACGACGTAGCGCGAGGAATGCTCCAACGTCATACCCTTCTTCTCTCGAAGTGCGTTGCATGTTGCACAGGGCTTCGCAACACGGTAGGCGCAGGTGTCCTGCTTTCGTGGCGGGAACGTCGCAACCGTAAAGGACTCATGTAGAGGCCCTTGAGCGCTTTTGCCCAGTTCCAATCCTTCTCCAAAGCGTAGACCGGTTGATACCCAACAGGCGGCACGCTTCGGTTCTGTCGCCGTTCACCTTCTCCAGCACTTGGCGCATAATCTCCTCCTCCATTCTTCGCAAGCCCCCGCCGCCCAACCGCAACGCGACGGTCATTTGGGATGCCTCCGGGTCGCGCGCGTCGTCGGTCCATTCAAGCAGCTTTAGTACGTCCTCATTGAACACCTCATTCCCCTCGACACCCACGGCAAGACGTTCGCAGGCGTTCCGCAGTTCGCGAACGTTCCCTGGCCATGAGTACGCCACGAGCACACCCATGGCGTCGCGAGCCACTGTCTTGGGTGCAAGCCCCAGGCGTTCGCACGAGATCGCGAGGAAACTCCTCACGAGCTCGGGGATGTCCTCCCTACGCTCGCGGAGCGGCGGAATGAGTATGTTCAACACGTTGAGGCGGTAATACAAGTCCGGTCTAAAAGTACCCTGCGATACCGCCTTCCTGAGGTCTTTGTGAGTCGCGGCGATGACCCGCACGTTTACTGGAAGAACCCTGTCGCCTCCCAGGCGCATTACCTCCCGTTGCTCGAGCACGCGCAGGAGACGGGCTTGAATTGGAAGGGACATATCCCCGATCTCGTCCAGGAATATCGTCCCCCCGTGGGCAAGTTCGAACAGCCCGGGCTTTCCGCCCCTTCGCGAGCCGGTGAAAGCCCCTTCCTCGTAACCGAACAGCTCGCTCTCAAGCAAGCTTTCAGGAAGAGCGGCGCAGTTTATGGCCACAAAAGGACCTGCCTTACGGGTACTAGCATTGTGGATACTCTGAGCAAAGAGCTCCTTCCCCGTGCCTGTCTCGCCCAGGATGAGGACGGTGGACTCAGTCGGGGCAAACATCTTCGCGCGATTGATCACCTCACGCATGTCTTGCCCCACCGCGATTATGTCCTCGAAGGTGTGCTTCGCAACATGCCCCTTAAGATAAAGCTTTCGCCTTACTTCTTTCTCAACTTGCTGAATGTGCGTGGCATCCTGGAAAGTGAAGACCGCCCCGACGATTTCATTCCCGACCGTGATCGGGACGGTGTTACCCACGATGAACGTGGTCCCAACGCGCTGAATCCTCCCAAGCTCTGCGCGGCCGCCTGCGCGGATCGCATCAAGGCTGATCCCGGGCAATACCTCAGTCACTCGTTTGCCGATAACGTTGGCCGCGCTTGCATTCAAGAGCCTCTCGGCGATGGGATTGAAGACCTTGATCACCCCGTCTTGATCGACAGCCACTATACCTTCGTATGAGAAGTCAAGTATCGCTTTCAGTTCCTCCGCACGCTGCCTTTCGCGCTTTCGAATGCTGGCAACGTGTTTGGCTTCCTCGATCGCTTTGACGATGGCCTCTTTGCCGGACTGGATGAGGACGCCTTTCACGCCATACCTCGCCGTGACCCTGGTGGAGATCGCATCGCCAACAATTACGCGAAGGCCACTCTTGACCGCCGCCTCGACGCGGGCCTCAGCGTCGGCCTCGTCTTCAAGATAGATGAGCTTAAGGGTTACTCCGAGCATGTCCTGCACGCTGTCGGTTCCATAGATCACATTCTTGAAACCTATGACGCCGATGTTCTCACCGAACGCGCGCGCGGTATGAATGGCCCGTACTATGTCGAATCCGCTCACCTGTATGGCGACGACCGGCACGTCGACGGCCTGTTCTATTGCTAACGCCGTGCCGCCCCTACTGATAATGACGTCCACACCCTGCCGCTGCATGGTGCGGGCGATTTCCACGCCTTTGCTCAGGTCGCCCTGCCGTACGTCCACGTCCTCGCCGATTTCGCGGCAAACCTCCAGAGCAAGGTCAGCGAGATCGGAATAGGGCGCGATGAGCCCGATTTTGAAACCCATCTGCGGAACCTCCTCTTCGCACTACCCGTGTCCAATGGTGCTTCGGTGCCCTCACTCCACATCAGCAGCAGGTGCGTTTATACGTGCAACTCCATTATAACCTGTACCTCCACCGTTGCCTGTACATGTACTCGCACCTTCGGAACCCATGTTTCTCCATGACAGCCTCAAATAGCCTCTGGGCAGATGTCTGACAGTCACTCATGCTGGTCATTGGGAGAGCGTCTGTCCCGCACACGCACACCACCCGGGCGGGTAGAGCGCCTGCGCCCCCGACGCCCGCTGCCGCCTGTCACACGGCCGGATGCAGCTCCTGATGTTGCACTCATAGATGCAGTATGCAGCGCAAGCATGCCCGGCTGGAGCGCAGATGGAGAGAGCCATGTAACCGAGGTTGCGATTGAGGTTGCAATGTGCAACACGCGCCCTGGGAGCATGTTGGTGAGCGTCTGCCGTTCTGAGCGCACACAGTGCAATCCTGGTGTCGGGCTCGGACGCGCAAGTACGTAGCGAGCATGCAGGGTTTTGGCATCGGAATTGCAGCGTTCTCGGATGAGCATGCGCAAGCACACGGCTCGGTATCACCGTGTGCCGAGCCATTTAGGCTTGACCATTCGTCGCCTTGCTTTCGGCGAAAACCTTACTAGGAATACGTGAGAGAGAGGGACGAATAGTGAAGAGAAGGGCTTTATTCAAAGAGCGACCCGAGCCCGGCGCTGTCCTGAAGGAAGTGGACGTTCCTAAACTCGGTCCGAAGGACGTGCTGGTCAAAGTCAAGGCCGCAGCCATCTGCGGAACCGACATTCACATCTACAATTGGAACGACTGGGCTAAAGCGCGCGTTAAGCCACCCATGATCTTCGGCCACGAGTTCTGTGGAGAGGTCGTGATGACCGGAGCGGCGGTTACTCAAGTCAGGGTCGGCGATCTAGTTGCCGCGGAGACGCACATACCTTGCGGTGCGTGTTTCCAGTGTCGGACAGGTGCGCAGCACATCTGCCGGGACATGGCCATCCTCGGGGTTCACAGGGACGGAGCCTTCACCGACTACGCAGTGATCCCCGAGGTCTGCGCGTGGAAGCTTCCTCCCGGAACGGACCCAGAGATCGGCGCGATCTACGAGCCCCTCGGCGTGGCGGCGCACGGAGTCCTCATGCACAATCTGGCCGGTTCCTCCGTTGTCGTCTTCGGGTGTGGGCCCATAGGTCTTTTCGCCGTAAGTATCGCTCGGGCATCCGGGGCCTCCAAGGTGTACGCCGTAGACATAGTCGACTCCCGCTTGGAGCTGGCAAAACGGATGGGGGCCACCGCCACGTTCAGCGCGGCGAAACAAGATGTGCCGGCAGCCATACTTGACGAGACGAAGGGCGCCGGGGTCGATGTCTTCATCGAGCTCTCCGGTAGCCCGGCCGCGGTCAGGCAGGGCTTTGCCGTGCTCCGCAACGGCGGCGCTGCATCCTTGATCGGCCTCCCGTCTCGTGAGGTCAGCCTCGACTTGACTCGCGACATCATTTATAAAGAGGCGAAAGTCTTTGGGTCCACCGGGCGCGGGATGTTCGACACCTGGTACAAGGTGACTGCCCTGTTGCAAAGCGGTCAGGTTGACGCGAGACCCGTCATAACGCACCGCTTTGGCTTATCCGAGTTTGAGACCGCTTTCGATGTGTTGACCAGGGCAGGGGATGCGGGTAAGGTCCTCCTGTTGCCCTAGCCGTCGAAGTCGGGGTCCCTCCGCGGCACAGGCAAACGACATCCGGCCACCGCCGCGGCCCACGCAGCCGGTCGATAACGTCAATAAAGCAATAAAGACGCCGTTGGTTCTCCCCACATTATGCCATCCCGGCCCTGCTGAAACCCGCAGGGCCGTTGCTGGAGTTGCACGAATTGGCAGTTACTGGAGAAGTTCAACAGGCTCAACAAGGCTTGCTGAGACGCGCGCATCGCGACGAAGCCTGGGAAGGAGTGTGTTGAATTGGGTAAAACGCTGGCGGTGATTCACACGGGTCCCGTGTCGGTAGAGCCACTGGCACGCCTCATTGCAGAGGCGCTGCCAAGTGTCCGCCTCGTGAATATCGTTGACGATAGTCTCCTCAAAGATGTCATCGCTGCTGGGGGAGTCACCAGCAGAGTGGCCCGAAGACTATGCCAGTACATGATGATCTCGGAAGACATGGGTGCAGATGTGATCCTTAACGCCTGCTCTTCCGTGGGAGAGGTCGTGGAAGTGGCACGCAACCTCGTCAGCATTCCCATTGTCAGGGTGGATGAACCCATGGCCGAAAGGGCAGCGGAGTTTGGTGAGACCATCGGCGTGGTGGCCACTGTCAAGACGACCCTCGACCCGACCGCCCGATTGATCGGGGACAAGGCAGCGGCGAAAGGCAAGAAGGTTTCAATCAAGCGGGCCCTATGTTCGGGCGCTTTCGAGGCATTGTCCGCGGGGAATCCCGAGGAACACGACAGGCTATTGACCGTGTGCGTTGAAGACTTGGCCAAAGACGTGGACGTGATCGTGCTTGCCCAGGTATCCATGGCTCGGCTTGCGCCGAAGCTCGCCGGGCGGGTGAGGGTCCCGGTGATGACGAGCCCGAAGCTAGCCGTGGAGGCCGTCAAGAGGGTCATTGATGCCTTACCATAGGCATTGTTGGTTGCTTCGTTGGTCGCTTCGAGACGCACGAGCCCCGAATCACGTTCATGCGGGCAGGGACAGCGGCCGCCCCCTCCGGCATCCCGCCGCCCGGGAGCCGTCCAGCGCCACCAATCCCGCCCTGTCCGCAGCGCAACTGCACCGCCGGCCGGCCCACCCCGGGCTCGGGCCGGCCCAACCCGCCCCCGCGCGACTCACATTGCGCGGGCTCGCGTCTGATGAGGGTCTCCTAGCCTCCCGGCACGGCGGACGGCATGCGAGCCGCCTCGCGTCCCCGCGGGGCTCGCCGGCTGGCGCCGGCACGTTCCCCGTGGTTATTTCATGCCAGTCAAGGCAATGCCCTGGACAATCTGCTTCTGGAAGAAGGCAAAGACCACCACCGCCGGCACCACAGCCAGGCTCGCAGCGGCCATTATCAGCTGCCACTCCGGGCCCGCTTCTCCGCTGAACAAGGCGATGCCCACTGGCAACGTGCGCATAGCGGGGCTCTCAATGACGATGACCGGCCACAGGAATGCATTCCAGTTGCCCAGAAACACCAAGATGCACAGGGCAGCCAAGGCCGGCTTGACCTGGTGCAATGCCACATGCCACCATACCCCGAACTCGTTCAGGCCGTCGATCCTGGCCGCGTCCAGCAAATCATCGGGGATCCCCTGCATGAACTGGTTCATGAGGAACACGCCAAAGGCGGACACAAGGCCGGGCAGCATGATGCCCCAGTATGTGTCCACTAGTCCTGCCCTGGTAAACATCATGTACCAGGGAATGATCAACATCTCCGTGGGAATCATGAGCGTGCTCAGGATCAATATCAGGATCAGCCCACGTCCGGGGAACTTGATCTTTGCTAGCCCGTATCCAGCCATGGAGTCAAAGATGGCCTCGCTTACAGTCGTGATGACGGCCACGATCGCACTGTTCAGATACCAACGCAGATACTGCGTGCTCTCCAGTAACGTGCGGTAGTTCTCCCACGTCGGCTTCCTCGGGATTAGGCTGATGTTGAAGACCTCCGCGCTCTCTTTGAACGACGTGGCCAGCATCCACAAGAACGGGAAGACCATCAAGACAACCCCAGCCATGAGCAAAATGTGCAGGCCGGCGGCACGAACGTCCCGGGCTCGGAACAAGGCGCCCGAGCGTCTCAGATTCTCACGTGCATCCCCGTGTACGGCTAACTCTCGCATAGGTGGGGTTCTCCTCTCGTCGGGACCGGCTCAGTATTCCACACGGCGACTCAGGATCTTGAGCTCAATCAGCGTGACCACCAAGATGATGGCAAAAAGGACAACAGTGATGGCAGACGCGTATCCCATCTGGAACCTGTAAAACGCCTGCTTGTAGATGTAAACAACCAAGCTGAGGGTGCTGTTCAGAGGCCCACCGAGGTCGCCCTGCCCGTAGCCCCCGGAGGTCATATTCATGATCTGAGTGAAGATCTGCAGGGAATTGATGGTTCCCAGGACCGCCAGGAAAACGACGGTTGGATTCAGCAGCGGCAGCGTGATGTACCGGAAGATGTGCCAAGCGTTTGCCCCGTCGATCTTCGCCGCTTCCTTGTACATCGGCGGAACCATCTCCAGACCGGCTAGGAAGATCACCACGAAGTATCCCAGCGCCTGCCACACCACCACCGCAGTCACGCAATACAAGGCTTGCTCTGTTCCCGATAGGAACGACTGGGCTGGTAATCCCGCGCTGAGCAAGATCTGATTGAAGACGCCGCCGTTCTTAAAATACATCCAGCGCCAGACCCAGCTCACCGCGACAGTAGAGGTGATATATGGAACAAAGTAAATAGTGCGATAGAACCCTCTGAAGCGATTCACAGATTGAATGGTCACGGCCACTAGGAGGCCTAGAATCAGCTCCAGGGGCACCGAGATCACGACGTATAGGAGGGTGTTGAGAGCGGCTTTCCAGAAGACCGGGTCATGCCACAGCTGAACAAAGTTCTGCATCCCCACGAAGGGCTTTCGGATCGACATGACGTCCCACTGATGGAGGCTCATATTGAAAGCCGACAGGGCTGGGTAGATGCGGACGACCAGGAAAAACAGGAGTGGCAGCGCGAGAAACGCATACCCCCACAACGCCTTCCGTTGCCGCAAGGACAATTGCATACTCGCCATCAAGACACCCCCCAAGACCGGGGTGTGCGGCAGGCAAGCGCCCGCCGTACACCCCAGCGCCGCCCGGTGTCCCGGGCGGCTCACCGGTCACCGGTTACCGGTTGCCGAAATACTCATCCCGGATCTTCTGCTCATTAGCCACGAGGCGGTCGAGAGCCGCCTTCGGGTTCGCGCCTTGGAGGCGGACTTCATTGGTAGCATCAATGATCGCCTGACGCTCGGAGGTTTCATCCACAAAGAACGTAGCATACGCGTACTTGAGCCCCGCCAGGAACGGGCCGTAGACCGGATCCTTCTGGAGAGCGGGGTCTTCGGTCAGGGCAAGGCGCGCCGGCAGTTCCCCAACTTGCTCCAGCCAGACCTTCATGACTTCCGGAGAGGTGAGGAACTTCAAGAACTTGATGGCTGCGTCGCGCTTCTCACCCTTGGCGTTGACCGTCAAGGCATTCATCCAGAAAGAGCCAACGTTCGCACGAACGCTAGGATTCGCCGCCCGCACCGGGAGAGTCGTGACACCCCAATTGATGCCCTTCGCCTTATCCCGCAACGTCCCCAGAGCAAAGGAGCCGTCGATCATCATAGCCGCCTTGCCCGTAATGAACGCCGTGCGGTAGTCGCCCATGAACGTGGGATCGCCCACGCGGTACCTGGCCGCCAAGTCCGTCCACCACTGGAAGGCCTCATATCCACCGGGCTTCGAGTTCCAGAGCACCTGCTTGTTGTCGGCCGAGAACGGCGTTACGCCCCACTGGCGGAGCAGCACCTGGATGAATACGTGGTTGTCCTGGCCGTCGGCATTCCAAGCATAGCCCTCCTGGACGAGCTGACCGTTTTTGTCGCGCTTGGTGAGTTTGATTGCATAGTCCTGGAGTTGCTCCCACGTCTGCGGCGGAGCATTCGGATCCAGCCCGGCCTCTTTGAAGAGGTCCTTGTTCCAGAACAATGCCAGAGCCCGCACGGCCGTGGGCAACCCCCAGTACTGGCCGTTCAGCTTAGCGGCGTCGACCATCGGAAGAAACTCCTTTTGGATGGTGCTGGGCGGGAACGCATCCGTAGGCAGCGGCTGGAGATAACCACCCTCCACGTACTTCGGCACCCAACCATAATACAGGTTGACCACGTCCGGCCCCGTGCCTGCAGGAACCGAGATGGCAACTTTCTGGTTGAATTGCTCATAAGGGAAGGTCTTCTGCTCGACGCGGATTCCCGGATTCTCCTCCTCGAACTGCTTGATGAGGTCGGTCATGAGCTTGACCTTGCTCTCATAGTAATACTGCCAGTACTCGATGGTGACCTCTTTGGCCGCCGCAACCGCCGCCGAGGCCGCCCACAGCAGAGTGGTCATGACCACTATCATGGATAGGCTCAACCACCGTTTAAGCATCGTCTTCTCCTCCTTCGGATGACTTCCCCCGTTGAGACTTCCGTTGCAGGACGCACAACCGTTCCTAACGTTCCGGTTCCCGATCCCCGTCTGTGCCTCACCTCCTAAGCCAGACCTTGCACGGCCCCGTGCCATTCTCGCGAAAGCTGTTCCCGATACCCGTTCATCGACGCTTCGCGGGCGTTCCAAAAAGCGACGCTCTCCTCCAGCGCTTGACGCCGCCGTCGCAGGTACGCGCCTAGCACCGGCTCCGCCGGGCCACCCGGAAGCCGCCGGCGTGCCACAAACTCGACAGGATCCAAAGCGGCCTGAAGCTCCTCGGCCGTCAGGTTCGTTCCCTGCCTTCCTCCTGTGACTGCGCGGACCTGGGCTTCCAGTTCGGAAAGGGTGAGTTGCGGCCACTCTCTGCCCGCGACGCTCAGTTGAGTTACCAGCCTGCTCACGACCTGGTGAGCAAGGCGGAACGGAAGGCGGTCTCGACGCACGAGAGTATCCGCCAGCTCTGTAGATGTGGCGAAGCTCCGGACCACACGCTGTTTCAGCACAGCCCTATCAACTTCCATTGTGGCCAGAATCTCGCCGAGCAGGGCCGCGGCCTCGTCCAGACGGCTGCATTGCTCGTGTACCATGGGCTGTAGCTGACCGCCCGCGTCGTTGACGTCACCGAAGGGGACGTTGTGCAAGAGCAGCCGCGCGTCGATTTCGCTGCTGATGACCTTGCCCAGCAGGGCCCGTGTGTGCTCTAGAGCCACGGGATTGCGCTTTTGCGGCATGATGCTGGAGACCTGGATGAACGCGTCGTCTAGCTGCACAGCAGCTACCTCGTTCGTGGTCCAGAACATCAGGTCGCAAACAAGCCTGCTCAGGTCCCCGGCAATGCCGCTGCAGATCCCTGCGAGCTCAAGGGCGTAATCTGCGGATGACACCGCGTCGTACGTGTTCTCGACGAGGCCTTCGAAGCCCAGCGAAACGCTCACCCACTGGCGGTCCACAGGAAACCCGGTGCCTGCTAGGGCCGCGGCACCCAACGGAGACAGGTTGGTGCGCGTCCATGCCTGGGTGAGCCTTTGCCCGTCGCGCGCCACCACTGCCTCCACGGCGGCGAGGTAGTGTCCGAACGTGGTGGGCTGGGCTTGCTGATTGTGGGTGTATGCCGGCATAACCGTGGCGCGTTCCCTGTCCGCAACATCCAGGAGGATCTCCCGGAGAGAGTCAAGCCTCCGACCGAGCTCGATGAGCCTGTCGCGTGCCGCCATTCGGAAAACGGCCGTATCCAAGTCATTGCGGCTCATGGCCACATGCATGGATCCCGCAGCCTCGCCTCCGGCTTCCCTCGCAACCCGGTCCTCGATCATAAAGAAGAGGTCCTCGAACCGGGGATCGTACTCGGCAGGCACGGTCTCTTCAGGGTGCTCCATCATCGGCCCAATTACCCGCAGGAGGGCACGAGCCGTCTCGGCTGGGATAATCCCGCAGCGCATGAGCATGATGACATGTGCTACGTTCACTTCAAGAAGGTAGCGCACCAGGCGTTTCTTCGCGAAATCGAAGTCCGGCCGCAAGACAGCCTCCACATAAACCGGGTTTCGCCCCTCGTTGAGCTGCCCCGCGGTTGTCTGCGCGGCACTCTGCTGCACGGCCCATCCCCGCCTGCCTGGCAAGCACGCTCGCGATGTCTTTTCATCATGCGTCATCGACGTCATTCTCCGTTCAACGACCTTTCCTTGACCTCGCAAATCCCCAGGGCTGCCGCACCTAAAAGCCCGGCATCGGCCCCTAAGGCGGAAAAACGCAGCACCGGCACCACGGGAGATAGCTGCCTCATCCTCTCCATCACGGGGTTGAGCAGTGCGTCGCCAGCCTGGGAGATCCCGCCGCCGAGGATGATCGCGTGGGGATCCAAGAGCACGGCAACATTAGTCAGAGCAGCCGCCAAGTAGCCTGCGATCTTGGCGACCGCCTGCTTTGCAGGCTCGTAGCCCTGTTCCGCGGCCTTGAACAGCGCCTCTGGCCCGCTCGCGGGCACGGTCGCGGTATCGGTTGCGCACGACGAGGACATGCCAGCGCCTTCGAGCATCCCCCCCGGCAGAACCTGTTGCGCCCATCGGGCGATGGCCGGCGCAGCAGCCATGCTCTCGAGACACCCGAAGTCCCGCACATCGGCCGGGTTCCAGGAATGGTCGATTACCATGTACCCCAATTCGCCAGCCGCATAGGTGGCGCCGCGGTATAGCTGGCTGTTGATAACAACGCCAGCGCCGATCCCTGTCCCTATCGCCACGAAGACGAAATTGGGATACTCGCGGCCATAGCCGAAGGCCTGCTCTGCCATGGCGGCAGCGTTCACGTCATTGTCCACCCGCACGGGGATTCGAAACCTCTCGCTGAGAAGCCTCCGCACGGGCGCCTTCTCCCACCCTACTGCAGGCGCGAGACTCACCGTGCCAGTATTCGGGTCTGTGACTCCGGGCGCGCCGACCCCGATCGCCAAGACCCTGTCCCAACCTACCTCGGCCTCGTCCACGGCTCTCTGAACGGCGGCGAAAATCGCGTCGGTGACGGCGCTTGGAGAACCGTTTTGCCGCTTCGGCGTCGGCTCCTCGATGCGGCACAGCACTCGGCCGCGCAGGTCGGTCAACCCAACCTTGATGTTGGTCCCTCCGAGGTCGATTCCTACCACGAACCCGTGGGTGGCGTTGAACTCCAGCATGATCGGCGGACGGCCACCGCTCGATTCACCGGTCCCAACCGGTCGGACGAGCCCGCTCCGGACGAGCACATCTATTGCAGCCCCCACCGTGGGCTGGCTCAACCCGGTCACCCTTGAGAGACCCGCGCGTGAGATCGGGCCCTGGGACTCGATGGTCTCCAGAAGCAAGTTCAAGTTGTGGCGGCGTACGCTCGCGGTGGTTCGGAGTGATGCAAAAGCCATCGTTCACACCAACCTGCCATTCTTCCCAGCTAGTTGGACCGAAGGGGACTAACTTTCTTACCCTGCCTAACTTAGTCGTACCTTCTACACCAACAGCCGGATTCCTTCTGAAAGCGGATCTTTTTCATACCGGCCGGCCCCCAGGCGCCCGGCTTTGGGTGGAATGACTGACGCCCCCTGCCGCTCTCGGAGCGGACGGCGTCTGCGCCAGGGTTGCCGGTGTTGGCGTCGGGCGGTTGGGCGCCTGGTCGCACGCCCCCTGGTCGGCCGCGCGGTTCGCGCCATCGCACGGACGACGAGCCAGCTTTGGGAACGATTCGCCGCGCAATCACCGGCAACCCTGGCACACTCGGCCCATTGAGGCCCTCACCACCAGAGGCTGACCATCAGGGTGCCACGCAAGGTCCGCTCATGGCCGACCCGCTCGGGCCTCGTCAATTGGTCGCGTTGTCCTGCTGCACTCGGGGCAGGCTGATCATGTTGGCAAAGATCCGATACCCGCCCGGCACAAGGTCGTCGAGCTGGCGATACCAGACGTAAGCTGTGTAGATGTATGTCCCTTTGCCGTAGTTCGTGATCAGCCAGGCACCCTGTTGAGACGGTTCGCCCGGATCGTTGCAGGCGGTAAGGGCGGTGTACTCTTTGGACCAGCTATTGGGGAAGTACAGGCCCCTTTCCTGGATCCAACCGTCCCAGTCCGCCGCCGAGATCTTGTTGGGGACATTGAACAGCATGTGATCGGGCTGCAGCACCGTCACAGGGGCCTCTTCAACGGTAACCCGGTTGCTGCTCACCGCGATCGGGAACGGAGCGTAGTCTTGTCGCCATTCCCCGGTCTTGTTGTACTGAACGATCAGGTTGCCACCGTTCCGGACGTAATCCAGCAGGCGTCGGTTGTTGGCCACCAAGTCCGGACGGCTGAGATACGCCCGGATTCCCAGGATGATGGTGTCGTAGCGCGATAGATCCCCGGTGTTCAGGTCAGCCGCGGTCAGGAGGTGGACGTTCACGCCCATCTCTTCAAGGTACTGCGGAACCTGGTCAAATCCGCTGCTGACGTAACCGACGTTCAACCCAGGCGCGACCTTCACATCGATGACGGCCAAACGCGCTTCGGCCGGCTTGTAAAGATAGCGCGTGTTGATGTGCGGGTAGGAGATTACCTGGTAGCCTACGTTTGACACGCCGCCGTCGTAGGTTGCTCTAGCCCCAATCGTGTAGGAACCAGTCGGAGCGTGTGCCGGAATGACGATCTTCACGGGCACGGAAGTCTCTTCACCTTCGGACTTCAGCGTGAACTCCGTGGCCGAATCCGCCAAAGCCCAGCCGTCGGGAAGGTCCAGAACCACCCGCCCCGTCACAGGCCCCTTGCTGTTGTTGCGCAGACCTACGGCCAAGTCCTTCACCGTAGGGGTATCTGACGCAGGCGTCATGAGTTTCTCAGGGGTCAGCGACACGGCCACGGCCGGCACGACCCGCACCTCTGCCGCTCCTGCCGTGGACAAAGGCACGCCGCCGACCTCCCAGTTCGCGGTTGCTTGGATCGGGCTGTCATCGTAAGCGTCAGTGTACGAGGCGCTGGCCGGTACGGTGACTTTGAACTTTGCCTCTGCCTTCTGGTTATAGGCCACGCTGGTGAACTCGGCCGTTTGAGGACTGGCGGTCCAGCCAGCGGGAAGGTTCAGGCGAAGACGGATGTTCTTGACGTCCTGATCCCCCCGGTTCCAAAACGAGGCTGTGACGGTGACAGTCTGGCCAGGCACAACATCTGTATCGTCCGCCGTCACGTCGAGTGACGTAGCGAAGAGGTCCTGAGCGGCTTGCACAAAGTCGCGTTCCTTGTCGGCTAGGCGTTGCAAGACCAGGGACCTCTCTGCCGCCGATAGCGCGATCGAAGATACCGTGCTTTCCATCTCCCGGACCAATTGAAGGCCCTTCAGCAAGTCGCCGGCCACGGCTCCGGGCTGAGCATAGTTAAGCCCGCTGAGGATGCTCTGGACCGTGCCCCTCAGCTGAGAGATCCGCTGGCGAAGGCTCGCAAGCGCGTCCGAGGGCGCGTTGATCCCGGCGACGAGAGCGTTGAGAGACGTGTCGATCCCGTCGAACACGCTTTCCTCCTTCGCCGGAGCGTTGACAGTGCCTTCCACTAGCCTGTAATGGAGGATTTGATCTCCCTTCTCCCCAGGGCGGACCATGCCCTGGCACTTGTGCATGGAGCGGGCCAGCGCGCCGATCTCCTGGTAGGAGCGGCCGAGGATCGGGTTGAAGGCGCCGACGTTGATGTCGACCGTGGGCTTTTCAGCCCAGGCATCCATGCCGTACTCGTCGCTGACCTTTGCCTGGACGTCCGGTGTCAGATAGATGGGTTCTCTGGAATCCACGACGTAGAGCTTCTGAACCTGCCAGGGTTGCAGCCCCTCATTGCGTATCTGCTCGGGGAACTGGTTGGGATCTGCCGCGGCGCTGACCGCCTCGAGAATCAACCTCCCCACCGCTTGGTGCTGGCCATGTCCGTGGATCGGATCATGGTGGGTCATGACGACCTCGGGACGATACCGGCGGAAGACTCGTACCATACGGGACAGGAGCTCTGTATGCCCCCACTTTTGCAGGGCCTCGTCGCCAGATTTGGAGAAACCGAAGTCAGTAGCGCCGAGGTAAAGCTGGACCGCACCATCTATAGTGCGGGCGGACGCAAGCTCCTGAGATCGCAGCACCCCGAGAGCCTGATACAGCTCTGGCCCGATTTCGTTCTGACCTCCCTCGCCATAGGTCGCGACGAGGTAGTACGTGTTCATGTGCGCCCCTTTGCTGAGATAGGCGAGAAGCGCATTGTCCTCGTCATCTGGGTGAGCCCCTACCATCATAACGGTTCCCACCACGGGAAGCTTTTGCATATCCAGGATAAGTTTTGCCATCCCCGTCTCTGGAATGGCGTTGAACTCAGCATTTCGTGCCATTACGAACGGAGCTGGGAAAAGCGTCAGGACCAACGCGAGTATAAAAACCGCTAGCCGGGTCTTCCGCATCTTACCGTTCCTCCTTACGTTGGTTTGTGTTCGCCCGTGTTCCCGTCTCATCATCCCCGCTGCATCTTGTCCGCCGCGTTGTCCACATCGCCGTGTTCATCTGCGCTGACCCGGACAGCGCCGGACAGGGTTGAGCCACATACGTGGCGACCCCACCGACATCTGGTGCACGACCGAGTCCCTGCTCCTGGATCCCTCCCCTCCTGTTGTCCCGAGCCTCTCCCAGGCACGAGAACCGTGCTAGACAGCCGCTTGGGGAATACTTTGATAGCCTTATTAAGTTATCGGGATAATAGTTCACCGCGTTTGTTCAAAATCCTGCTTTCTTTATTTGGTTTTCAATTGGACAGGCAGCTCAGTTCTGGGAGATCCTCACGGAGTTGCGTTTGGAAGAGAAACCGCACCTAGGAAGGCCGTGCGGTCATGCGTGCAGCCCTCGGTAGTTGGCTGTGTGATAATCAGTGTTCTCTGGGCGCGTGGACGGCGCGGGCGGCGCGCACGTTCAAGGCCGTCTCGCGATAGGCTTGCGCTCCCCTCTGGGTATCTCTGAAATCGCTGCCGCGATCTCCGCGGCCACCCTAGCGTTATTCTTGAGCAGGGAGAGATTCGTCTCGACCGAGCGGCCGCCGGTGATCTCCGCGAGGCGGGCCAATAGAAACGGCGTCAGCTCTTTGCCGCGGATCCCGCGTTCATCGGCCTCAGCGAGCGCCTCTTCTATGGCACGGTCCACGATGGAGCGCGGCAGCTCGTCCTCTGCGGGCACGGGCACCACCACGAGCAGCCCTCCAGGCAGGCCGAGGTCCCGCCTCACAACGAAGGCGCGCGCCACATCCTCTGCCGTCTCCGCCGTGTGGTTCAAAGCCAAGCCTGAATCGCGGTAATAGAAAGCAGGAAAAGTGGTGGTTTGGTACCCGACCACGCACACTCCCGTGGTCTCGAGGTATTCAAGGGTCCGCGGGAGATCCAGGATCGCTTTTGCTCCTGCGCTAACCGTAACCACGTTTGAGCGTGCGAGCGCGTGAATGTCGTGGGATACATCGTGCAGCTCGGCAAAACCCCTGTGGACACCGCCGATCCCGCCGGTCGCGAACACACGAATGCCCGCACGCTCCGCTATCGCCAGCGTCGCCGACACCGTCGTGCCCGCCGACCGCCGCCTTGCGACCACCATGGCTACATCAAAGGCCGCAGCCTTGCACGCGGTCCTGTCGCCCGACAGGCGGTCGATCTCGACCTCGGTCATTCCGACGTGGATCACGCCATCAATAATGCCTATCGTCGCAGGCACACACCCTCGAAGGCGAACGATCTTCTCGACATCGAGGGCCAGCTCCCTGCTCTGGGGATAGGGCAAGCCGTGGGTAAGCACCGTCGACTCGAACGCGACCACCGGCTCCCCCCGCGCTATGCTCTCAGCAACCTCATCCTTCACAACCCACATGCAACATCACCGCGCCCTTTTCTTCCACACTTCTGGATTCACGAGATTCGGCGGGATCTCGCCACGAACCACAGCGACGGCGTTCTGGGCCGCCATAGTCGCCATCTTGGTCCTGGTTTCCACGGACGCGCTCGCGATATGCGGCACCATGACCACGTTATCCAGCTCTCTCAACTCCGGCTCGCACTCCGGCTCACGCTCGTACACGTCGAGCCCCGCACCCGCGATCTTCCCAGCCTTGAGGGCGCGCACGAGCGCCTTCTCGTCCACGACAGGGCCGCGCGACGTATTGACAAGTATCGCCGTCCTCTTCATGAGGTCGAATTCCTCGTCGCTAATGAGGTGATATGTAGACTCCGTAAGCGGCACGTGGAGGGAGATGAAGTCCGACTCCCTGAGGAGGTCCGCCAGCTCGCGGTGCTCGGCGTTGCACCTGCTCTCGATCTCCTTGGGCGCAGGCGCGCGGCCGGAGCCGGTGTAGAGTATCCTCATGTGAAACCCGGCCGCCCGCTCCGCCACAGCTTGACCGATCCTCCCGAGCCCGACTATGCCCAGGGTCTTGTGGTGGATGTCCTGGCCCAGGAAGAGCATGGGGCCCCAGCCTTCGTACTTGCCCGCCCTCATGAATTTGTCCGCCTCGACCACGCGCCTCGCGGTCGCCATGAGCAACGCAAACGCGAGGTCGGCGGTGGTGTCTGTGAGCACGCCAGGGGTGTTCGTCACACAGATCCCGCGCACCGTGGCCGCACCCACATCCACGTTGTTGAACCCAACTGCGTAGTTCGCGATGACTTTGAGGCGCGGGCCGGCAGCGTCCATGACAGCAGCGTCGACCTTGTCGGTCAGCAGGCAAAGGAGAGCGTCCTTCCCCTTCACTCCCGCAATGAGTTCCTCTCTGGTCGCGACCCTATCGTGCGGGTTTACTTCGATCTCGAACGCCGTTGCCAGGAGGTCCAGGCCTGGTTGGGGGATCCTCCGGGTCACATAGATCGTCGGTCTCACGTTCTTCATCTCCTGGCAAGCGTGGGCTTTCCTGGCCGGGGTTTACCGGCCGGGGCGAGACGGAGGCGGGGCACATTTCCCGGGGCCGCCCGAGCAGGGCTGCCCTAGATCGCCCGCCCGAGGCCGCACCGCCACCGCTGACGCTAGTGACCGGCGCCCCGGCGGCCGGCCCCAGCCTCGCTCATAGCTTGATTGTACCGGAGAGGACCAAGGTTAGCAAGGAACTCACCTACCCACCCACCTACCCACCTCCGTCGCCCGGCGGCGACACCAGGCCGGAGGCCCTCCGCTCACGCCTCGTGCCACGCCTCCCGGTGCGCGCCCTCGCGCGTCTCTTGGCGGAACTCAACCCTGTAGTGGCACGCCAGCCTCCCCATAACATGCACTTCTATTCCAACGTCTCTCCCAACAGGTGTCACCACTACCTCGGCGAACGACCCCCATTCCAACGAAGCACCGAGTATTCTGCCGGTGGAACGGGGAACGAGTACTCGAGCCTATCCGCCGGCCCCCGAAGCAGGTGAGGCTGAGCCGGGCCGCGGCGCACGTCCGCGCCCCCGGCACCCGGGGTACCAGCGTGGCCCGCCGGCGTCAGCGGGGTCAGCGTGATAACGAGGTTCGGCCGCTTCTCGCAGTTCGCGACGAGGATCAGATCGTCGTGCGCCCCCTTCCACCGGCTTGCCTTGAGCCCGGCCGGAACCCCGAGCCCTAGGTCGTCCATGAACCTCGCCCCCGCCAAGTACGGCGCCGCGGCCTGTCTCACGCGGATCGCCTGTTTCAGAGAGCGAAGCATGCGCGAGCGCAGCTCGGCATCGTGGACGCGGGTCTCAAAGTGATCAGCCTCGACCCAGAAGATGCTGCCTAGAACGAAGGCGCGGTCCAAGTCGCTGTAGAACAACTCCTCTCGCAGGGCAGGGTCTATGACATTGCGCGGGTTGACCATGTTGATGAGGGTGTGCTCAGGAAACGTGAACTTGTATAGATTGAAGAACTCGTCGTACCGCTCGCCGTTCCATGCCACGTTGGTGAATACGCGGCTGCTGTATATGTCGCTGCAGTTCTCGATCATTAGGAGATCGGGACGCTCTGAGCGCGCCCGAATCCGAGGTAGCGCTCGCTAGAAAGGCTGGCGGGAACGTCATGGATCTTCTCGCCCGCGTGGTGCGGGTAGAGCAGGTCGGGCGTGCCGGCCGACCGGATAGGACCGAGGCGGGGGTACAGGATCTCCCGGACCGGAGCGTCCGCTCCGTTCTTGAGGGCGAGACGCCACATGAAGGTGCCGTCGTCGCCGAGGTCCAGCCAATAACGCCCGCTCACAGGCCATAGCTGGGCGTCCGCCCTCATGCTGCGGAGTCATGCGGGCGAACGCGCTGACCGAGGTAAGGCCGATGGTCTTGACGCCCATCAGCCGCGCTCTTACGGCAAGCTCGACCGGCAACAAGTTCACGCCCGATACGGAGCCGATCATCAGAACGTGCCCCGCGTCCAACTGGGCCCGCGCGAGAATGTACTCGGGGAGGTCCCGGATCTGGTCAAGAAAGAGCCGCTTCGGGTTGGGAGGGATAGCCCGTGGCCTGGACTCGTGCTCCACCCTCACTTCGACACGGATAGGAGTCACCATCGTCAGGCCACCCGCGCGCCCTACCGCCTCCCTCATCAACATGTGCCCGGTATCGTAGAGGTCCCACGTGCCCCCGTTCACCACAGACTCCACGATTAGGGAGGCGGCCGCGTCTATGGCCGGGCCCTGGGTTTCATCGATCTCTCTCAGCACTTCTTTCAGGGCCGAGGAATACCGTTCCCGCGGCATAAGCTCCTCCTTTCGGCCACCCACCGAGATGGAGACGCCCCATGGAACACGCTGTCGCTACGTGCCCTCTCACCACACCGCCACGCGCCGCGTCACGACATGGTGCCCTGCTTGACGGGTGTTGCAGACTGCAGCTCGACCGGGCAGATAATCGACTGTCCCAGCCTCGTTAGGTGGGCATCGGTGATCTTCACCCCGTCAAGCTTGAGAGCGCGAAGGGCCGCGCTCACCCACGGTCGGAAGCGGGCGGGGACATATCGCGCCCGGGGCATCATCCGTTCGACTTCAGAGCGAAATGCCTCCAGCACCACTGAGCCGGGCCTCATCACTCCGCCCGTGGCTGAGATCGCACAATGCCCCTTCTCCGCTCCCAGGCGCGCCACCACGCTGCACCCGAGGATGGCCAGCTCTTTTCCGGCACGCTCCAGGATGTCGCGAGCGACTTGGTCGCCATCCTTCGCAGCCTGGGTCACCAGGAGCGTCAGGCCGGCGATGCGTTGCCTGTTCAGCTCGTTGCTGTATATGAAGTGGTGCAACTCCCGGTCGAACGAATAGTGCAAGGTGCGCCGGAAGATGTCCCGCAGCTGGGTTGCAGGCCCGCGGCCATCCACCGCGCGCACGACCGCTTTCAAAGCCTCGACGCCGATCCAGTAACGGCTGCCTTCATCGCCCACCAGCGGCCCCCAGCCTCCGGTCGTGACCCAGCGGCCACGCCAGCGACCGCAGGCAAACGAACCGGTGCCGGACAAGACCACAACGCCGTCTCCCTGCGGCAAAGCCCCGCGGAACGCGGCGTAAGCGTCGGACTCGACGACGATCTTTGCTTCCGGGACTATGGGCCTCAGGGACCTCTCTGCGCTGTCCGCCGGAAAGCCCGGCGCCAACAGATAAACCACCCGCACCTGCGGGAACACTTCCTCGCAGACCGTGCCGACCATCCCGCGCCGGCCGAGAGCGCCCAGGATCGCCTCCCTGACTGCGTGCCTCGCGTCACGCTCCGGGACAAAGAGCGTGTTGGTCGGACCGCCGTGACCGAGGCCGAGGACCGCTCCGTCTGACGATATCACACAGCCGACAGTCTTCGTGCCGCCGCTGTCCACGCCCATGGATATCGATTGGCAAGGGTCGTTAGTCAAGCGAGCTCGCCGTCCGCATGGATGACTTGCTTGGTCAGAAGCTTAGAGCCCGGCATGAGACCGCGGACCCTCGTTTCCTCCTGGAAGCTGCGCAAAGGCACCTCCGTGCCGGCGCTTTGGGGTCTCGTGACGAAGGTGCCGCTGACGGACGCGAAGGAAAAGGGTATGACCGGGTGGAATCTCTCTCTTGTCCGGCGTTGACGTGGCATGTCCATGGGACCCGCCTGGCATCGGATGCCAGCGGACGGTGCTTGTGCCTGTGCTAAGGCGGTGCGCCGCTCGCGGGGGGCACCCGACTTTGGTGTCCCCGCCTCTTACGGCCGGGAAACGAGCCTACAACAAGGGAGCTTCAGTACGTGCAATCGGGATTGGTTTTCGACATCCGGCGATACTCAGTTCACGACGGGCCGGGCATCCGCACCACGGTGTTCTTCAAAGGGTGCCCCGCGCGATGCGCGTGGTGCCACAATCCGGAGAGCCAGGAGCCCGGCCCGGAGGTGATGTTCTGGCAACGCAGGTGCGCTGGCTGCGGCGCGTGCGCCGCGGCGTGTCCGGCCGGGGCCATAAGAATGGTGGACGGGCATCCCGTGACATCGCGCGAGATGTGCTCGGCGTGCGGCTCCTGCGTCCGGGCGTGCCGCTTCGACGCCCGGACCATGGTCGGGCGGGCGGTGAGCGTGGACGATGTTATGCGGGAGCTCGAGCGCGACCGGATCTTCTACGACGAGTCGGGCGGAGGGGC
>JBLNCC010000040.1:0-8954 GCA_050260395.1 Betaproteobacteria bacterium
TTTGTGGACCGTGCTCTTGCTCACGTTGTATAGCTTGGCTGCCTGTCTGACCGTGGACTTGGTCTCGATGATGTGGCCAGCCACGTCCAGCACCCGACGCCGGATGTACTCTCTCATCTCGACTGCCCCCCTGCCCCCGGTTTAATACAATGTATATTCGGGGAGCAGCGAGATATGTCAGGCCCTGCAGGGGCAGGGCTTCAAGCTTCACCTTAAGCGTGATTCATGAAACCCTGGATGGGCCCCTCATGCGAGCCTTACTTCCTGACGCCTACAGGAAGTCCCTGGGGTCCTCGGCTTTTCCTCCGCGGATCACCTCGAAGTGGAGATAGCATCCGGACGTGACGCCAGACGACCCAGCCCTACCGATGGATTGTCCCTGAGCCACTTGGTCATCCGGGGCCACCGAGCTCGACTCAAGGTGGCCGTACTTGGTGCGGAGCCCGCCTCGGTGTTCGAGGACCACGTAAAGCCCTAGTTGCCTGTCGTTATCCACCTCCACGACCTTTCCCGAGAGCGCCGCCCTCACCGGGATGCCTTCGGAGGTCGCGATGTCGATCCCGGTATGATAGCGCCAATCGGCGAAGACTGCGTGTTTCCTCCATCCGAACTCAGAGATCACGCGTCCCTGCACGGGCATGAGCATCTTCTCGCGCGCCGCCTGCGCCGCCGTTGACCTAGCTCGAGCGTCGCCGCCCGGGGCCGCTCCGCCCGCGGTCGCACCGTCTGACGTCGTGCCGCTCGTTGCGGGGACAGGTCCCACCACGCCAGCATCTTCATCCACGTTGGTGGGCCGCGCCGCTATCACCGCCGTTCCGTCCCGGCCGGCCCCGTCCGAGCCCGTTTCTCCCCCGCCCTCTTCCACGCCCGTTGGACCACCGCCCTCCTCGCCTGGGCCGGCGTCGTCGGCACCGGGAGCGGCCGATCCACCCGCCGCGGTTGCCGCTGACCCCGTTGCCGCAAGCCGAGCGTCCGCAGTGGCGGCGCCGCCTTCCGCTCCAGGTGTCTCGGCCGTTCCCACGCCACTGGGTTTCAGCGGCTCGATGGTGACGTAGCCGCGCTGGAGAGGCGTTGTGGGAGACGTGGTGAGCCGTCCGAGCGCCAGCCCGAGCCCGAAGGCGAAGCCTCCCGCCACCACCACGATCACGACGTTTCGGGGAGGCATTGCCCTCGAGACGCTGCGCCACGCGTTCACCGCACCGCGCATCGCCCCTCGGGCCCCCCGCTGAACGAGGCGCGTGAGACGCGCCCGTATCCCTTCCGAAGATAGCTGTCTCTTCCTTCTCCTCATCCTTCCCTCCATACCATCACCCCAGCGTATATTGTCCCCACTTGTTTCCTGGCTATGCAGACCCTGAAAGGGGGCCAGAGGGACCTGCGTGTGTGCCATCCGAGACACGCTTGGCTTCGGACGGGCCACGGAGGGAATAACAAAGCGCGCGCCAAAGCGCGCGCGAGCCCCGGGTCGCGTCAAGGCGTCCCGCTTGGGGCGCCGTCCCCGAGTTCGACACCGGCAACCCGGCAACCAGTAGAAATGGTGCAAGGACTGACGCACCCTCACTTGGGTGGGTCCGTAGTCACTGGCCGGGTCCGATTCCCGCAAACGTTGTAACTTCGGTGCCCGTGTAATAGTGCTTGAGGATGTCTACGTAGGTCTTGCCGGCCTGGGCCATGGCCTGGGCCCCGTACTGGGACATCCCGACGCCGTGACCGTAGCCAGTGGTGGTGAAAGAAACCTTGTCCCCGATCACCTGGTAGGTCAGCTTGGTGGAGCGCAGCCCAAGGGCCTCCCGGAGGGAGAAACCGGAGAAAATCTTGTCGCCGATGCGGATGTCCTTGACCCTTCCCGCGGGTGAAGCGCTGAGCACCTCGATGGGCCGGTCCATCCTGTCCCCGGCGACCACTTGAACGTCCTTGCCCGCGACTTTGTATGTCCTTACCTTCTTTTGCGTCAGTTTGACGCCGAGTTTCTTTTCAAGCTCATCGATGGTGAACTCCACGCGCTCTTGGAAGCTCGGCTCCCTTGCCTCAAACTCCGTAGACACCGCCCGCAGGTAAGGCACGGCCGTCTGCCATACGTCCTCGGAGTTCTCGGTCGACCCGCCTGAAGCTGCGTGGTAGTATGCCTCGATGGGCTTGCCCTGGTACGTGACGATCTTCCCTGAGGTCGACTCCACCGCGCTCGCTATCTTCCGCGCGTACGCGTAGTACTCAAGGTACCCAAGGCGCTTCCGCAGTTCGTCATCGGATACCCACGCCTGGCAATGCTGGCTATCCGTGCACACATCCGCGCCCGGATGAGCCGTGCACCCAGGTCCCCCGAACTGCTTCATTCTCTTGACGGCGAACGTGCGCGCCGCGACTGCCTGGGCTTTCAGCGCCTCTGTGCCGAACGACGCCGGCATTTCCGCGGCAACCACTCCCTTGACGTATTCGTCCAAGGGCATCTCCACCATCTGCCCCGTGGAGATCATGAACACGTTGATGCTCGGGCCGGCGGCCGCTTCTCGGGGTGCGATTCCGAAGTCACACCCGCGCACGAGCACAGAGGGTACCACGAGGACTACCAGAATGCAAAACCCGACGGAGAATATCACCACCCTGTCCATCCAGCCTGCCCCCCGCTGAAAGGCAACCCCTTGTCTTACGCCGATTCCAGGCTATCCTTACGCGCTTCAGGGGCAGAATAGAACAGCGGGCGGAGCACTTGCTCCCCGCCCGCGTCTTGCGCTTAGGACAACCTAGGTTCAGGGCTGACGCCCCAGGATCGGGGTCTAGGACGCGCCGGCCCCACCGGCGGCCAGCGACCTCGGGGTGTCGGTCCGTCTCTCTATGACCGCACCCAGCGCACGCAGCTTGTGCTCAATGGCCTCATATCCGCGGTCGATGTGCCCGACGCCGAAGATCTCGGTCTCGCCCCGCGATGCGAGGGCCGCCACAACGAGAGCTGCCCCGGCCCGAAGGTCGGTGGCTTTCACCGGGGCTCCGGAAAGGGCCTCCACGCCCTCCACCACGGCAGAGCGGCCGTCTATCTTGATCTTCGCCCCCATCCGGATGAGCTCATCCACATGCATGAACCTGTTCTCGAACACGGTCTCAGTGATGACGCTCGTGCCCCGGGCCACGGAGAGGAGCGCCATGAATTGCGCTTGAAGATCGGTGGGGAACCCCGGATACGGCATGGTCTTGATGTCAAGGGGTTTGATGTCTCGGGGCGCGCGCACACGCAGGCTGGACCCTTGGGTGTCGATGACCGCGCCCGCCTCGCGCAGCTTCGCTATGGCCGCCGCGAGATGCTCGGGGACCACGTTGTCGACGGTCACGTCCCCTCCGGTGATCACCGCGGCCGTCATGAAAGTGCCTGCTTCGATGCGGTCGGGTATGATCGTGTGGGCCGTTCCGTGCAGCTCGTCCACGCCCTCGATCTTGATCACCCCGGTTCCCGCACCCCTGACCTTCGCGCCCATGGCCGAGAGCAGGTTTGCAAGGTCGACGACCTCGGGCTCCTGCGCGGCGTTTTCAATGACGGTGACGCCGTCAGCCAGGACCGCTGCCATCATGGCGTTCTCGGTCGCGCCCACGCTCGGGTAATCCAGATACACCCGCGCGCCTCGCAGCCCGCGGGCGGGCGATACCGCCTCGATGTAACCGTTCTCCACCGCGAGCTCCGCGCCCATGGCCGCAAACGCCTTGAGGTGAAGGTTTATGGGTCTGGAACCGATGGCACAACCGCCCGGCATGGGCATGCGCACCGCGCCGAGCCGCGCCAGAAGCGGGCCCGCCACCAGAAATGAGGCCCTCATTCTCCTGACGAGGTCGTAGGGAGCCTGCCTCGCCGCCGCGCGGGGGGCGCAAAGCCTCACCCGCCCCGAGGCGACGGTTACGGCCACGCCGAGGCTCTCTAACAGCTCACACATGGTGTCCACATCATCCAGGGCCGGCATCCCCGAGATTGTGACCTCGTCACTGGTGAGCAGCGCCGCTGCTATGGCGGGCAGCGCCGCGTTCTTGGCACCGCTCACGACCACTCGCCCCGAGAGCCTCACCCCTCCCCGGATGAGGATACTATCCAAGCGGTTTCCTCCTCTCTGAAAGGCCCGGTGCTAGCCCGGGCATCCAGCCGCCGCGCGCTTGCGGGAACCCGCAATTGGGCTTTGAGCAGCCACGTAGAGAGTGTATCACCGGCATCCGGGGGCTTCAACTGGAAACTCCAACCCGGCCAGCCAGTTCATGGTACGATATCGTGACCAGTTTCACCCACTATAATCCTCTGGACGCTCGAGAGAGAGGCCGAACCTCCACAGAAGAGCGGCAAGGATGCGTTCCGATGCGTGGCCGTCGCCGTACGGGTTTTGGGCGTTTGCCATCCTCGCGTAGGCTGCGGAGTCTTCCAAAAGCTCACTCGCCCGATCTACGATTCGCCTGCGATCCGTTCCGGCGAGGACGAGCGTGCCCGCGTCGAGCCCCTCAGGCCGCTCCGTCACGTCACGCAGGACGATGACGGGCTTGTCCAACGACGGCGCCTCCTCTTGCAGGCCGCCGGAGTCCGTCAGCACCATGTAGCACCGCTTCATCAGCGCAACCATGGTCTGGTAGTCAACGGGGTCTATTAGGTGAACGCGAGGAATGCCTCGGAGGATGCCCATGACGTCCGCCCTTACGAGCGGATTCATGTGCACTGGGAAGACCACCTCTACCTCGGGATGGGCTTCCACGATGTCCCTGAGGGCGCGACATATCTCCCGCATGGGATCGCCCAGGTTCTCGCGGCGGTGCGCCGTGACCAACAGCACCTTCTGCTGGTCGAAATCGATGGCGGCGAGCGCCGGGTCACGGAACTCGTATGGCTGGCCCGCCACATCCAGCAAGGCGTCGATCACGGTGTTACCGGTCACGTGGATGGCCTCGGCCTCGACCCCCTCCGCCAGCAGGTTCCGCTTGTGGTTCTCCACCGGCGCGAAATGGATGTCCGCAAGGCACCCAGCAAGCCGCCTATTCATTTCCTCCGGAAACGGAAAGTACTTGTCGCGCGTCCTCAGCCCCGCCTCGACGTGCCCCACTTGCACGTGGTGATAGAACGCGACCAGGCTCGCCGCAAACGTGGTGGACGTATCCCCGTGGACCAAAACAAGGTCAGGCCTTTCCCTTACAAGAGGCGCTTCAAGCCCGCCGAGCGCCCGCACCGCGATGTCAGTAAGCGACTGCCCCTCGCGCATGATATCGAGGTCGTAGTCGGGCACGATGTTGAACAGGCGCAGGACTTGATCGAGCATCTCCCGGTGCTGGGCCGTTACTACCACGACGCACTCAATGGCATCGCAGTTCCGCAAGGCGCGCACCACGGGCGCCATCTTTATGGCCTCTGGCCGCGTCCCGAAGACCGCCATCACTTTCTTGCGGGGCATGAAGCACCCCCCTCGGACTGACTACTTGCGGACGCGCGAATTCGTTCTCAGGTGTGTGAGCGTGCCGATGGGCGGATGGGTCATGCCTGCCCATGGGGAACATGCGTGTGCGTTCCGGCGTTCGTCCGCGGATGGACCCTGCGGACCCTGCTGGGCCGGCTTACTCCCGCCAAGACGGCGCCCGCGACGATCGCGAGGACCAAGTACAAGGTGGCCGTAGCGTGAACACGCGCCATCAGAACGGCGCACGAAGCCAACACGCCGCTGACAAGGTAAATCAATATCACCGCGCCCCGATGCGAAAACCCCTTGGCGAGCAGGCGGTGGTGGATGTGGTCTTTATCGGCTTGGTAGAACGGCGTTCCGTTGTGGACCCTCCGCGCGATGGCGAACGCGGTATCGATGATCGGCACGCCCAGCGCGAACATGGGGATGGCGAGAGCAATGGTGGCCGCGCCTTTCAAGGCTCCTTCCACCGAGATCACCGCAATGGCGAACCCGAGGAACATGGCGCCGGCATCTCCCATGAATATCTTCGCGGGGTTGAAATTAAAGGGGAGGAATCCCACGGCGCAACCAGCGAGCGCGATGGCGAGACTCGCCGCGAACGCTTGGCCGCGCGCCGCGGCAACCGAGAAGAGCGCAAACGCGGCTATCGACGACACGCCGGCGGCCAAACCATCGAGACCGTCGAGGAAGTTCACCACGTTCGTGAGAGCCAGGATCCAGAACAGCGTCACGGGAATGCCCCACCAGCCTAGGTATATCATGCCCGGACCGAAGGGGTTCGTGACGAACTCGATGCGGACGCCCAGCCATACCGCAGCCACTGCCGCGGCGACTTGCCCAAGGAACTTCGGCAGCGCGGGGAGCTCGCGGACGTCGTCGCGTACTCCAACGGCGAAGACAATGGCCCCGCCCACCAAAAGACCCAGCATGTCGTGCCCGAGGCCCACCCGGTGGAGGACCACCGCCAAAAAGCCAGCGAAGATCGCCATCCCACCGAGCACCGGCATGGGCCGCGTGTGGACCGTCCGCGAGTTCGGCATGTACACCAACCCGGCGCGCAAGGCGCCCGCGCGAACGATCGGCGTCAAGACGAGGGTGATGGCGAAGGCCTCCACGAAAACGAGGACATAAGGGGACATACCGGTTTCGCACTTCCTCTCCGACAGAACCGGGAGCGATGCCCAAACGGTGGAAACGCTCCGGACGCCGGGACCGCACCCTAAGTGAGACAACTCAGTGCAGATTCCCAGCTTGGGACCCAATCAAACTCATTTTAACCACGCCTTCAAACCCGCGTCAAGGTGGACCCGCACAAAATCAAACGAAACACCTTACTTTGATCCCGGCCTCTCCAAGGATGCCCGAGGCCAGCTCGTCCGGATAATCCCCGGCGTACACGATCTCCACGACGCCCGCGTTTACAAGCATCTTAGCGCACAGGACGCACGGGTGGTTTGTACAGTATATGGTCGCACCTCTAATGCTTATGCCGTGCAACGCTGCTTGCACGATCACGTTTTGCTCCGCATGCAAACCACGGCAGAGCTCGTGCCTCTCGCCCGAGGGAACATCCCGCTGGGCACGGAGGCACCCCACCTCGGCGCAGTGGGCAAGCCCTGTGGGCGCGCCGTTGTAGCCGGTCGCGAGGATCCGCCTATCCCTCACAGCGATCGCCCCCACGTGGCGGCGCAGGCAGGTCGACCGGCTTGCCACCATCCGCGCGATCTCCATGAAGTACTCGTCCCATGAAGGCCGCTCCGGTACATCGTCGTTGCGTTCCACCCTCCATCGCCTCGCCCTTCCTCGCCCAGCCTTTCTTCGCCCAGCACGCCCGCCGGCCACGCCGCCGACGGCCGGCCGGTCGCGGGGTGCTCTCCGCAGCCGCCGCTCTTTGGCACCTCGTCACTTCGTGCCGAAGAGTCTGTCCCCGGCGTCGCCGAGGCCGGGCACTATATACCCATGGGAGTTCAGACGCTCGTCTATGGCAGCGGTGAAGATGTCGACATCGGGATGGTGCTCTTGTACCATCCTGATGCCCTCCGGCGCGGCGATGAGCACCACAAGTTTGATATTGGCGGCGCCCCGCTGCTTGAGGAACCTGATCGCCGCGGTGGCGGATCCGCCAGTCGCGAGCATCGGGTCGACCACTATCAGATCGCGCTCAGACACGTCCGGTGGAAGCTTGCAATAATAGTCCACGGGTTTCAATGTCTCCGGATCGCGGTAAATGCCGATGTGCCCGACCTTCGCCGCAGGTATCAGCCTCAGCATTCCGTCCACCATGCCGAGGCCGGCTCTCAGGATCGCTATGATGCCGACCTTCTTCCCGGCGATGACCTTGGTTTTGGCTGGACCTATCGGCGTCTCCACCTCGGTGTCCTCGAGAGGAAAATCGCGGGTGACCTCGTAAGCCATAAGCGTTGCGACCTCGCTCACGAGGTCTCGAAAGTCTTTGGAGCCCGTGTTCTTGTCCCTGATGAACGTGAGCTTGTGTTGAATGAGAGGGTGATCGATGAGGTGGACTTTGGACATTCTCACTTCCCCTTTCCCGCTTCTCCCAGCGCGATCTTGTCCACGCGTCGGGCGTGCCGCCCGCCCGCGAAGCTTGTTTCCAAGAAAAGCCTCACGATGTCGCGCGCGTGCTCGAGCCGGATGACCCTTGCCCCGAGGGCCAGGACGTTCGCGTCGTTGTGCTCGCGGGCAAGCCTCGCGGTCTCGAGGTCCCCCACGAGCGCGGCGCGCACGCCCGGCACCTTGTTCGCGACGATGGACATACCTATGCCTGTCCCGCATATGAGAATGCCCCTGTCGAACCGGCCGGACGCGACCTCCCTCGCCACGTGGTAACCTATGTCGGGGTAATCCACTGGGTCGGAGGACGGCGCCCCGAAGTCCTCGACCTCGTGCCCGAGGGATTTCACGTACTCCTTGAGGTCCTCTTTCATCTCGAAGCCGGCATGGTCGCTACCTATGGCGACTCTCACTGGCGCAGCACCTCCCTGTTCAACCTGAGAACTTCTACTCTCGTTCCGGAGGTTCCTTCGACTCCGTGCGATTTTCCACACACATTTCCCTGATTCGTTTTATCGCGCCCTCGATGGCCCTCTCGATGGCGTCCGCGGCTGCGCGGTACACGCTGATGGAGCCGCCGAACGGGTCACGCGTGTCGGTGCCGAGTTCGCTCTCGAGGCCCGCAAACTCGTTGAGCGTGAAGACCTTCCCCCTCAACGACGGATGCCTCTCGAGCAGAACCTGCTTGTGAGCAGCGGTCATGACCAGGACGAGGTCGGCGCGCTCCACCACGTCCTCGTTCAGCACACGCGCGCGATGGGACGAGATGTCGATGCCTCGCTCCATCATGACCGCCCGGGCGTTTTCGGAGGCCGGTTCGCCCTCGTGCGCGAAGAGGCCTGCGGACTCGACCGCCACGCCGTCAGCCCGTGCACCGAATTCTTCCGCGAGGGCTTTGCGCAGCATCGCTTCGGCCATGGCACTCCTGCACGTGTTCCCGCTGCAAACCACCACGATCCGCTTCGGCAG
>JBLNCC010000041.1:0-45610 GCA_050260395.1 Betaproteobacteria bacterium
CTAGGGTTGCCGGTGGTTGCACGACGGGGCTTGGAGAATTTGGCTATCTCGCGCGCCAAATTCGAACGAGATGCGCCGCAAGCGCGTCGCCCCCGGAGGGCAACACCGGCAACACTGGGCAGGACCCCCGCGCCAAAAAGTAGCGCGAACTTCTGGTGGTATACTTAGTCTCACGGTAAAACTATTCTGGCAGGCGCATCGGTTATTACCACAGCGCGTCCCGCGCGGCTGTGATACAATCGAAACAGGTGGGATGGTTCATGTTTTCCGCCACGACCAAAGAGGAACTCGCGCGGTTCACGGCAGGCAGCAAGTGTTGCATGCTCGCGGAACTCGCGGCCATCGCCCGCATGACGGGGCGCTTCTCTGGCGGGAAGCGACGTGAGGACGACGCCGTTTTCGAGATGGTCACAGAGAACGCAGCGCTCGCCCGGAGGATCGTGTGGCTTGCGCGCGACCTCTTCGACCTGAGGCCGTCTGTGAAAGCCTCGAGACGAAAGGGGCGTTCCCCGGGTCACCTTTACGTCGTCTCGCTTTCGTGCGACGTGAAGACCCGCGCGGCTCTGAGCGAAATGGGTGTGATCCTGAAGACGCCACGCAGCCGCGCGCGGGGAGCGATGAGGCCTGGGGTGCCCTGGGGGATCCTTTCCAAACAGTGCTGCCACAGGGCGTATCTGCGGGGGGCTTTCCTTGCCCGGGGTTACGTCCAGGATCCTGAGAAAGCGTATCACATGGAGATGATAGCCGACGCGGAGCCGCTTGCGCGCGGGCTCGTGCGTATCGCGGGGTCCTTCGGCGTCGCAGCCAGAATGTCGAAGCATAGAAGGGGCTTTATGGTTTACGTCAAGGGCGGGGACGATGTCGCTCAGCTCCTCAGGGTTACCGGCGCGCACTCGTCCGTCATCGCCCTCGAGAGCGTCCGCGTGATGCGCGGCATGCGCGGCGACGTGAACCGAGCGGTCAACTGTGACACCGCCAACGTGGGGAAGGCGGTTGATGCGGGGCTCGCGCAGGCTGAGACCATAAAGATGCTCCTAGAGCGCTCCAGCATGGCGTGCTTGCCCCCGGGGCTTCGTGAGATCGCGAGGCTTCGGATGGAACATCCGGAGGCTAGCCTGAAGGAGCTTGGCGAGATGGCGGTTCCTCCGATAACCAAATCAGCGGCAAACCATCGCATGAGGAGGCTGCTGAACCTCGCGCGGCGGGCCGCGGCCGAGGCTGGGGACAGAGGAGATCTCGGCGCCGGCGCGAATACTTTAGTAGCGGGAGAGGCGGGAGGTGAACGGGGCAATGAGGATGGGTTATGAGATGAGCCTCAAGCAAGTTCAGAAGCTCATCGTAACCCCCGAGCTTCGACAGGCCATAACCGTCCTCCAGTTGCCCTGGACGGAGCTCCAAGAGTACATCGAGACCGAGATGCTCGAGAATCCCGTGCTTGAGTTCGCGGATGCCGATGGTTCGGACTCATGCTCCGCTGCTGGTGCCGACATCGGGGCTGCCGAGGTGCCGCGCACTGACGCACCCACCGACGGTGACGGCGCGGCGGGCTCCATGGAGGGCGGCCCTGGGGAGCTGTCCGGGACGAAGGCCGGCGCCGATGCGGACGGGCCGGACATCGATTGGCAGAACTACTTCGACGACGCGAGCGACCTTGGATACGTGGCACCCAGGGAGAGACATGACGAGAGAGAGTTTTCGTACGAGTCGTACGTGGGCCATCAAGAGTCGTTCCAGGAACACCTCATGTTCCAGCTGCGCCTGGCGCCTCTGGACGACGAGGGCGTAAGGATCGGAAGCCTCATCATCGGCGGGATCGATGACGACGGTTACCTCCGGATGGAGGTCTCTGAAATAGCCGCCATGGCCGGCGTGAGCGCCGACCGGGTCGAGCGCGTGCTCAAGGTGGTGCAGGGTTTCGAGCCGACCGGGGTTGGCGCGCGGAGCCTCGAAGAATGCCTGCTTATTCAGCTCGACACGCTCGACATCTCCGAAGACGAGCGTGACCTCGCGTCCGTGCTCATCCGTCACCACCTAGACGATGTGGCCGCCGGGAGGCTGGCCAGGATAGCGCAACGGCTCCAAAGGCCGGTCCCCGAAGTCCAGAGGGCGTGCGACATTATCAAGACGCTCGATCCGAAGCCCGGTCGCGAGTTCTCGGGGGAACGGCCTGCGGGTTACATCGTGCCCGACGTGACCGTCGAAAAGGCTGGCGATGACTACGTGATCGTGGTGAACGACGTGTCGGCCCCGCGTCTCACCATCAATCCCACGTACCGTGACATGCTGAGGAGGCCCGGCCAAGAGTCGAGCGCCGTGGAGTTCGTAAAGTCGAAGCTGAACTCGGCGATGTGGCTCATACGCAGCATCGAGCAGCGGAGACAGACGCTTTACAAAGTCACTGAATGCATCGTCAGGTTCCAGAGGGACTTCTTCGACAAAGGCATCAAGCACCTCAGGCCGCTCACGCTGAAAGAGGTCGCGGATGAGATCGGAGTCCATGAATCCACGGTCAGCAGGGCGACCGCCGGGAAGTATATGCAGACCCCGCGAGGCGTGTATGAGATGAGGTTCTTTTTCGCAAGCGGAGTCCCGACGGTCGGCGGTGATTCGGCCTCCAGCGAGAGCATCAAGAGGATGATCCGCGAGATCATCGAGTCCGAAGACCCGAAGGCTCCCCTGAGCGACCAGGCGATAGCTGATAGGCTTCGGGCGCAAGGTATCCTCATATCGCGGCGGACCGTGGCCAAGTATCGCGAGGAAGACATGATACCCGCGTCGAAGCAACGCAGAAGGTTTTGACCGCGGTTTGGCGCGGTGCGGGGAAGGATTTTTCGAAGACGTGGAGAATAAAATAAAGAAGGCGATGGGACTTTTTATTTTTGCCTTGGTGGGACAGTACTGCCTCCGCCGGGTCGCTGGGTGTCCCGCCAGCCTGTCAGCATATGGCAGCCTTGGCCCGGAATGGCGCCGCGGGCCCGCGGGCGGGGCGGGCGCGAGAGACCTCGCGGGTGGGTGAGATCTCGGCAGGGCAACGAGGAGAGCGATGGGGACGCACGATGTCGACAGGTTTGTAAGCCTGCAACGGAAGATCGCCCCCGAGGTTGGGGAGCTCATCGACATCCGGTACTCGATCCTCCGCCATATCCATTTCTCCCAGCCCGTGGGCAGACGCACCCTTTCATCACGGCTCGCGGAGAAGGAGCGCACCATAAGGGGTGAGCTCGAGTTTCTGAGGCAACAGGGCCTAGTCACCGTGGGTCCTTCTGGCGTGAGCCTCACCCCCGAAGGCGAGCGCACCTTCGCGGACCTCGGGGACTACGTGCGCGAGCTCCGTGGGTTTGCCAGGCTTGAGCAAGGCCTCATGGAGCGGCTGCCCATCGCGAGGGTCGTGGTGGTGGCGGGCGATTCGGGGCGCGATCCCACTGTCAAGAAGGAGATGGGAAGGGCAGTGGTCCGCATCCTGCGGGACATCGTCCAGGAGGGCGATATCGTCGCTGCCGGTGGGGGCACTACCATGACAGAGGTGGCGGCGGCGCTCGTTCCGTCCGGGTGGCCCAAGGGAATAACCGTGGTTCCTGCCAGGGGTAGTCTCGGAGAGGAGGTCGAGACGCAAGCAGACACCATAGCAGTGACCATGGCGAAGCGCATGGGGGGCGCTTACAGGGTTCTCAACGTGCCCGACGACCTTCACCCAGAGACCATATCGCGGATCGTGGACGAACCTCGCATCAAGGAGGTCCTGGATCTCATACGGAGGGCCCGAATCGTCGTGCATGGTGTGGGGACCCTCGAGGAAATGGCGAAAAGGCGCGGCATCACCGGGGAGGCCTTGGAGATCTTGACCTCGCGCGGTGCCGTGGCGGAGATGTTCGGGTATTACTTCGATAGTGATGGCAAGATGGTCTATTACACCCCGAGCATGGGCATTCGCCCGGAGGACCTCGCCGGGAAGAAGCTAGTGGCGGTAGCCGGCGGTGCCAAGAAGGCGCGGGCGGTTCTGGCCGTCATGAAACAGCAAAGCCGCGAGGCGCTCGTGACGGACGAGGCGGCGGCCCGAAGGATGCTCGAGCTCGAGGCATAAACGCAAGACACGCGAACAGAAGACGGAAACGGATAGGGAGGAGAAGGAAAATGGCAGTCAAAGTCGGAATCAACGGTTTCGGCAGGATAGGACGGATCGTGTACCGAGCTACGCTGGAGAACCCGGCCATCGATGTCGTGGCCGTGAACGACCTGGCAGACGCCAAGACCAACGCTCATCTGTTGAAGTACGATTCGGTGCACGGGACTTTCCGTGGGAGCGTGGAGGCGAAGGACGGCGAGATCATCGTCAATGGCAAGTCCGTCAAGGTGCTTTCAGAAAAGGACCCGGCCGCCATACCATGGGGGGACCTCGGTGTAGACATAGTCATCGAGTCCACGGGCGTGTTTACTAATGCCGAGAAAGCTGCGGGTCACCTCAAGGGTGGCGCTAAGAAGGTCATCATCACCGCTCCCGCCAAGGGCGAGGACATCACCATCGTGATGGGCGTCAACCAGGCGAGCTACGACCCGGCGAAGCACAACATAATCTCCAATGCGTCCTGCACTACCAACTGCCTCGCGCCCGTGGCGAAGGTGGTACACGAGAAGTTCACCATCACAAGAGGGCTCATGACCACGGTCCATTCTTACACTAACGACCAGAGGACCCTCGACCTAATGCACAAGGACCTCAGACGCGCGCGTGCGGCTGGCATGTCCATCATTCCCACCACGACCGGCGCGGCGAAGGCCGTGGGCAAGGTGCTCCCGGAACTCAACGGCAAGCTGAACGGCTTCGCGATGCGAGTGCCCACGCCGAACGTGTCCGTGGTGGACCTTGTGGCCGACGTAGTGAAGCCCACGAACGTCGAGGAAGTGAACGCGGCTCTCAAGGCGGCGGCGGAAGGCCCGCTTGCGGGAATCCTCGCTTATACCGAGGAGCCGCTCGTCTCGAGAGATTTCAACGGCGATCCGCACTCCGCGATCGTCGACGCGCTGTCCACGATGGTAATGGATGGAACCATGGTCAAGGTCATAGCGTGGTACGACAACGAGTGGGCTTACTCGAAGAGGGTAGTGGATCTTACTGCCTATATCGCCGGGAGAGGGCTGTAAACAAGCGTCGCAAGGCACGGCCAAGCCGGTCCGGATGTTCGGACGGCGTGTGCAGCAGAGGAACACCGGGCGGGCAGGCCGGCGGGCCGCGGCCGCCGGATATGCCGGCTCGTCTGGCCTCCCGTCCGGGCGGACCGGCGGAAAGGGGTGACGGAATGTGGCGAAGGCCACGATCAGAGACGTCGATGTAAAAGGCAAGCGGGTGCTCGTCAGGGTCGACTTCAACGTGCCCATGAACGCCAACCGCGAGATCACCGACGACACCCGTATCAAGGCGGCGCTGCCGACCATCAAGTACCTCGTAGACCGCGGCGCCAAAGTCATACTGGCGTCCCATCTCGGGCGCCCTAAGGGCAAACCCGCGGACGAGTTCAGAATGGACCCCGTGGCGAGGAGGCTTTCGGAGCTCCTCGGAAAGCCCGTGCGCAAGCTCGATGAGTGCGTGGGCGACGAAGTCAAGGCCGCGGTCGTGGCAATGCGCGAGGGGGATTTAGTGCTCCTCGAGAACCTCCGGTTCCATGCTGAGGAGGAGGCAAACGACGAAGGCTTTGCGAGAGGCCTTGCGGATCTCGCGGACATTTACGTGAATGACGCGTTTGGGACCGCCCACCGCGCGCACGCGTCCACTGCCGGCGTGGCGAGGTTCCTGCCGGCCGTCGCCGGTTTCCTGATGGAAAAGGAGATCGACATCATGGGCAAGGCGCTCGCGGACCCCGAGAGACCCTTTGCGGCCATCCTCGGGGGAGCAAAGGTCAAGGACAAGGTGGGTGTTGTGCGCAACCTCCTCGACAAGGTGGACACTCTCATGATCGGTGGGGGGATGGCGTACACCTTCCTGAAAGCCCAGGGGTTCGAGGTGGGCCAGTCCATCCTGGAGGCGGACAAGATCGATCTCGCGAGGGAGCTTATGGACAAAGCCAAGGCTAGAGGCGTGAAGTTCATGCTCCCGTCCGACGTGGTCATCGCGGATCGTTTCGCTGAGGACGCGAAGACCCGGGTGGTGCCGGTGGACCGGATCCCGCCGGACTGGCAAGCGCTGGACATCGGTCCCGAGACGGTGCAGAGGTTCGCCAGGGAGATCGCTGGCGCGAGGACGGTCGTCTGGAACGGCCCCATGGGCGTGTTCGAAATGAAGCCGTTTGCCGAGGGCACCCGAGGCGTGGCGAAAGCCCTTGCCGAGTCGAAGGCCGTCACGATAGTCGGGGGCGGAGATTCGGCCGCCGCGCTCGAGGAGATGGGCTTCGCTGACAAGGTGACCCACGTTTCCACGGGGGGAGGGGCATCGCTCGAATTCCTCGAGGGCAAGGAGCTGCCCGGCGTGGCGGCGCTCAAGGACAAGGCGTGAGCGCGGCGCGCGAAGCGCGTTGGGAGCCCCTCCGGATGGGCGCTGGCCGGTGTGAGGGCCCGGCGTGACGACACGGAAGTGCGGAGGTGAGAGGATTGCGGCGACGGATAATCGCAGGCAACTGGAAAATGAACAAGACCCGCGATGAGGCGGTCGACCTCGTCGGCGATCTCAAGGAGATGCTCGCCGATGTGGGGGACGTGGAAGTTGTGGTGTGTCCTCCTTTCACGGCCCTCGATGCGGTGAGGGAGGCGCTCCGCGGCAGCAACGTCGAGCTTGGGGCGCAGAATATGTACTGGGAAGAGGAAGGCGCGTTCACGGGCGAGATATCCCCCCTCATGCTGAGGAACCTCGGGTGCACGTATGTCATCCTAGGTCACTCGGAGCGCAGGACTTACTTTGGTGAGACCGACGAGGGTGTGAACAGGAAAGTCAAGTCGGCCATAGCGAACGGGCTCCTTCCCATAATCTGCGTGGGCGAGACGCTCGAGCAACGCGACGCCGGGAAAACCGAGGAAGTGGTCGTCCGGCAAACCAAAGCCGCATTGAGCGGAGTGAAGACGAACGGCGCCGAGAGAATCGTCATCGCTTACGAGCCGGTCTGGGCCATCGGAACGGGACGCAACGCCTCGGCGGACGAGGCGAACCGGGTGATCCGCCTGATCAGGCAGTCCGTGGCCGAGATGTTCAATGAGAGGATCGCGCAAGAGGTTCGCATTCAGTACGGCGGCAGCGTGAAGCCGCAGAACATCGCGGACTTCCTCGGGCAGCCGGACATAGACGGCGCCCTCGTGGGCGGCGCGAGCCTCGACGCCGCGAGCTTCGCGGCTATCGTCAAGTCCAAGTAAGCTATAAGGCGTAAGCTTTGAGTGTCAGCTACGCCACGAAGAGAGGTGTTTCGATGACTACGATCGTTGACGTGTACGCGCGGGAGATCCTCGATTCCCGGGGAAATCCCACGGTGGAGGCGGAAGTGACCCTCGCCGACGGCACCGTCGGAAGGGCCGCGGTGCCGTCGGGAGCGTCCACGGGGACCCACGAGGCGCTCGAGCTGCGTGACGGGGACGAGAAAAGGTACCTCGGCAAGGGTGTCCAGAAGGCCGTGGAGAACGTCAATGAGACCATCGGTCCCGAGCTGGAGGGGATGGACGCCACCGAGCAGATGGAGATCGACAACATCATGCTCGAGCTGGACGCCACCCCGAACAAAGAAAAACTAGGGGCCAACGCCATCCTCGCCGTGTCGCTCGCATGCGCGAAGGCGGCGGCGGAATCCCTCGGGCTTCCGCTCTACCGGTACATCGGAGGCACCGGCGCGCACGTGTTGCCCGTGCCGCTCATGAACATCCTGAACGGAGGCAAGCACGCCGACAACAACGTGGACATCCAGGAGTTCATGATAGCGCCTGTGGGCGGGGTGACGTTCGCGGACGCTCTTCGCATGGGTGCCGAGGTTTTCCATAACCTCCGCAACGTCGTGAAGAAGAAGGGGATGAGCACGGCGGTGGGAGACGAGGGCGGCATCGCCCCGAATCTCGGGTCCAACGAGGAAGCGCTCGAGCTCATCGTGAAAGCCATCGAGATGGCAGGGTACAGGCCGGGGGAGGACGTGCTCATCGCGCTGGATCCTGCGGCGAGCGAGATGTACAAAGACGGCGCCTACGTGTTCGATGGCGAGGGCACGAAGCGGACCACCCCTGAGATGGTCGACTACTGGAAGCGGCTCGTGGAGAAGTACCCCGTCATATCCATCGAGGATGGGCTCGCCGAGGACGACTGGGACGGCTGGAAGCTGCTCACAGATACCCTGGGCAAGAGAATCCAGATCGTTGGGGACGACCTGTTCGTGACGAACACCGAGCGGATCGAGCGCGGGATAAAGTCGGGCGTTGCGAACTCGGTGCTTATAAAGGTGAACCAGATCGGAACCCTCACGGAGACCCTGGCGGCCATCGAGATGGCCCACCGGGCGGGGTACACTGCGGTCGTATCCCACCGGTCTGGAGAGACGGAGGATGTCACCATCGCCCATATCGCGGTCGCCACGAACAGCGGCCAGATCAAGACGGGCGCGCCGTCGCGCACAGACCGGGTGGCAAAGTACAACGAGCTGCTCCGGATAGAGGACATGCTCGACGAGACTGGGATGTTCGCGGGGCGTGCGGCTTTCCGGGTGTGAGGGGGTCGCCCTCCGCCCTGTCACGCTGTCCGGCGGTGCGGTGGAAGCTTGCCACCTCCCAGGCGGTGTGCTAAAATGAGTCCTGGTTCGTGTGGAGTCTTTCGTAGGCCAGCAGCATGGGGGGTGGCAGGCTTTGCGGACGGCACTCATAGTCTTCCAGTTCATCGTGTCGGTTGCCCTCATCGTTGTTGTGCTCCTCCAGTCCAGCAAGGGCGAGGGGCTCGGATCCATCGGCGGCGGCGGGCAGCTCTTCTTCGCGAAGAACAAGGGCTGGGAAGACCTTCTAAGCAAGATCACAACGGTGGTCGCGGTGGTCTTCCTGGCGTCGTCGGTGCTGCTCACCATCGTTAGATAAGCCTCGGCCCCGCGCCACGTGCGAGCGGGGGCTTTCTCTTCTTCTTTTCGGACACGCGGCACGCGTGCGCGGGTACGACGGAGATGCGTAATGCGGCAGAGATGATGCAATTCGTCGAGGGGTGAGAGGAAATGCCGGTCGTTGGCACGTCGTCCGTACTGTACGCAACACTTGCGGGTGCTCTTGGCTTAGCGTTCGTCTGTTATCTCGTCTCCAACGTCCTCTCGAAAGACCCTGGCAACGCCACAATGAGGGAGCTCTCGGGGGCCATCCACGAAGGCGCCATGGCGTTTCTCAAGCGCGAGTACAGCGTGGTACTGGTCTTCCTCGCGATAGTGTTCGTCATCCTCGCGGTCGGCATAAGCCCCTATACCGCGGTCGCGTTCGTGCTCGGCGCGGGCGCCTCGATCTCGGCGGGCTTCGTCGGGATGCAGATATCGACGCGGGCCAACGCCAGGACCGCCCAGGCGGCCACGAAGGGGTTCAACAACGCCCTGCGCGTGGCGTTTCCGGGCGGCGCGGTCATGGGCATGTACGTGGTGGGCATCGGCCTTTTTGCGCTGTCACTCGTGTACTACGTATTCTCCAGGCTCCCGGGCCTGGACATGTTCACGGCGACGGACCTCATCGCCGGTTTCAGCATGGGCGCGAGCTTCGTGGCGCTCTTCGCCAGGGTGGGCGGGGGCATCTACACGAAAGCCGCTGACGTTGGCGCGGACCTCGTGGGCAAGGTGGAAAAGGGCATTCCCGAGGATGACCCGCGGAACCCGGCGGTCATCGCCGATCTCGTGGGAGACAATGTGGGGGACGTGGCCGGGATGGGTGCGGACCTCTATGAGTCGTACGTCGGCTCTATAGTGTCAGCCATGGTGATCGCCGTTGCGACTCTCCCAACGCCAGAAGCCAAGGTCAAGGGCATCATATTCGCGCTGGGGCTTGCGGCGGTAGGGATCGTGGCTTCTATAATCGCGACGTCTTTTGTAAGGACAAACGAAACCGGTGGAGATCCGGGCGGGGCGCTGCGCAGGGGAACGTTCGCCAGCGCCGTGCTGGTCGTCATCGGCGCGTTCCTTTTGAGCAGGTTCTATTACGGTGAGCTCAGCGTGTTCTGGGCCGCGTTGCTGGGGCTCATCTCGGGCATCGTCATCGGGCAGGTGGCGGAGATGTATACGTCCGGCAAGTCCGTCGCGGAGCTTGCCAAGACGTGCCTCACGGGCCCGGCAACCAACATCATCAGCGGCTTCGCGCTCAGCATGAGAAGCACCGTGCTTCCGCTTCTCTTCGTGGCGATCGCTATCCTCGTGGCCTTCGGGGCCGCGGGTTTCTACGGCATTGCCGTGGCAGCCATAGGGATGCTCTCCATCGCTGGTATGACTGTATCCGTGGACGCCTACGGGCCGATATCCGACAACGCGGGCGGCATCGCGGAGATGGCACACATGCCGGCCGAGGTCCGAAAGATCACCGATTCCCTCGATGCTGCGGGCAATACCACGGCCGCCATAGCGAAGGGGTTCGCCATCGGTTCGGCAGCGCTGACCGCACTAGCGCTTTTCTTCGCGTATATTCAGGCGGTAAACCTGTGCGTAATGGACCTTCTGAACGCAAGGGTGGTGGCGGGCCTGTTCATCGGAGCAATGGTCCCGTACATCTTTGCCGCGGGGACCATGGAGGCCGTGGGGCGCACCGCGTTCAAGGTGGTCGAGGAGGTGCGCAGGCAGTTCAAGGAAATCCCCGGGCTCATGGAGGGTAAGGCGCGTGCGGAGTACGCGAGGTGCGTAGACATAACGACGGCCGGCGCGCTACGCGAGATGGTCGTGCCAGGTCTCCTCGCGGTCGTGATACCTCTTGCCGTAGGGATAGTCCTCGGCGTTGATACCCTGGGCGGGCTTCTCGCCGGGGCCCTCGCGACCGGTGTGCCAATGGCCATCCAGCTGGCGAACGCGGGAGGTGCCTGGGACAACGCGAAGAAACACATCGAAGCCGGGAACCTCGGCGGCAAGGGGACGCCGGTCCATGCTGCGGCGGTCATCGGCGACACCGTGGGCGATCCCTTCAAAGACACCGCGGCGCCAGCCATGAACATCCTCCTCAAGCTGATGACCGTGGTGGCTCTCGTTTTCGCGCCGCTCATCCTCAAGCTGAACGCGCTCCTGATGGGCCTGTTTGGCTGAGCGAACGCGGCCCTGGCCGTGCAGTGGCGACCGCCGCCCCGCGTGTGGCTGCCCAGCGCTGGTCGCACGATGGGCCTCGGTGGTGGCGGCACGAGCCTGCGAGAGCCGCGCGACGGGGCGCCGCGCTGGTCGCTTGGGAGGCAAAGGCCTGGGGACAAGGCTCAGGGACTATTGAGCGTGGTGAAGGAGTGCATGGGTGCCATGCACTCCTTCAGCAAGTTCCCGTGAAACCGCAGGGGAGGGAGAACACAAGGCAGATGATGAATCGGCAAGAGGCGCTCGAGCTTGTGAAGGAGCACGTCAAGACGAAGAACCTTATCAAACACGTGCTTGCAACGGAAGCCGTCATGAAGGCCTTGGCGGCGCGTTTGGGTGAAGACGAAGACAAGTGGGCGCTCGCGGGGCTCCTCCATGATATCGACTACGACGAGACGGCTCATGATCCCAACCGGCACAGCCTTGTTGGTGGCGAAATGCTTGAGAAGCTGGGTCTGCCGGATGACGTGGTGCATGCCGTGAAGGCTCACAACGAGGCCCACGGGCTGCCGCGGGAAACGCGGTTGGACAAGGCCCTTTACGCGGTTGATCCGCTCACTGGGCTCCTGGTAGCTGCGGCGCTCATCCACCCCTCGAAGAAGCTTTCCGCAATCGACGTGGGTTTCGTGATGAACAGGTTCAAGGAATCATCGTTCGCCCGCGGTGCCAACAGGGACCAGATGAAAAGCTGTTCCGAGCTGGGTTTATCGCTTGAGGAGTTCATCGAGATAGGCCTCCGCGCAATGCAAGGAATCGCGGGGGAGCTCGGGCTGTAGCCACGGGCGCCGCGCCCGCGGGTCGTGGTGTCGCTTGAATGCGACCTGTCGCCATGGTATAATTGGCGTGCAGGTGAGAGGCTTTGCCGGAACACAAGATCGTCGCCACGAATCGCAAGGCGTACCATGACTATCATATACACGAGACGTACGAGGCAGGGATCGCCCTCACCGGCACGGAGATACAATCGGTGAGGCGCGGAATGGTTAGCCTGCGCGATAGTTTCGCGAGGGTGGAGGGCGGCGAGGTCCTGCTCTACAACATGAACATAAGCCCGTACGAGCACGGCAACAGGTTCAACCATGAGCCTCTCCGCACGCGAAAGCTCCTTCTGCACAAGGAGGAGATCCGGAAGCTCCAAGGAAAGACGCAAGAGCGCGGTTTCACCCTTGTGCCGCTGAAGGTGTACCTGAAAAGAGGCCTTGCCAAGGTCGAGCTGGCTCTTGCGAAAGGCAAGAAGCTCTACGATAAGCGCGAGGCCGCTGCGACGCGCGACCTCGCACGCGAGGCAGACCGTGCGATCAAAGAGAGAATCTGGTGAGGCCAAAAACGCGGTGAGGGCCCGACGGAGACGAGGTCGCCTCGAATGGCGAAGGTTGCTTATGTCGGTTCGGGCACCGACTCGGTGTGATACCGGCCGCGAAGCGTCACTGGTCGCGAAGTTTGTGGGGGCGTTACGGTTTCGACGGGGAGCTGTGACGACAGGGGTAGCGAGCCGAGATCCCGCCGACCTCGTTAAACGGTGGAACGCACGATAAGTGCCAACAACGAGTACGCTTACGCCGCGTAATTAACGCGGCCGTCCAATCCGGGCTTAACCTGGGAGGCCGGTGCGGGCGTCAACTAAACCAGGATGCTCCCGCCCCGATTCTCGGAGGGGCGGGCTAAGACCATCGAGATAGCCTCGTGGGGAGCCGGCGTGAGAGCGCCTCCGGGGCGAAGTTGAATCCCACGCTACGCTCGTAGAAGCTCCTCGAGTTGCCTCTTCGGACGCGGGTTCGACTCCCGCCGCCTCCACCAGCCGTTTTGTAGCGCCTCCGCTCGGAAGAGTGTCACCTCCTCGGGGTTGGACATATGATATCGTGACTGCAGGAGAGCCTGCAGATCACGGTATGCCAGTAGTGGCAGTCCGAGGGGGTAAGAGGCATGGCGGAGATCACCAAGCCCAAGGGCAACTGGTTCGACGGCGGCTGGTGGTGGATCATCATCCTCATAGCTATCATCCTCATCCCGTTGTTCTTCATATTCTTCCTGTTCCCACTTGGCGGTTGAACCAGCTCACGAACCAGCTCATGGCTCATATGCAGCTCGCAGTGTAACAAGGGCCAAAGCCCGCAAGGTATCGCAGGGGATCTCGAGCAATTTGCCCGCGGGAGACTTGCACACGCATGCGCAAACGACAGGGGCCCCGGCCACCGGAAGCGGCCGGGGCTCCTGTCGTTGATCGCTCGTTCCGCGCCACACGTCCGCACGTCCGCACGCGCCGCACTCGCGTGCCGAACGGCTCGCCGCGCTGGGCGGAGCGCCCCGGGTTCCGCAGCCCTTCATTTTTCCCCCGAATAGTCGTATAATCGAATTGGTAGCGATTGGTTGAGGCCGCCGCTTCGGATGGTGTGACGACGCATGGAGGTGTTGATATGGGGGAGAGAGAACCGCAGGCGCGGAGCAAGACGCGTCTGGAGAAAGACCTCCTCGGCACGCGCGAGGTTCCGGAGGATGCGTATTACGGGATTCAGACCCTCCGGAGTGCCGAGAACTTCCAGATCACGGGCATCAGGATGCACCCCGCTCTGGTGACCTCCTTCGCGGTGGTCAAAAAGGCGGCAGCGCTTGCGAACATGCGCATGGGGTACCTGAGAGAGGAGATCGCGCGGGCCATCGTTCAGGCGGCCGATGAGGTGATAGCAGGCGGCTTCCGGGACCAGTTCATTGTGGACGTTATACAGGGCGGCGCCGGGACATCCATGAACATGAACGTGAACGAGGTCCTGGCAAACAGGGCCATCGAGATCCTGGGAGGCAAGAAGGGCCAGTACGAAATAGTCCACCCGCTGAACCACGTCAACATGTCCCAGTCCACGAACGATGTGTTCCCGACCGCCGCGAAGCTCGCCATGCTTCAGCAGGTACACCCGGCAATCAAGGCCCTGAACAGGCTCGTCCACGCGCTCCGGGAGAAGTCTGAGGAATTCAGGGACGTCATCAAAATGGGGCGGACCCACCTGCAGGACGCTGTCCCGATCACCCTGGGCCAGGAGTTCGGGGCGTACGCCGGGGCGGTCAAGCGCGATCTGGAGCGCATAGCGAGGAGCGCTGACGGGTTGCTCGCGATCAACATGGGCGCGACGGCCGTGGGGACAGGTTTGAACGCTGACCCAGAGTACATGAGGCTCGTTGTGGAGGAGCTCGAGAACATAACGGGATACGCCCTTCGCCTCGCGGAGAACCTCGTGGACGCCACGCAGAACGTGGACCTATTCACCGATGTCTCGTCGTCAGTCAAGATGTGCGCGATCACGCTTTCGAAGATCGCGAACGACCTGAGGCTGCTCGCGTCGGGCCCCTTCGCGGGCCTTAAAGAGATAAACCTGCCGCCCGTTCAACCGGGGTCTTCCATCATGCCGGGCAAGGTAAACCCCGTCATCGCCGAGGCCGTGAACCAGGCGGCGTTTCAGATCATCGGAAACGACGTGACTATTATGCTGGCCGCCCAGGCGGGTCAGCTCGAGCTCAACGTGTTCGAGCCGGTGCTTGTCTTCAACCTATTGCAATCGATAGATATTCTCAACAACGCGGTGAACATGTTCGTGGACAGGTGCGTGACAGGGATCACGGCGAACGAGGACAGGTGCCGGGCGGTTGTCGAGAACAACGTGGGCATCCTCACCGCGCTGAACCCTTATCTGAGCTACGATACGGTTTCCGCGATTGCCAAGGAGGCCCTGGCGTCGGGAAAACCGGTGAGGGATCTCGTGCTGCAGACGGGGCTTCTGACCGAAGAGGAGCTAGGTCTCATCTTAAGCCCCGAACAGATGACCCGTCCGGGCATCGCGGGGGCGAGCAAGCTCCGCGAGAAACTGCTCGCCTTCAACCGGAAGCAAGCGGTGACCGGCGGCCCGGCGGCGTCACGCGGCGGCGAGGGCTATGATGGCCGTTCGGAGCCGGAGCCCGGGCCCCGCTGAGACGCCCGGCGCTGTATGCGTGGCCGTCGGCGTCCCTCCCTCTGGAACGTTGCCGCGGGCCGTGCCGCGCTGCCGCGCGATGTCATCGAGCACCTCGGGGATGGTCAGAAAGCGATATCCCTGGTCTTTCAGGGTCTGGATTATCTCAGGCAACGCTTCGAGCGTGCCGGTCAGGTCTTCCTGCGGCCCTCCCGACGAATGGTGCAGGATTATGACGCCACTCTTGAGGGCGGGCACGACGTTTTGCACGATTTGTTCCTTCGAGAGCCCCCACCAGTCCAGCGAGTCGATGGTCCACAGGACCACCTTGAAGCCCTCCCGCCCTATGGCTTCAACGGCCGGCGGGTCCAGCGCCCCGTACGGCGGCCGGACCGCGGTTGGCGTTTGGCCGGCGAGGCGGTTGAACACGTCCTGGGCTTTTCGAAGGTCCAGGAGGACCTGCCAGGGAGCCATCCGCGAGAGGTTCGAATGGAAGTAGGTGTGATTTCCGATGGCATGGCCTTCCTTGACGATACGGGCGACTACCTCTGGGTACTTCTCGGCAGCCTGTCCGATGAGGAAAAACGTGGCTCGTACCCCTTGCTTGGCCAGGATGTCCAGGAGCTTCGGGGTATAGGCGTCATCGGGCCCATCGTCGAACGTTATGGCGACAGATGGAGTCTCGGGAGTCCACTGTCTTACGACAATGTCAGGGAAGAGCCTCACCAGGTCTTGTGGCTCCGGTGTTCTGTTTTCCTTCTCTGACCCGTCGGTGAATCGCGGAAGAGCGGCTTCTCCCAGCAGCCTCGACTGTAGTATGGTGTCGAAGGCCCTAGGGCTTGCCACCATGATCGCAAGCGCCACGAATGCGCCGACAACGACATAGGCGATGTTCCTCAGTGCAAGCACCTCCTCGTGCATTTCACAGGGTTATTATCCCTCGCTCCGGCCAACTCTTTGTGACGTTGGCTCGCTCAACCGGGGGCTTGCGAGGAGGTTTCGGCGCTGATCGGGGTACGTTCGGGAGTGGCTTGCGTTGGGGACTCGGAACTCAGGGAGGAGCGCTTCCGCTTCGCCGCAGCCTTCACCGACGGATGCCCGGCGTCTTGCTCCCCTTGCTCCCGAAATCTCGGCCGAGCAGCCGCGTGGCGTTCAGGATCGCGATCAAGGCCACGCCAGCGTCGGCGAACACGGCTTCCCACATGGTGGCAACGCCCATCACGCCTAGAAGTATGAACGCCGCCTTCATACCGAGGGCAAAGGCGATGTTTTCAAGGACCACGGCCCTGGTGCTTCGCGCGATACGGACGACCGCGACCAGCTTCGAAAGCTCATCGTTCATGATGACGACATCTGCAGCCTCGACGGCGGCGTCTCTGCCAAGACCGCCCATGGCGATCCCAACGTCCGCGCGGGCGATAACAGGCGCATCGTTGATGCCGTCGCCGACGAAGGCGAGCTTCCGCCTGCGTGGCCCGGTCGTGGCGAACGAGATCTCTTCGAGTTTCGCTACTTTCTCTTCCGGGAGCAACTCCGAGAAGTACGCGTCCATTCGGGTGAGCTCAGCGACAGCCTTCGCCGTGGTTTCATCATCCCCCGTGAGCATGACCGTCTTCCTGATGCCCAGCTTTTTGAGGCCTGCCACGACTCGGGCCGCGTCGGGCTTCAGTTCGTCGGAGATCACGATGTAGCCCGCGAAGACCCTGTTCACTGCCACATAAACGGCGGTTCCCTCGAGGTCGCATGAATCATGGTCGATGTTCTCCGTGTGCATGAGCCGGTCATTCCCGGCGATGATCTCCTTGCCGTCCACGAAGGCCCGCACGCCATATCCTGAGATTTCTTGGTAATCCCGCACAATACCGGCTTGCACAGGCCGGCCGTATGCCTCGAGGATGGACTTTGCTATGGGGTGGGCGGAGTTCGCTTCCGCGAACGCCGCGAGCTCGAGGAGTTCATCCCTGGAATAGCCGTTGCGGACGGATACCTCGGTGACGCGAAACACGCCTTTCGTGAGAGTCCCGGTCTTGTCGAACGCCACGGTGTGGAGTGAAGCAAGGGCGTCCAGGTAGTTCGCCCCTTTGACTAGGATGCCGTGGCGCGAAGCACTGCCTATGCCGCCGAAATAGCCCAGCGGGATCGAGATCACAAGCGCGCACGGGCACGAGATAACCAGCAGCACCAAGGCACGATACGCCCATGTGCCGAACGTCGCGCCGGGCAGGACGAGGGGTGGAACAAGTGCCACCCCGAGCGCCGCCAGCGTGACCACTGGGGTGTAGTAGCGCGCAAACCTGGTTATGAACCGCTCGGTTGGGGATTTGCGCGAGGCGGCGTTTTCCACGAGGTTCAGGATCCTTGATACCGCCGACTCCGCGGCTCTTCGGCGGACACGGACCTCCAGCGCGCCGCCCTGGTTCACCATGCCGGCGAGCACCTCTTTGCCAGGTCCAACGCTGACAGGGGTGGGCTCTCCGGTGAGCGCGGACGTGTCAACGAATGAGGAACCCGCGATGACGTCACCATCGAGCGGAATGCGTTCTCCAGGCCGCACCATCACCACTTGGCCGACCTTGACGTCTTCCGGGCGGACTGTCTTGACGTCGCTGCAGGCCCTGAGGTGGGCGACGTCCGGCCGGATATTGAGAAGCGCCCCGATTGCCCTGCGGGACCGGTCGACGGCGGCGTCTTGAAAGAGCTCGCCCACGGCGTAGAAGAGCATGACCGCTACGGCTTCAGGCAATTGGTGGACGAGGACAGCCCCGATGGTTGCCACGGTCATGAGGAACGTCTCGTCGAAGAGCTCGCCCCGCACGAGGTTCCGCACAGCGGAGCGGACCACCTTTCCGCCGACGAGGAGGTACGCGGAAAGAAAGACGGGGTACTCGATGAGGCGGTACACACTGCGGTGAAGGGCCTGTTCGGCCATGAGGCCGATGAGGAAGAGCAGCCCCGCCAAGACAGTCATCGCAAGCTGTCCTCTTACACCACCCGCGCTTTCCCCAGGCTCTGAAACCTCCTGCGCCTGCACCCGAGCTTGCGCTTGTGGTTGTGTCTGCGGCTGCTCATGCTCATACTCATGCTCGTGCTCGTGCCCGTGGTGGTTGCGATCGCGGCGGCGCCCCTGGCTGGCCTTTCCGGCCTCGCGCCTATCGAGCGCGCGGCACGCGTGGCACGTCCCGTCTGATATACCCGTCATGTCGTCCTGTCCTCCCCGCGGTGATGTGGGAAGCCGGCCCCCGGTGTCGGCCGGCTGCTTGTCGTTACCTGTCTTCCGCAAAGTGCTCCTGAGCCTGTCGGATCATATTCACAATGTGCTCGTCGTCCAGAGAGTAGCGCACTGTTTTGCCTTCACGGCGATACTTGACGAGACGCAACGCGCGCAGGAGCCTGAGATGGTGCGATACCGCGGGAACGCTCATGTCGAGGATCTGGGCGAGGTTGCATACGCAAAGCTCTTCCAGGGACAGAAGGTAAAGGATCTTGGTGCGGGTTTCGTCCCCAAGCGCCTTGAATATCTCGGAGAGCCCGGCCACTTCAAGGAGTCTGTCCTTGAGCCTGGCGGCTTCGTCGCCCGAGGGCGTGAATTCGTCGCAGACATCGTTGGCTTGCATGTTCTAGCCTCCTTGTTCTATCTCGGTCGGTCCAGGTTCGTGCCGTTTCTGCGGGTGGCACTTGGATTATGGCTGCTCAATTAAGCAACTATATAACTGTAATATACCCCTTGTTGTTCGATGGTGTCAATACCGTGTTTTCGAGGGAGTGCCCTGGTGTGGCCTTGGCAGGATAAGGTATGCGAGGTATAATACTTAGTGGCACGTAAGATTGGGAGCACGAAACATATCGCCGGTGCTCAATGAATCGCCGGTGCTGAATGAAGGGAAAGAGGCGATACCGGTGGTTTTCCCTGGCGACGACGTCAGTGCCTGCAGCGAGAGTGATTCGGTTTTGCACGTCGACGACGTGGAGATGCTCCTCGCGCGAATTGAACACCTCATGCGCACCCAAGGCAAGGCGGAACTGGCGGATCTCGGCGTCACGAGGGACCAGTTCCATGCGCTGCTCGCGCTGTGCAAGGGCGAGCTTACTATGGGTGAGCTAAGCGAGCGGCTCGGCGTGAGCTGCAGCACGGTCACTGACCTCGTCGACCGCATGGAGCGGGCGGGCCTCGCCGAGCGTGTGCGTGACGAGGCCGACCGGAGAGTCGTGCGCGTGAGGATCACAAGAGGCGGGGAAACCGTGCTCAGCAGGGTTCGGGAGAGACGGCGTAGGTACCTGGGTCGTGTGCTTGCGTCGATGACGGAAGAGGAGCAGTCGATGCTTCGGGACCTGCTGGCAAGGGTGCACTTGCTTCTATCATACCAGCCCGAACCGTGACCCTCTCTCTATCCAGACCATGCAGCCCGCACGCCTGTGATTTTCCTACGGCGATACCGGGTGAAGTCGGATGTAATGAAGGTGAGAAGTCGGCATGAGTGACGTGGAAGATGTCGAATTACGGGTCGCGCCCGCCTTTCAGCTCGACTCTGCCCCGGCGGTTGTCAGGCGGCGCGTGATCGATCTCGCGGGGCCAGCCCTCGTGGAAATGCTCCTGGTCACCCTTGTGGGAATGGCGGACATGATAATGGTGGGCAGGATAGGGCCCGCCGCTATCGCCGCGGTAGGGCTCACCAACCAGCCCGTGTTGTTCGCCACAGGCGTGTTCATGGCCCTCAACGTCGGAACCACCGCAGTTATCGCTCGTGCTATCGGAGGCGAGGAGAGACCGATAGCCAACAACGCTTTGAGGCAGAGTTTCATGCTCACTACTATCATGGGGATAGGCGTGAGCGTGCTGGGGTTTGTGTCAGCACGGGACGTGATGGTGCTGATGGGCGCCGAGGAAGACGTGGTTCCCCTCGGTGTCGCATACATGCAGATAATCGCGGCGGGGGCCATCTTCATGCTCCTGACCATGAGCGTCGCCGCGGCGCTCCGGGGAGCGGGCGATACGAAGACGCCGATGAAGGTCAACGCGTTCTGCAACATCCTGAATATCATCGGCAACTACCTCTTGATATACGGAAAGCTTGGTTTCCCGAGGATGGGCGTCGCGGGGGCAGCGCTTTCCACCAGCATATCTAGGGCGATCGCGCTTGTTCTCATCCTGCGGGTAGTGACCGGGGGCAGGTTCGTTCTGCACCTCACAGGGCCTGCGAGATTCGATTTCCCCCTCATTCGGCGCATCGTCAACATCGGTGTCCCGGCAGCCATCGAGCAACTCATCCTCCGGGGCGGGCAGCTTGTTTATCTCAGAATCGTCGCGGGGTTCGGGACGGCTGTCGTGGCCGCCCACCAAATTGGCATGAATATCTTGGGCCTCTCGTTCACGCCCGGCCAGGCGTTCGCCGTAGCGGCAACGACCCTTGTGGGCCAGGGGCTGGGCGCGGGCAGGCCGGATCTTGCGGAGAAAGGGGCGCTTGAGACGCGCCGCATCGGCACGATGGTTTCGGGGTTCATGGCGCTCATTTTCATCCTGTTCGGCAAATACATCGCCATGATGTACTCGAACGATCCCACAGTTGTGGCGAAAACCGCTGTTGTTCTGCGCATAGTGGGGCTCGTGCAGCCAGCCCAATCCACCCAGTTCATCCTAGCAGGCGGGCTCCGTGGGGCCGGCGACACGAAGTGGCCGCTGTATTCCACGGCTGTCGGTATCTGGGGATTCAGGGTCGCACTGGGATATGTGCTTGCGGTGGTCTTCAACATGGAGCTCATTGGGGCGTGGACGGCGATGGCCGTTGATCAGGTAGTGCGGTCAGCGATCATCATGTTCCGGTTTCGCAGCGGCAAGTGGAAACTGCTAAAGGCATGAGAGCCCGGCGCTGGCTTGACAAGATACCACTAGGAGGCGTAAGCTGAAGCGGGGCGGGAGCTCCAGGGAGAATTCCCAGGTGAGGGTGTGGGGGTGTCTCCGGCTCTCGGGTGGAGTCTTAAATGAGGGTGCGTGAGACCGTTGATTTTCCCCAGCTAAATAGGAGCATGGACTGTACCTTGACAAGCGGGATAATGCCATAATCTCCATATAGCCCCGCAATATGGGGGATTTGATGCCTGTTAGCCTGGGTGTTCTCTTCCCCGCAGGCCTTCCTGGGGGCCTTGCGGGGGCAAAGGACAGACTCCTCCCTAAGCCGCTTCAGGCTCCGCAAGTGCCGAAGCCTTCTGCTCCTGGAGTAGCGTGAAGATGCGCTTTATGTTCAAGGCGATCGCCGTCAGGCGAACCTGGAGGCGGAATTTGCCTGACCCGTACTGTGTGTCGCCGATGGCCTTGCTGAAGTCGAGCCCGTGTGAGAACACCCCATCGACGACTACGGGGGCCACAGTGGGGTCGCCAACGTCCGTCGGGGCGGTCTCGGTGTGGATGATGAACCTGCTCTCGGCGGACACGGCCATGTGCGCCTTGTATCCCACGTATCCCGTTTCAGGGGTCTTCTTGGCGTACCTCGCGTCGAGATGGTATACCGACTCGATCTTGCATCTCCGCTGCTTGAGGGGAGTGCGGGTGATGTTATCATCATCCTTGGCAATCCACTCGAGTATCTCAATGAGGAGCGCGAAGGCTTCTTCACAAAAGTCATCCTGAATGTGCTCCTCATTGCACACTCGGGCTAGCGCCCGACCTTAGCGCGCCGCCCGGGCAAAGAGAGCTTTCTTCTCATCCGGGGTCATGTCACACTCCTTCTTCTCCCTGGGCGTGCCTGTGGCAGGTTTTACCTTGTTGTCAATAGCCCTCAGAAGGTGCGTTATGGCCTGGCGGACAAGGCCGCTTGCCGTCGGAAGCGCGACATCGGCAACTACCTGCGTGCTATCCAGGATCTGGTCCTCGCCTTTCGACAGCAGCCCTTTCTCCTGTGCCAGGCGCAGGACGCGGTCGAAGATGTCCCTTCCTGCACCGCCTTGTATGAGGCGATTCCTATGGATAGAGAGCAGGCTGTAATGAGACCCCGGGTAGAGCACAGGCAGCCCCAGGGCATACTTGACCTCAAGGTCAACCCTGACTGCCCGGGCCATCTCGCGGTCGGAATAGCCCAGTATCCTCTGGAGAATCACAGGCCCTGGAACAAGGGCTTTCAATGGAGATACGGCTTATCCTGCTTTATCGAAGGTGGCAGTCCACATGTACATAGTCCGAACCTAACCACAGCTAACCAGAGTACCTGGTAGCGAATGGGGGAAATCAACGGTCTTGTGCAGAAGTGCTCCCGACTCTTGGGAGAGGTTGCCGGTGATTGCACGAGGGGTGCCAAAACCCGGCCACTTGCCCGACGGGCTGGGTTTTGGCAGGGCACCCCAACCAAAGAGGGCTTGGCCAGAATCCGGCCCGCCTGCCGGCCCGCCGGGCACCCGACATCGCTTTGACGCCCATCGCGAGACCACCGGAAGCCTGGTAATAACTGGCACTCCAATGAGAATTGTGTGCCTTCGCTTAGCGACCTATGTAAAGGCTTGAGAAGGGAGATGATGAAGATGGACGCTGACCCTGGGAGTAGGAGCGTCAATGTCAACAGCGCGCCGCGAGCAGCCCGCACCGCGCAACCTGGTGCGAGGTGTCCGTCTTCGTCGCTTCTCGGAGCAGGGTAGGCATGGCGCGTCATGCGCCTCCGGGCTCGTAGGGAAGACGGGCTGGGGGCGCTCTTGTGCGTAGTATGCCTTTACGCACAGTATGCGCAGTGCTTGTGTGTTTCCCCTCCGTTCGGCACGCCCGCACAGGTGCAGTGCCGCGCGGTGCGCCGCGGGGCTGAAAGCTGGCGCGGGCGCCTTGCCCGCAAGGTCGCTTGCGACCGCGAAGGATGCCGCGAAGGAGGGGATACCATTGGCCATCGAGCTTACGAACAGGGTAGAAGAGTTTCTGACCGAAAAGGATTACATAGGTCTCAAGCGCACGCTCGAGAAACACCATCCTTCTGAGATCGCCAGAGTTTTGGAGGAGCTGTCCCCGGGGTCCACCGGGTTGGTGTTCAGGCTCCTTCCCAAAGACCTTGCCATCGAAGTCTTCGATTTCGTGGACGTCGATAGAAAACAGGTGCTCCTGCGCTCCCTGAGCGGAGACATGGTGGCGACTCTCCTCAACGAGATGAGCCCGGACGACCGTACCGAGCTGTTCGAGGAGCTCCCGGCCAAGGTGGTTAAGAAGTACCTCTCGCTCCTGTCAGAAAAGGAACGGGACGTCGCAAACATGCTCCTGGGCTACAGGGAGGAATCGGCCGGGCGTCTCATGACCACGGACTTCGTCGACCTCAAGGAGACTCAGACAGTCGACGAGGCCCTCGCCCACGTGCGAAAGACTGCGCCAGACAAGGAAACCATCTACCACCTCTATGTCATATCCCGCGATAGGCGGCTGGTCGGCGAGCTTTCGCTGAAAGAACTCATGTTGGCCCCGGGCGACAGGCTGGTCCGCGAGATAATGCACCCGGAGGTGGTGAGGGTCTCTACCGACACCGATCAGGAGGAGGTCGCCCGCATCTTCGAGGAGTACGGGTTCATCGCCGTCCCCGTGGTGGACAGCGAGGACCGCCTCGTTGGGATCATCACCCACGACGACATCCTCGACGTTGTGCGAGAGGAGGACACTGAGGACATCCACATAATGGGCGGCCTGGGTACCCCTGAGGAGGAGTACTTCAGGATGAGCCTGGTGGACAACGTGAAGAAGCGGGTGGGCTGGCTCGCGCTCCTCATTCTCCTCGAGAGTTTTTCCAGCAACATTCTCAAGGTCTACTCGGCTTCCCTTGAAGCCGTGGTGGCACTAGCGTTCTTCATACCCACACTCATCGACACGGGCGGGAACACTGGTACCCAGTCGGCCACGCTCGTCATCCGCGGGATGGCCACAGGTGAGATAAACCTGCGGCAAGGGCTGAAGGTGCTGCTCAGGGAGTGCGGCACCGGGGTGGTGCTGGGGTTTCTGCTCGGCGCTTTTGCCTATGTGAGGGCCTACCTCACGCAGGCCGACGTACGGATCGCTTTTGTCGTCGGGCTGTCGCTGCTCGTCGTGATAACCGTATCCAACGTGGCCGGCGCGTTCCTGCCGCTTGCAGCCAAGCGGCTGCGCCTTGACCCGGCGGTGATGGCTGGCCCGTTCATCACTACCGTTGTTGACATCATCGGCCTCATCGTATACTTCGAGGTCGCACGCCTCGTGCTCGGCATAGGCAGTTAAGTGGTGGTACGGGAGTGAACCCGACCACTAGGAGGGGGCGCCGGTGATTGCACGAAGCGTGTCAGAACCCGGCCACTGGCCTGAAGGGCAGGATTCTGACAAGGCGCCGACCTGCTTGTGACGATCATGCCGTGCGATCTTCTTGGGCGAGCCTCCGCATCAGGGATATGAGCCTTGAGATATCGTCGCGCGACGCCCGGAAGGCGGTCGGATCCTGCAAGACTTCTCCACGGTCCAGCGCCTTCGTAAGCGCGGCATACGCCCGGTCCAGTTCCTCCCGGGTAGCCTTCAGCGACAACACCTGCTCGCGTTGTGCGCTCTCGTCGGGCTTGACCGTTGTGTCCCCGCTCACGAGGTCCACGGTGTCGCCCCTCTTGGGAACGCCGACCCACATGTTTAGGCCCGTTCTCAACGTAGCGGCGAACTCTTCGGCCGACTCTTCCTCTCCGTGCACCACGAATACCTTTCGCGGTTTGGTCCGAAAGCTCTTCACCCAGTAAAGCAAGGCGTCGCGATCCGCGTGAGCGGAGTACCCGTCGATTGACTCTATAGAGGCTCTCACTGCCACCTCTTCATTGAATATCTTTACCTTCGTGGCCCCCTCTTGAAGACGGCGGCCGAGCGTTCCTCGGGCTTGGAAGCCGACGAACAACACGGTGCACTCGGGCCTCCACAGGTTGTGTTTGAGGTGGTGTTTGATCCGGCCGAAGTCGCACATCCCGCTGGCGGAGATGATCACCGCGCCGCTGGAGATCTCGTTCAAGGCGCGTGACTCCTCGACGGTCTGCACGTACTGGAGCCCTGGGAAGTCGAACGGGTCGCCGCCGGCATCGATGAGGGCTCTGGTCTCCACGTCGAACTCGTCCCGGTCCCGGTACTTGTCGAACACTTCGGTTGTCGACACCGCCATGGGACTATCGATGAACACCTTGACCGGGGGAATCTCGCGCCTGTAGGCGAGCCTGGCGATATCGTACACGACGTCCTGGGTGCGGGCTACCGCAAAGGCAGGTATGATGACGTTTCCGCGCTTTGACCACGTGTCCTGGATGACTTTGCATAGTTTCTCCATGCTTCCCATGCGGTCTTCGTGAACGCGGTTCCCGTAAGTGCACTCCATCACGAGAAAGTCGGCATCGGAGACAAACTCTGGGTCCTTGATAATAGGCTGGTTCACGTTGCCGAGGTCTCCTGAGAAAACGATCTTTGCCTCCTCGGCTCTGACGGCCGGGGTGGCGGTGGACCCAGACACAGAAGTAGGATCAACGCCGAGCTTCGGTTGGTGCAGGTAGACCTCGATTATGGCCGACCCGAGGATGTGCCCAGCGTGGCGGAACCTCACCGTCACGTCCGGGGTCAACGTGACCATTTGGCCGAACGGGACGGGCTCGAAGCGGGATAGGCTCCGCTCAGCGTCGTCCACGGTGTAGAGCGGCTCGAAAGGCACGTCGCCCGCTCTCCGCGCTTTGCGTTGCTGCCAACCGGCCTCGAGCTCTTGGATGTGAGCGCTGTCGAGGAGCATTATCTTGCAGAGATCGATCGTGGCGGCGCTGGCATATACTTTCCCCTTGAACCCCTCTCGCACCAGGCGCGGGATTAGGCCGCTGTGATCGATGTGGGCGTGCGTCAGCAGGACGAAGTCGAGCGCCGCCGGGTCGAACGGAAACGCAAGACGGTTGAGCCTCTCGATCTCATCCTCTCCCTGGAACATCCCGCAGTCCACGATGAACCTCGTGATCCCGGTTTCGATGTAATGGCATGACCCTGTGACCGTGCGAGTGGCACCAACAAACTTAAGTTGCATTGGGCAGGCGTCTCTCCTTTCCGCGTGCTAGTGTTGGCTCCAGCGTCTCCTCTCCATGCTGCGTTCCCCCCTCTGCCGCCAAGCGGGCCTTTTAGAATCATACTTTCCGGTTCAGCCCTGAAAATCCTGCTGGGTACAGGCCCACATCCCGCGGGCCCCCGGGCTTTATCAGAAGACCGCCTGTGGCCCGGGGCGGACCCTGCGGAGAATAAGCCAGCTCGCCACGGCATACCATTTGACAGGGAACTCCTGTTGACGTTAAGAAGCACCGGAGGGGGGCAAGATGCTGGTGATAACCCGAAGGGCGGTCATCCTGGTGGGCGCGTTCGCGGCGTGTGCCATATTGGGCCTTGGGTTTCTCGCAGGGCGCGGCGTGCAGTTGGCCGTGGACCGTTACGTCCCTGTGACCGAATCCATCTTGGTGTTGCCCAGGACCACCATGCCCGTGTTCTACGTGAAGACGTCGGAGCCCGCGATCGCTCTGACGTTCGACATCAGCTGGGGCCATGAGACAGCTCCTCGCGTGCTCGAGATCTTGCGTGAGAAGAACGTAAGGGCCACGTTCTTTCTATCGGGCCCGTGGGCGAAGAGGAATGTTGAGATCGTGCGGGAGATCGTGAACGCTGGCCATGACGTAGGGAGCCACGGGGACGCCCATGTCAACCTGAGCCGCTACGATCGGGACGTAGTCGAGGAAAACATCAAGACCGCCCACGAGGACCTCCTCAATGCGGCTGGAAGGGTCGCTCCGTTCTTTCGCCCTCCCAACGGGGACTACGACGACGTCGTGGTGGAAACCGCGAAAGCCTGCGGGTACGAGACTGTGATATGGGCGGTGGATTCGCTCGACTGGAAGAACCCCGGCGCGGATTTCATGGTTGACCGCGTGCTGAAGCAGGCATTCAAGGGCGCCATCATCCTCATGCATGCGAGCGACTCCAGCAAACAGATTCACGAGGCGCTTCCCCGCATAATCGACGGCCTGCGCGAGAAGGGCTACAGACTCGTGCCCCTCTCCGAGCTGCTTGAGCTGGGGGAGCCAGGCCGCGACGACCCCAGATAGGGCCGCGCACGCTCCCCTGGCGAGCCGACCGTGGCATCATTGGAACGGCGAATACAGACAGAGGATACCGATGTCTGTGTAGCTGGCGCGCACCTCCTCGCCGGGGAAAGTCCGCACTATGCGGAAATCGAACCGCCGAAATCCCTTTGACGTCACGACGTTCTCTATGACTGCGTCTGCCACCTTCACCGGGCGTTGGCCGCCTATGAATATGACCTCCGCGCGCGTTCCCGGGCCGACCCTGCCGGAGTTTATGTCCACGAGGACGTCGTACGAGATCTCGCACGGCCTGTAGGCAAGATGGTACATGCTACCAGCGCCCAGGGTCCGCAGGTTATCCACGGTCCACTGGATCTTGACCACCATCTGGAGCACTTTCGAGCGTGGCATCTCAAGCCGCTCCATGGGAAGCGCCTCCCGCGCCGGCCCTGCCTTCCTATGGTTGACTTCTTCCCGCCCGCGGCCCGAAAGACAAAGACAGCAAAGGATTCCCGCTACACGATATGCTCCCTTCGCACCCGGCGTGAGAAAGGCGGGCCTGCAGGGTGAAGGAGAGCGCGCACGCGGCGCAGCGAGGCTGGCTTAGTCAGTTTTGACGCCGCAGCCCTTTGCGTAATCTATACGTCCGTGACCCGCGGGAGATACTATGCAAGGAAGCAAAGAACGCAGCATGCACTGGCTTGACAGGAGGATCGACCATCATGGCGCTGGAGACTTTTCGCGCTTCGGTGCGGAGCGCAGGCGAGGGGCTCCTCTGTAAGGCGAACGTTCGTGGTTTCGAGGTGTCAATGGACGAGCCGAAGGAGCTTGGCGGCGGGAACCAGGCGATGAACCCCGTGGAGCTCCTGCTTTCGGCTCTCGGAGGCTGCATGACCATCTGTGCCGTCGCGTTTGCGCCGGCGTGCGGGGTCAAGCTCGAAGACTTCCGCGTGGATCTCGAAGGCGACCTGGATCCCGATGGCTTCACCGGCAAGCGCAAAGACGTGCGCACCGGCTTCCAGCATATCAGGTTCAAGATGAACATCAAATCCAACTCACCCGAAGAGAACGTCCGTAACCTCGTCAACATGATCAGATCCCGCTGTCCCGTGTCAGATACCTTGCAAGGCGTGAGGATCGACGGGGACTTCGCTGTGGTTCACTAACGCTTGTCCAATCCAACCCGACGACGAGGCGGCGCCCGGCACCGGTCTCTCGGGCCGGGCCGCCGCCTCGCGTCTGTCGCGGCGCTCCCGCCCACGCCGCGCCACGCCCTCACCCGCGTTGCCTGCACCCGTGGCTCGGTTCCGTGCTCATGAAGGAAAGCTGGACTCGGTGTTTAACTTACTAAAGCAGGAGGTGTCGGGCATGCCGGAGGCTTTCGTAAATGGAGTGAGTCTCTACTACGAGACGCACGGGAGCGGGTTTCCGCTGGTGCTCATCGCGGGGCTGGGCCATGGAGGCTGGTCTTTCTTCAGGCAGGTGGACGGCTTCGCCCGCGATTTCCAGGTGATCGTCTTCGACAACAGGGGGGTTGGAAGGAGCGCCCGGCCGAAAGAGGGGTATTCCATAAGCGTATTCGCAGAGGACACCTTGGGCCTTCTGAAAGAGCTCGGGCTCGGAAAGGCGCACGTGCTCGGGGCTTCCATGGGAGGCTACGTGGCGCAGACTCTTGCGTGGGCACATCCGGAATTCGTGGAAAAGCTCGTGTTGGTGTCTACGATGTTCGGAGGGCCGTCGGCGAAGCCGATGTTCCAGTCGGCGCTGGATTTCTTTACGTCACGTCCGCAGGGAACGCCGGAGGAGACCGTGAGGCAAGGGCTTGCGCTCGCCACTTCCGAAGGGTTTGTGGACAGGAACCCCGACATCGTCGCGAAGGTGGCCAAGTTTCAGCTCGCGTGGCCTCAGAACGGCTCCGCATACATCGGGCAGCTCAGTGCATGCGCCGCTTTTCTTGCCGACCCTCGCACGGAATCCCGCCTTTGGGAGATTAAGGCGCCCACGTTGGTGGTGGCCGGGCGCGAGGACAAGGTGGTCCCGGCCGAGAACGCTATCCTGCTTTCCGAGCGCATTCCCGGATCCCGCGCGGTGGTCATGGAGAACGCGGGACACCTTCTCTTTATTGAGAAACCGCAGGAGTTCAACGAGCTCGTCACGGGTTTTCTGCTTGAACGATGACGGGGCGGGAGGTGAGGGCACGTGCCGGCCGGCGACGTTCTCGTCCGCGCTGGGACCGTGGAGGAGGCCCTCGAGAAGGCTTCGAAGGCTCTTGAGGCAGAGCCTTCCGAAGTCGAGTACGAGGTGGTGAGCGATGCAGGCGGTGAGTCGTCATCCGGAGCGGGAAAGCACGAGGTCCTGGTCAGAGCGCGGAGAAGAGGGAATGCGAGCGCGGATCAACCGTCCGGGGGCTCAGTCGTCCCGACTGCCGTGGCCAGGGAGGTCGCACCGGCGTCGGTTGAGATCACCGTCAGTGCCGACGGCTTGACAGCGAGCGCTGTCGTCACACCGCGAAGGATAGTCGGACCTGTGCCGAGCGAGGAAGCTGCTGCGGCCGGGCCTGATTCCCGGGCTGGATCCGGCGAAGAGGAAGTCTGCGAGAGGACGGTCACTGTCGAGGACGTTGAGGAGGCCCTCAAAGCGAAGGGTGTGGTGTTTGGAATTGACCGGGAGGCCGTGGAGAAAGCGGTCCTTGACGCTGACGGTCTCCCGCATGTGGTTGCAAGAGGAGTCCCGCCGGAGGAGGGCAAAGACGGCTTCGTTGAACACCTTGTCGAGCTCGAGCCCGTGCCTGTGGTGTGGGAAGAGGGAGAGGACAGGGTGGACTATTGGGAGCGTTACAGGTTTCCGTTCGTGCATGCGGGCGATGCAGTGGCCGTGCTCCACCCGCCGGTCCCAGGCACGCCGGGACGCGCCGTGACTGGTGAGGCGATTCCTCCGCGCGAGGTGAAGGAGTGGGCCCTGCGGGCCGGTGAGGGAGCGGAGCTCTCGGAGGACGGCACGAAGGTGCTCGCGACGCGCGACGGAAAGCCAGTTTCGTACGGGTCGAGGTATACTCGCATCGAGGTTGCGCCCGTAATAGTGCACGACGGAAACGTCGGGTTGGCGTCGGGCCATTTGAGGTTCAACGGCGACATAGTCGTGCGGGGCGATGTGCTCGAGGGCGCTCGCGTGGAGGGCCGCGGTAGTGTGACCGTGCTTGGCCACGCGGCGGGTGCGACGATCAAGGCGGGTGACGGAATAAGGGTCAAGGGGTCCGTCGTCAATTGCCACCTCCGTGCAGGCGGGATGAAAGGTCTTGCGAGCCGCCTCGTTCCTCTTCTGGAGGCCACCGAGCGCGCACTGAGCCAGCTCGAGATCGTGCTCCAAGTCATGCTGCAGGCGGCGGGCTCGCCAGACCGGGACGAGGCGGTCGCCTCCGAACGGCAGATGCGGGGAGGGCGGGGGCGGCTGGCCCCGGCTCGCAGTCTGGTCGGTCAGAAGCTCCGTGAGCTCGACAGGCTTGCGGCCTCGATCAAGGAGCTCCTGAGTGGGGCCGGAGTCGAAGTCCCGCAGGCGACCATGGACGCGGCCGGCTTGATTGCTAAGGTCGCGAAGTCCATGTCGTCCCTAGGTTTGCCCGAGGCCCCCGCCCAGGACGACTTAAGAGCCTTGAGGGCGAGCATCGAGGCACTTGCGGATTGGATGGAGAAGGCGCCGAGCACCAGCGGGGGGATCGTGGTGGGGTACGCCCAGAACAGCGTGATGGAATCGGGAGGGGACATACTGGTCGCCGAGAAGGGCTGTTACAACTGCAACCTCAGCGCGGCCGAGGGGGTGCGGGTGAAGGGCAATGTTCGCGGGGGTGAGATATATGCGGCCCAGAAGGTGCAAGTGGGGAGCGTGGGCACTCCAGGCCAGTGGCCCTGCTCGTCGGTGATCAAGGTGGCCGCGAACGGCCAGATCAGGGCGGGCGTTGTGTATCCTGGCACGACCTTTCAGGTGGGTGGCGATAGCTTCGTGTTCGAGTCAACTCGTTTCGACGTCAAGGCTTTCCTGGATGACGAGGGAGTTCTGGTTATCAGGTGAGAAGGGGGATGGGGGACCCCATGGCCCGCGAGGCTCCTATAGTCCGGACGAAATTCCTGCCGCCTGTGCCGCGCAAGCAGTTTCTGAAGAGACCGAGGCTCGCTCAGGTTTTCGAGGGAATACTGCTCCACCCGATCACCATCCTCCAAGCCGGGCCTGGTTACGGGAAGAGCACCGGGCTTGCCATGTACCTTGCGGATCATCGCGTTCCGTGTTTCTGGTACACGGTGGGAGAAACGGATTCAGATCCCCACACCTTTGTTCTGCACGTGGTCTGGGCCGTGCGCACAGCGCGCCCAACGGTGGGAGGCCGCGCCCTGGCTTTGCTTGAGGGCGACCACGATCGGTCCTCGCGGTTTGCCGCGGTAGACTCCCTCGTCAACGACGTGCTCGACCACGTCGCCAATGACTCGGTGCTCGTGATAGATGACTACCACCTGGTCTCCGATACCCCGGAAGTGGATGGGCTGGTGGAACACCTTGTGGACGAGATGCCTCCCAAGCTCCACCTGGTCCTCTCAACAAGGAAAAGGCCGGCTTTCGAGTCCCTGGCGAGGTGGCGCGTGAAAGGTGAGCTTCTAGAGATCAGCGAGAAAGACCTCGCGTTCACGGGCGATGAGATAGAGGCGCTCTTCCAAGGGCCGTACAGTTGGGCGATCTCTCGGGAGCAGGTGGAAGTGCTGTCGGAGCGCACGGAGGGCTGGATCATCGCCCTGGAGATGATATGGCACGGCCTTAGACAGGGCGTGGCTCTGGAAGACCTTCTCGCGGGTCCGCCGGGCACTCTGCAAGGCGTATTCGAGTACCTTGCCGCCGAGGTTCTGGCCAAGCAAGATGATCGTGTGAAGGAGTTCCTGGTGGACGTGGCAGTCCTCGACGAGCTGGTGCCTTGCGCGTGCGATTACGTTTCGCAGAGGAAGGACAGCGCGCGGATCATCGAGCAGCTTGGCGCGGACGGCTTGTTCGTGTACGCTGCAGGCGCGGGCACATACAGATTCCACCATCTTTTCAGGGAGTTCTTGCGGGGACTCGCCCGCAGGGACCCCGAGCGGTGGCGGAGCGGGAACCACAGGGCGGCGCAGTTCTATCTGACTTCCGGCAGGCCTTCCTTTGCCGTGGGCCACTTTCTCGCCGCGGGTGATTATGAGGGTGCGGCCAGCGTCCTTTCAGGGATAGCGCCGGACCTCGTGCAGCGCGGCATGTTCGATGCTCTGGTCGGGTGGATCGGCGAACTGCCCGGGCCTGTGCTGGAGGCCCATCCCGACCTCATTCTGCGGCGGGCTGACGTTCACCGGCTCACGAGCAATTACGACGACGCGCTCGCGTGGTACGGCGTGGCCGACGAGATATTCGAGAGGAGAGGCGATAGAGCCGGGAGGAGCAAGGCGCTCAAGGGCAAGGCGATGGTATACCTTGACACGGTTCAGCCTGCCAAGAGCGACGCATTGCTCAAGGAAGCTTTACGGATGCTCCCACCGGACGACACCTGGGAACGGGCAAGCCTTCTCAGGATGATGGCGGAAAACAAGACTAACCAGGGACAGCTCTCGGCCGCGGTGAAATACGCGCAGGCTGCCGAGCGGCTCATCCACCACGCCATGGAAGATGAGCTCGACATAAGAGTCCAGCTTCGGACGGGCAGGCTTTCCGCCGCGCTTGCGTCCCTGAAGCGCAAGGCGAGCGAGGAGAGGGACGGGCTGAGGCCCCCTCGCTCTCACAGGGAGACTCAGTTGCTGCTTTCGCTGATCTATTCTTTGATTGGGGAGGGCGAACTCGCCACTAAGTGTGCTGAAGCCGGGATCCAGCTCGGACGGGACCTCAAGGCGCCATTCGTGGAGGCCGTGGGATACATGCGGCTCGGCCACGCCAGGCAGGTGGCGCCCGCTGTGTTCGCCTCCGCTCCGCCTCATGCAGCCGTCTCCGCGTCTGCCTCCGGATCCAGCCTCGACGCCGAGACCTGCTACAGGCGGGCTCTAGACATCGTGGACAGCATCAAAGTCGCGCGTGGCCGGGCCGAGCCCCTCATGGGCCTCGCGCTCCTCCGGGCGTCGTCTGGCGAGGCCGCCGAGGGCGAGCGCTTGGCCGGCGAGGCGCTCGACATTTGCAGAACCGCTGGGGATGAGTGGCTCGCCGGGTTCGTGCAGCTCGGCGTGGGGGCTGGACTGGCTTCAGGTGGGGAAAACGACAGGGCCGCGCGTTGGCTGGAGGCCGCGAAGAGGACGTTTGACGAATGCGGCGACGCATACTGCGGCACCGTCTGTGACCTGTGGCACGCTGTGCTTGCCCTCAGGCGGCGGGATGAGCGGGCGCTCGGAGAGAGCCTTGAGGCGGTCATCGGGTCGATCCGCACGCATAGTTACGAGTTCTTGTTTACCCACAGGACGCTTTTCGGTCCCAGGGATCTCGGCGTCCTGGCGCCTGTCCTGATAGAGGCCAGGCACCGGGGACTGCACCGCGATTACGTGGCGTGGCTGCACGACGCGACGGGCTTGCTCGACGTCGATTTCCACCCAGGATATACCCTCCACGTGCGGACGCTCGGGCCTTTCAGGGTCTATCGCGGGAGACAGGAGATTTCCTCGCGCGAGTGGCAGCGGGAAAAGGCGAAGACCCTGTTTCAGCTGCTTGTCGTGCACAGGAAGGGCTTCCTCCACAAGGATCAGATCCTCGAGATGCTTTGGCCCGGGCTCGAACCGGATGTCGCCTCCGCGCATTTCAAGGTCGTGCTCAACGCGATGTTGAACGCGATCGAGCCTGGCAGGCCTGCGCGTCTAGCCCCGTTTTACGTGCGCCGCGAGGGGCCGCTTTACGGCCTGAATCCCCTCTCTGGTTACTGGGTCGACGCCGACGAGTTCGAGAGCCTCGTGGCGAAGGCGACCAAATTGGAGCCGGCCGATCCCAAAGGCGCGTGCCACCTCTTACGGAGCGCGCTCCACCTCTATCAAGGTGACTTCCTGCAAGACTGTTTGTACGAGGATTGGGCCAGCGTAGAGAGGGAAAGACTCTTCGCCACGTATCTTCGGGCGGCGCAGAGGTTCGCAGAGCTTTTGCTGGACCAGGGCGAGATCGACGAGTGCATCCGCGTTTGTGACGAGATCCTGGCAAAGGATCCGTGCTGGGAGGAAGCGTACAGGCTGCTCATGAGATGCTATCTCTCCAGGCGCAACCGCGCAATGGCCGTCCGGACCTACGAAAGGTGCGCTGCCGCGCTTCGCGCCGAAATGGGCGTCTACCCCGCGCCTGAGACCGCCAAACTGCTGGAAAAGGCCAGGCTCCTTTCCGCCCTTTGATCGCAACCTTCAATTCAGGCTGGAACCTGTTTCCGACGATGCAGCCTGCAAATGCTGTCGTGGTCCGGACGGTGCTTTGTTCCTAATCCCCGCCTTGGCGTTTCTCTTGGTTTCAGTCCTCGGTCCTCCATCGGTCCTGCCCGGGACCTTCGCGTTTCGTTTCCCATTTCGCCCCGCTCGAGCGCGGCGACGTCCGCGTCCGTGCGGCTCCGTGAAGGCCGGCCTTTCCTGCGGGCGCGCGAGGGCGCGTAGGTATCGCGTGAGGTGAGCGGGGAACGGACGGCCCGCTTGTAACACCTCTGTAACCGCTTTGTAACGCCGCGGGATACGATGAAACTGGTTCCTGTGGAGTCGAGCTCGACCGGGCCGGGCGACCCGAGCCTCGCGGGGGAATAGGCGGAAGGGCGGATGCGGGAAGCCCCCGCCAACCGGGGCCGGGACGACGGCGAGCACGGAACTTGGACGGCGGTGAAAGCTACCACAAGAGGAGGCGGCTACTTGTGAGGCTAAAGGACAAAGTTGCGATCATCACGGGATCGGGAAGGGGCCTCGGCAAAGAAGCGGCGCTGCTCTTTGCCAGGGAAGGCGCCAAGGTAGTCGTGTGTGACGTAAACGAGGAATGGGCGAAGTCAACGGCCCGCGAGATTCAGGAGGCCGGCGGGGTTGCCATCGCGGTGCGGGTCGACGTGACGTGTCCCGAGAGTGTGAAGGCCATGGTGGACGAGACGCTCAAGGAGTTCGGCCGGATCGACGTTCTGGTGAACAACGCTGGCGTTACCGCAGACGCCCTCCTCGTGAAGATGACCGACGAGCAGTGGGACAAGGTCATCAACGTGAATCTCAGGGGCGTGTTCAACTGCACGAGAGCTGTCGCTCCCGTCATGATAGGGCAGGGACGCGGCAAGATCGTTAACACGTCTTCAGTGGTGGGCGTATACGGAAACATCGGCCAAACGAACTACATAGCCTCAAAAGCCGCGATCATCGGGATGACCAAAGGCTGGGCCAAGGAGCTCGGGCGCAAGGGCGTCAACGTCAACGCAGTGGCCCCTGGCTTTACCATGACCGACATGATGGCCACGGTACCCGAGAAGATCCTCGCGTCCATAATGGAGAAGACCCCCCTCGGGAGGCTTGGACAACCGAAAGACATCGCGTACGCATACTTGTACCTTGCTTCCGACGAGGCGGACTTCGTGAACGGGGCGACCCTGCAGGTTGACGGCGGCCTCGTGCTCTGACCTCTTTGGTGTGGGAGGGATCGTGTTGAACCCGAAGGAGCTCTACCGAGAGAAACTCATTACCATCGAAGAAGCCGTCGCAAAGGTGAAATCGGGTCAGTCCATAGTGGTCGCCATGTGCGCGGCGGAGCCTCCGGGCCTTCTCGGGGCGATCTCGTCTCGGAAGGACGAGCTCGAAAACGTAACGATCATGTCCTGCCTTCTCATGAGGGATTATGATTTCCTGAAACCCGAGATGAAGGGCCACTTCCTCAATGAGGCCTGGTACTATGGCCCTCATTCATATAGGGCTCACCCTGCCGGGACCGTGACGTTCATGCCGAACCACCTCCACGAGTGCGCCCTCAAGAAACGAGACATAGACCCGCCCGACATCTTCTGGGGCACCGCCACGCCCATGGACAAGAACGGGTACATGTCCCTCTCTCTGAGCCTCACCTATGAGAAGCCCCTCATCGAGGTGGCGAAAATGGTCGTGCTTGAGATCAACGAGAACCTCCCGCGCACCCTCGGCGACACTCAGATACACATCTCCCAGGTGGATTACGTGGTCGAGAACACGGTGCCCCTGGCCGAGGTCGAGCCGATTGTGCCTACTGAAGTGGAGATGGAGATCGGCAGAAACGTCGCCAGCCTCATCGAGGACGGGAGCACTATCCAGCTGGGGATAGGCGGGATTCCCAACGCCATCGCGAAGTGCCTCGAGGGAAAGCACGACCTTGGGGTGCACACGGAGATGCTCACCGACGGCATGGTGGATCTCTTCAACGCAGGCGTCATAACCGGGCGTCGGAAGACGCTCTGGCCGGGAAAGATGGTGGGCTGCTTTGCCATGGGAACGAGCAAGCTGTACGACTTCATTCATGACAACCTCGGTGTTGAGCTCCATGGCGGGTATGTTACCAACGACCCGTACGTTATTGCCAAGAATTACAAGATGGTGAGCATCAACACGACGATGCAGGTGGATCTCACCGGTCAGGCGAACTCTGAAACCATAGGTACGAAACAGTACAGCGGCACCGGCGGCGCGATGAATACCTGCATGGGGGCGCAGATGTCGCCAGGAGGCAAGTCCATCCTCGCCCTCAGGTCAACCGCGAAGAACGGCACCATTTCCACAATAGTGCCGTGCTTCAAGGACGGTCAGGTGGTAACTGTCCACCGGGCGGACGTGGACTACGTCGTCACCGAGTACGGCATTGCCCGGCTCAAGGCGAAGAACATCAGGCAGCGAGTGGAGGCTCTCATAAGCATCGCCCATCCCGACTTCCGAGAATGGCTCAGATCGGAGGCCAGGGCGCTTCAGTACATTTAGCGGCAGCGGCGCGCCGCATCTGGAGGGAGTTCAAATGAAACGATGCGCCACTATTATCGGCACCGGGCAGTATCTCCCCGAGATCGAGGTCACGAACGACGCCATGGCCGAGCAGATCGAAAAGGCCTCGCCGGGCCTAGGCGTCGTCATCGGCAAGTTCCAGAAGAGCTCAGGGATAAAGCGGCGCTGGTACGCCCCGCGAGACTGGGCCACGTCGGACCTGGCGGTCCGTGCGGCCCGAGCCGCCCTCGAGAGCGCCGGCGTGAAGCCCGAGCAGCTTGACATGATCATCGTCGGGACCGACAGCCCTGATTACATAACTCCAGCCACATCAGTCGTGGTCCAGCACAAGTTGGGAGCGGCAAGTGCAGGCACGTTCGATATCGGTTGCGCCTGCGCGTCCTTCCCGACGGGCGTGGCGGTCGGGGCGAGCCTGCTCGAGTCGAACCCGTGGATGAACTACGTCCTGGTTATAGGGGCCTATATGATGAGCAAGCTCGCTGATCCCACCGACGTGACCTCGTTCTTCTACGGAGACGGGGCCGGGGCGGCTGTGCTCAGCGTCGATTCCAAGCCGGGGTTCATCACCTCCGCTTATCTTGCGGACGGTTCATACCACAAGCACTGGGGCATCTATTCTGGAGGCACCTTCGAGCCGGCTAGCGTGGAGTCGGTGCAAGCCGGCCGCACGAAGGTACGGCTGACACAGGCCTATCCACCCGAGGTCAACCACGAAGGCTGGCCCAAGATCGTGCGGAGCCTGGCGGAGCGGGGCGGGTTCTCGATTCAGGACATCGACATGGCCATCTTCACGCAGGTGCGGCTGCCATCGATAGTCCTCGTCATGGAGACGCTGGGTCTTCCTATTGAGAAGACGCACTGGATCATGGAGGACTGCGGGTACACGGGCTCCGCCTGCATTCCAATGTGCTTCGACGACGCCGTAAGGAAAGGCAAGATCAAGTCCGGCGACCTCGTGGTGCTTGTAGGATCCGGCGTCGGTTACAACCAAGCGGGCGTGGCGCTTCGCATGAAGTGATCTCAGACGGAGCGGTGTGAAGCAAAGGAGGGCGCACTGTGAGGCAGGCTGTGATCGTCAGCGCGGTCAGAACGGCGATAGGGACTTTCGGTGGAACCTTAGCTGAGGTCCCCGCGTGGGAGCTCGGTGCGGTGGTCATCGGGGAGGCGTTAAGACGCGCGCGCGTCGCGCCCTCGGACGTTGACGAGGTCATAATGGGCAATATCCTGCAGGCCGGACAAGGCCAGAACCCGGCGAGGCAGGCCGCGATCAAGGCCGGGGTGTCAGTCGAGGTGCCTTCGATGACCATCAACAAGGTGTGCGGATCCGGGCTTAAGGCGGTTATCCTCGCCGCCCAAGCCGTGATGCTCGGCGATGCTGATGTCGTCGTAGCTGGCGGCATGGAGAACATGAACCAGGCCCCTTACTTGCTCACGCGGGCAAGGACGGGGTACCGCATGGGCCATGGCGACCTTGTCGACAGCATGATAAGGGATGGCCTATGGTGCGCTATCGTCGATGTCCACATGGGCGTCACCGCAGAGAACCTCGCCGAGAAGTACGGGATCTCCAGGCGCGAACAGGATGAGTTCGCTCTGCGCAGCCAAGAGAGGGCCCAGAGAGCTATCACAGAGGGACGGTTTGACGAAGAGATCGTTCCGGTGGAAGTGCGCGCGAGGAAGGGCGAGGTTGTGAGGTTCGCGCGGGACGAACACCCGCGCTTCGGAACCACCATGGAGAAGCTGGCTGCCCTCCGGCCTGCCTTTAAGAAGGATGGCACGGTGACCGCGGGAAACGCCTCCGGCATTAATGACGGTGCGGCCGCCATCGTAGTGATGTCGCGAGAGGGCGCGGCGTCCCGCGGCCTCGAGCCGATGGCGAGCATCGTGAGCTATGCGTCGGCGGGGGTCGAGCCCTCAGAGATGGGGCTGGGGCCTGTGCCGGCCACGCGCAAGGCGCTTGCCAAAGCGGGCCTCGTCCTCGACCAGATCGACCTCATCGAGGCGAACGAGGCTTTCGCTGCGCAGTCCCTCGCAGTTGGCCGGGAGCTCGGCTGGGATCCGGAGAAAGTCAACGTGAACGGCGGCGCGATTGCGTTGGGACATCCGATAGGCGCGAGCGGCGCCCGGATCTTGGTGACCTTGCTCCATGAGATGAAGAGAGCGGCCGCGCGGTTTGGCCTTGCTACCCTCTGCGTCGGCGGCGGCATGGGTGTGGCGGCTGTGGTCCGGCGGGATGGCAACGCCGCCTGGTGATCGCGGTGACCGGCGCCCAGTGACCGGCTCGCCGGACCCGTTCCGGGCGCGCGGTGCGGTGGTTGGTGCGCGAAGCCGGAGAAGGCCGCATCACCGTTGTCGGGGTATGTTGCGTGACTTAGGATGGGAGAGCGCACGGATGGCAAGAGAGATCGTGATTGCGTCCTTCATCGTGAGGTTTGTGAGACTTGGTGGGAGCGAGGCCGGTGACACCCCGTGTTCGCGGACCCTTAGGATCTCTGTAAAGAACATCCAAAGCGGCTACGAACGGCGGTTTGCGCGCATGGATGAGGCGGTCGAGTTCATTCGCGAAGAGATTGACCTGCTCGAGCAGGAATAGAGGTTGGTGGTACCATGTTGGGCCAGCAGATCGTAAGCGGGCTTGCGGCGGGGTGCCTGTACGCCTTGGCTGCGCTAGGTCTCGTGTTGGTCTACCGGACCATGGACATAGTGAACTTCGCCCACGGCGAGATGGCCATGGTCTCGACGTTTGTGGCATACACTCTCCTCGCTCGCGCGGGCTTGCCATATGTGGTCGCGGCGGTCGGAGCACTCGCTTTTGCGGCGCTCTTCGGAATGCTGGTGGAACGAGTGTTCCTAAGGCCTATCCAGAACGGCCCGCTTATCAGCATGATGATAATGACCCTTGGCCTCTTCATGGTTTTCAACGGTGCGGCGGGATGGGTATGGGGGTTTGACCCGGTAAGCTTCCCGTACGCCGTGAAGGGCCGGCCGCTCGTCTTGGGCGGTATAATCATCACCCGCGACAGCCTCCTCGTGCTCGCTGTGACTTGCGCGATGGCTTTGGGACTGTACCTGGTACTCAGGTTCACCATGGCCGGGATAGCGATAAGGGCCACGAGCCAGAACGCCAGGTCCGCGAGGCTCATGGGCGTGCCTGTGCCCCGCGTATACTCGCTCACGTGGGGGATGAGCTCGGTGCTGGGCGCGGTGGCGGGGATTCTGACCGCTCCGACCACGTTCCTGAGCCCTAATATGATGGCTGAGGTTCAGATCAAGGCGTTCACCGCGGCCGTGCTCGGCGGGTTTTCGAGCCTTCCCGGGGCGGTCGTAGGAGGTCTTCTGCTCGGTGTGCTGGAGAACATCGTTGCGGGGTATATCTCCACGCAGCTCAAGAGCACGTTCGCCTTCGCGTTGATAGTCGCGGTGCTCTGTGTCCGCCCGAGCGGGATACTTGGAACGCCCCCCAGGAGGAAGGTGTGAGCGCTGTGGGTGTGAGCTCATCGAACACGCGGAACGATGCTTCGTCCACCAATCCCAGCCGCGCCGCCGTCGGTGTGCGTGTCGTCGCGTGGGGCACGACCCGCGCATTGTCCACCTCCGTGGGACGCCTGGCCGCTTGGATGGCGGCGCTCGTTGCCCTTCCGCTTGTGACAGTGGCGGTGGGCAGGGCCTATGTGGTCTACCTCTACGATCTCGTGATGGTGAATATCGTCCTTGCCCTGGGGCTCAATATCTTGACCGGTTTCACGGGACAGATATCCATTGGGCATGCGGGATTCATGGCCATCGGCGCGTATGCTTCGGCGATCCTCACAGGCCGTTTGGGCGTGCCGTTCGCGGTGGCCATGCCGCTTGCCGCGCTCTTCACTGCCGCTATCGGTTTTGGCCTGGGCATCCCCGCGCTCCGGCTTCACGGCCACTATCTCGCCATCGCAACGCTGGGGTTCGGGGTCGCGGTGAGCCAGTTGTTTGCCGTGTGGGAGGGGTTCACCGGCGGCTATCAGGGGATGAAGGCCCCAGCGGCCTCGCTGCTCGGCTTTCGTTTCAGCACCGACCTGCGCTACTACTACCTGGCCTTGGCCATCACCTGGCTCATGCTTGCGGTGGCGCGGAACATACTCCGGACGAGGCCGGGAAGGGCCCTCATGGCTGTGCGCGACAGCGAAGTCGCGGCCCAGGCGATGGGCGTCAACCTAGCGAAGTACAAGACGGCTTCCTTTGCCATAAGCGCCTTCTACGCAGGGGTCGCAGGCAGCCTTTACGCCCACCTGGTCAAGTTCATCAGCCCGTTCGACTTCAACCTGAGCGTGTCGCTCACGCTCCTTGCGGCGATAGTCGTCGGCGGGCTGGGCAGTCTTCCCGGGTCGGTGCTGGGGGCTGTGTTCATGACGCTCCTGCCACACGTTTTCAGCAGGGTGAAGAATCTGCCCCTGGTGCTCACGGGGGTTTCGCTCATCGTGGTGGTCCTCTTTCTTCCGCATGGTCTCGTAAGCCTGCCGTGGAGGCTCACTTCGGCGTGGTCCGGGCTGAGGGCGAAACTGGGGACGAGGATGGGTTTGAGAGCGAGGGGGTCGGCCAAACGTGGCGCTGCTTGAACTCGAAGGCGTGACTGTCAGGTTCGGAGGTCTCGTTGCCGTAAACGATCTGAGTTTTGCGGTGGAAGACGGAGCCATCCATGGCCTTATCGGCCCGAACGGCGCCGGGAAGAGCACGGTGTTCAACTGCATCAGCAGGTTCACTAAACCTGCCGCGGGCGTCATCAGGTTTTCCGGCAGGGAACTTGCCTGCGAGCCGCATGAGGTTATCCTGCGGGGGATCAGCAGGACATTTCAGAACGTTGAGCTCTTCCGGGGACAGACCGTCATCGACAACGTGCTCCTCGGTCTTCATACCACGGGCTCCGTGGACTTCGTGCGCGGGGCGTTCCTGGGCCGCCGGGCGCGCGAGGAAGAGGCCCGCCTCCGGGCGATGGCGGCGGAGGTCCTGGGCATGCTGGGCATCGACGACTATGGCCCGAGACTCGCGTACGGCCTGCCGTACGGCGTTCAAAAGCTGGTAGAACTCGCGCGTGCCCTGGTATCGCGGCCAAGGCTCCTTCTGCTGGACGAGCCCGTGGCGGGCATGAATTCCACGGAACGAGCCCAACTCGCCGGGATAATCAAGAAGGTGCGGGACGACCTCGGAATCACGGTGCTTCTCGTGGAACACGACATGTCCATAGTGATGGGCCTGTGCGACAAGATCACGGTGATGAACTTCGGGAGCAAGATCGCGGAGGGAACGCCTCTCGAGGTTCAGCACGATCCGCAGGTTATCGAGGCCTACCTCGGGGAGGATGCCCAAAATGCTCCGGCTTGTTGACATCGACGTGTACTACGGCTTGGTTCTCGCGCTTCGCCAGGTTTCCATGGAGGTGTCCCAAGGAGAGATCGTGGCGCTCCTTGGGGCGAACGGAGCTGGAAAGACCACTACCCTGCGGGCGATATCGGGGGTGGTGCGTCCGAGGCGCGGTAGGATCGAGTTCATGGGCGAGCGTATCGACGACTTCGCGCCGGAGCGCATAGTCCAAATGGGGATCGTCCAGGCGCCTGAGGGCCGACAGGTCTTCCCTGAGCTATCCGTGAGGGAGAATCTTCTGATAGGGACCTACGCGCGGCGCGACCGAAAGGCGGTCGCCCAGGACTTCGAGAGAGTCTACGCTCATTTCCCTGTACTCAAGGAGCGGGAGCGTCAGGCAGCCGGCACGCTCTCCGGCGGCGAGCAGCAGATGCTTGCGATCGGGCGCGCCCTCATGGCCCGGCCCAGGGTGCTTCTCCTCGATGAGCCGTCCCTAGGGCTCGCCCCGATCGTGACAAGACAGATATTCGATATCATAAGGGCGCTCAACGCGGAAGGGACGACCATCCTTCTGGTCGAGCAGAACGCCCGCCTCGCGCTGGGCGTCTCGACCAGGGCTTATATCCTCGAGACTGGGCGGATCGTCCTCTCGGGCCAGAGTGAAAGCGTTCTGAATAGCGAGGAGGTGAAACGTTCGTACCTCGGAGCCGGTGCCATGCACACCTGAACTATCAGTATCGATCGGTATCAATCCAAAACCGGGAGGCGAGGATAGCGTGAGAAGGTACGCGTTGGTAGTGGGGACGTTCTTGACGATCGCGCTCGTTGCGAGCTCCGCTGGGACCTTTGCCGCGGCTGGGGCGGCGCAGGTACCCGGGGTGACCGATGATCAGGTGCTCATCGGAACCTTCCAGGATCAGTCCGGGCCGGCCGCGGTGGTCGGTATCAACATGCGCAAAGGCATGGAGGCTTATCTCAACTGGGTCAACTCGCTTGGGGGGATCAACGGTCGGAAGATCAAGCTTATCGTGGAGGACGACGGGTTCCAGGCGTCGCGTAGCATGGCCGCGGTGAAAAAACTTGTGGAGCAAGACAGGGTGTTCGCCCTGGTGGGCACCCTCGGGACGCCCGGGGTGGTGGCCACGATCGACTACATCATGGAGAAGCAAGTTCCATCAGTGTACCAGGGGACCGGCGTGAGCGTTCTGGCGTTCCCGCCGAAGAAGTACTTCTTCCCGGTGCAGCCCAACTACATCAGCGAAGGTCGCATCATCGCCCAGTATGTCGTCGAGAACCTGAAAATGAAGAGGATCGCCGTGGCCTGCGAGCAGACGGACATTGGCTCCGAGGGCCTGCGGGGCGTGAAGGAACAGCTCGCGACGTACGGAATCGAGCCGGTGGCTGTCGTGAATTTCGGCGCGGCCGACGTGGATTTCAGCTCCCAAGTGCTCAAGCTGATCCAGGCGAAGCCGGACGCGGTCATCATCTATTCCACTATCAAACCGTGCGCGGGCTTCCTGAAACAGGCCGCGACGATGGGCCTTTCGGCCCAGTTCCTTACGACGTACGTGAACGCTGACCCCGTCCAGATGCCGAGCCTCGCGGGGGACGCCTGTGTCGGGCTCATCGCGCCCGGTTGGGTGCCCGTCCTGGGCACGGACCCGGATTCCCAAAAGTACCTTGAGATCTATCAAAAGAGCTTCCCCAACGAAATGCCAAGCGCCTTCGCGGCCGCGGGGTTCATCGCCGCGGAGGTGTTCTGCGAAGGCTTGAAGCGTGCCGGCAACGATGTCACCCGCGACAAGCTCGTCGCCGCCCTTGAAACGCTGAAGGACTGGAACGGCATAATGGCGAAGGGCATAACGTACACGCCGCAGTGGCGGTCCGGGAAGAGCTCGATGTACTTCATGAGGTTCGAGAAGCCCAAATTCGAAGAGGACTCGGTGAAGGTCATCTCTGATTGGGTGAAGCTCAAGATCTGACAGGACGGTGGCGGTTTCGGATTATCCCCGCTCCTCCATCGTCCATCGTCGTGCATCATCGGTCCAGGGCAGGGCCGGGCGCCGCGGGCGACGCCCGGCCTTTCCGTATTTCAGGAGGTTTGCGCGGGCGGGCCGGCTCGCAAGAGCCCGGAGCGGAAATTCTGCGTTGCGGACCGGGGCTGCCCATAGTATAATTGTAATGGCGCGCAAGCCGGTATGGAAACACTGTGCTTGCAGCCCTATGGAAGCCTGTGCCGATTGTGAAACGCAGCACATATCAGGGGGGGGTGAGAGTGTAGGGCGTGGGCACGGTTGTGAAAGGCGTCATTTTCACAAACCAGAAAGGAGATGCAGCGACAGTGAGGAAAGCTTGGGTGTTATTGGCGGTTGCGATCGCGGCGGTTGCGTTGACGAGCGCCGTGGCGCTGGGGGCTGAGGCGCCGGCGTACAAAGATGGGTCATACATAGGCTATGTCGCGAACGATCGCGGCGATGTCGTCATCGAAGTCGTGATCCAGTTCGGGCGCATAGTCGATGTCAACATGATAAACCCGGACAAGCCTCAATCGTACAAGCATGAGCCGGCGAAGGCCTTGTTCCGGGAATATCCCCTCATGGTCGTGAAGAACCAGAAAGCCGCGATAGACGCTGTGAGCGGCGCGACTCAGTCACGTAACGATTACATGAAGGCAACCCAGATGGCTCTCGACATCGCGAGCGGCAAGTACAAAGGGAACGTGTTCTATGGGCTTGCCAAGAACCCGGTGAACGGCAACACTCTTCTCGCTGTGACCGTGGAGGGTAAGAAGGTCACGAAGGTCCAGTTCATAACGAAGAAGTCCGATTACGACACGCTCATGCCGGCGAAAGGCGCGGACTACGGCTCTAAGGCCGCGAAGGAGTTCTTCGACAAGTTTCCGGAGCTCGCTGTGAAGGCGCAAACGGACCTGAAGAAGATCGATGCCATAAGCGGTGCTACCCACAGCTACCACGAGTACCTCTACGCATACGAGAACGCGCTGAAGCAGGCTGGCTTGCTCTGAGCGGCCGTTGCTCAAGGTCGCTAAAGAGGGGCTGGCGTTGCAGGCACTGAGCACGGCGCAGGCAGGCGCGCAGAAGGCCGGGCGCCCCTCCTAGAGTGGAGG
>JBLNCC010000042.1:0-47404 GCA_050260395.1 Betaproteobacteria bacterium
AGGATCATCTTCCTGACCTCTTCCTTGACGATCTTGTCAAGGACCATGGTGACGTCCTTCTCGTACAACGCGAAGTCGGCGCCGAGGCTCTCCCTCATCTCCTCGACCACAGCCATCTTTACAGCGTCGGTCCGTTCCTCGCGCGCAAGCTTGTCTTCGCTCTTGAGCGCGTCACGCAACTCGGCTGTGGCCCGCTCTCTCACCTTCGCCTCGATGTCCGGATCGGGCTTGTACAGGGTGACCTCTCGCTTGGGCTTCCCGCACACGGCCACGAGCCCTTCGATGAAGTCGACGATCCCTCGGATAGCCTCATGGCCGAACGTTATCGCCTCGAGGATGACGTCTTCGGGCACTTCGCTTGCGCCCGCTTCCACCATGAGGATGGCGTCTTTGGTTCCCGCAACCACAAGCGAGAGATCGCTCTTGAGGGATTGTTCGAGGGTCGGATTGATCACGAGCTGCCCATCGACCCTGCCGACTCGAACCCCGCCGATGGGCCCTCGGAACGGAATGTCGGAGATGCTAAGCGCGGCCGACGCGCCGATCATCGCCGTGACGTCGGGCTCGCAGTCCTGCTCCACCGACATCACCGTGCAGACCACCTGTACGTCGTGCCTGAACCCTTCGGGGAAGAGCGGCCTTATCGGCCTGTCGATCATGCGGGCTGACAGAGTGGCGACCTCCGAGGGCCTTCCCTCTCTCTTTATCCACCCGCCGGGAATCTTGCCCACAGCGTAGAGTCTCTCTTCATAGTCCACGAGAAGCGGGAAGAAGTCGATGCCTTCCCGGGGCTCCTTCGACATGCACGCTGTGACGAGCACGACTGTGTCGCCGTACCGGACCAACACAGATCCGTTAGCCTGCTTCGCAACCTTCCCGACCTCAAGCGAAAGTCTCCTCCCGCCCAGAATCATATCCAGGCAGTGGTGTTCCATTACAAATCGTTCCTCCTCAAGCTGTCGCTGCTACTTCCTGAGGCCGAGCCTATCGATGATGGCGCGATATCTTTCGATGTCCTTCTCCTTGAGGTAATTAAGGAGATTACGCCGTTGACCGACCATCTTGAGCAGCCCTCTTCTCGAATGATGATCCTTCCTGTGCTCCTTGAGGTGCTCTGTGAGGCTGTTGATCCTCTCGGTAAGGATCGCGATCTGCACCTCTGGAGAGCCTGTGTCTTTCTCGTGAAGCCTGTACTTTTCTATGATCGCCTGTTTCTCGCCGGCGGGTAGAGCCACGCCGATCCACCTCCTTGAACCCTATCCCCCCATCGCCAAGAAACCCGTCGGAGGCTCGAGGAATCCTAGCGCTGGGTTCATCTCGTCTCGCGGCGGCATCGGGATTGCCGTCACGGACCAATTCTATCACACAACAGATCCGTTGTAAACGACGCACGCGGCCCCGGGCCGCCGCGTCTGGCCGCGAGGCGGGACCGCAAGGCCCGACCTGTTAAAGATCCCGCATTCCGCAGATCAGCTCGACGCCGCCCTGTCCTCGTTCGCGCGCGCACCGGCCGCAACCGCCCTCGTCCCATAGTCAGTATTCCCCATGTGGAACGAAGAGAGCACCTTTCGAGCGCTCTTCACATCGTCGGCGATCTGGGATGCAAGGGCCAGCGGCGAACTGAATCTCATCTCGTCGCGGAGCCTCTCGATGAAGGACACCCTCATGGTCTCACCGTAGATGTCGCCTGCGAAATCCATGACGAACACCTCGATGCCGGTAACGCGGCCATCGAATGTGGGGCGCACGCCCACGTTGGCCACGGCCTGAAACCGGCCTCCCTGAACCTCCGCCAGCACGGCGTACACCCCTCTCGCGGGAACAGCCATCGTCGGGCCGATCCTGATGTTCGCCGTGGGATATCCCAAGGTCCTTCCTCGCCCCTCGCCAGGCACGACCGCCCCCTTCACGGAGAACGGCCTGCCGAGCATGGCCCGCGCGCCAGCCACGTCGCCCCGGGCAAGACGCGCCCTGATCTCTGTGCTGCCCACCGGCACGCTACCGACGGAGACTGGTTCCGCGATCTCCACATCAAACCCGTATTTCTTCCCCAGCTCCGCCAGGACGGTCGCAGTGCCGCGTGCCCGCCACCCGAAAGTGTAATTGAAGCCGACGACCGCCCCCGCCGCCCGGAGCCCGTCGAGCAGCACCTCGCGAACGAACTCCTCAGGCGTGGCGCGCGCGAACGCCTCGTCGAAACGCGCTACCACCGCAAGCTCGACCCCTGTCGCCTCGATGAGGGCAAGCTTGTCCTCGATGTCCGTGAGCTGGGCGGGGGCGAGCTGTGGCCGGATGACTTGAAGCGGGTGCTTATCGAAAGTGAATACCACGGCGCGTGCCCCGGCGCGCCTCGCATGGACCACGCATCTTCTAAGTATCTCCTGATGCCCGAGGTGCACACCGTCAAACGTCCCGAGCGCGACTACAGACCTTGGAACATCGACAGTGTCAAGTTTCGCAAGATCGCGTACGACTTTCACTGGAGACCTCCTAACCCCGGCGCCACCTGTTGACCTCTTGGCCTCACCCGATCACCCGACAAACACTCTTATGGGCCGGACCGTCAATTGCTCCCCAGACGCTTCAAGTCTCGCAACTCCGAGGAGTTCACCGCTGGCCCCATGCACCCTGACGATCCCCGCGCACGAGCGGTCGTCCCAGCAAACCGCGCCCGCCTCCCGCCGCTGCTGGCTCACGCGTTCATACTCCGCGGCCGGAAGCTCGACCTGCGCCCCGCAGGCTACCTTTCTTGCGTCCTCGCCGCTCACCGCCACCGCGGGCAGGTGGGACAGCCCCGCAGCGATCGGCAGCACGAGCGCGCGAAGGCGGCTCTCCCTCGCGGACGCCTCGATCTCATCCAGGGTGTGTGCGTCCGTCAACATAAAACGTCCTACGCGCGTCCGCACGAGCGACCCCAAGTGAGCGCCGCAGCCAAGCGCCTCGCCGATGTCCGCCGCAAGCTGGCGGATGTAAGTTCCTGAGGAGCAAACGACGCTCACCGTTATGCGGGTGCCCACGGTGGGCGGGTCGTCCGGCCATGACTCCACATTGATCTCGTACACGGTCACACGCCTGGGGGCGCGTTCGACCTCGATTCCCTCGCGCGCAAGCTCGTACAGGCGTCGCCCTTCGTGGTGCACGGCGGACACCATCGGCGGCACCTGGAGGATCTCCCCCGTGAATCGCCGGGTCACGTCTTGGAAAAGAGCCCTCGACACCTTGACGTCGCTTGCGACCCGAATGACCCTGCCAGACGCGTCATGGGTGTCAGTGACAATGCCCAGGACCATCTCGGCCCTGTAAGCCTTCGGCAACCCGAGCATGAACCGCATGGCGGTGGTCGCCCTGCCGAGAAGCACGACAAGGACGCCCGTGGCATCAGGATCGAGCGTTCCTGCATGTCCAATCCGCCTTTGCCCTGTGGCTCGCCTGATCCGTGCAACCACGTCGTGAGACGTCATCCCGCCGGGTTTGGCTATCACCAGAATCCCGTCGATGCTGTTCATCGCCACCCAGACCTACCTAGCCGCCATCATCTCGTACACCTTGCTCAGGACCGCCCGCCGCGCGTCCTCCAGCGAGGCAGCGTCCACGCTGCACCCGGCCGCTCTCGAGTGGCCGCCCCCGTCGAACGCCTCGGCAAGCGCGCTCACATCGAAGTCCCCCCTGGACCTCATGCCGACGCGGATCTTGCCCTCCTCGCTTTCCCGAAAGAGCAGGGCCACCTCAACACCCTTGACCATGCGGGGGTAATTCACGAAACCCTCGGTCTGTCCCTCGTCGACGCCGAACTCCGAAAGCCACTCGCGCCTAACCTCAACCCACGCCACTTTGCCCGCATCATCGATCTTCAGGGTATCAAGCACGCGGCCCAGCAGCTTAAGGCTGCTCAGAGTCTTGGTTTCGTACACTTGCTCGGAGATCCTGAAAGGCTCCGCTCCCTTTTCGACCAACCGCGCGGCGATGCGCAGCGTGGTCGGGGTCGTGTTCGAAAACCGGAAGAAGCCCGAGTCGGTCCCGAGGGCTGTGAAAAGGCAGGTTGCCATGTCCCTGTCCACGGGTACCCGCATGGCCGTCAGGATCCTGTACACTTGCTCCCCGACGGCTGCCGCGCCTGGATCTACGTAATTATACGTGCCGAACATTTTGTTCGTAACATGGTGATCCACGTTGATCACGGGCGTGCCTGGGGGGATCTTCCCAGCGATGTCCTCGATACGATCGAGGTCGCTCGAGTCAAGGATCACGACCGCGTCGAACTCCCCGGCGATGCGGTCGGGCGTGACTATCTTGTTCGAACCGGGCAGAAAGCTCAGGCTATCAGGCACCCCTCCCGGACATGAGAGGATGGCGCGCCTTCCGGTCTTCTGAAGCCCGAAGCCCAGGCCGAGCGTGGAGCCGACAGCGTCTCCATCAGGCAGCACATGAGTCGCTATTAGAAACGTGCGATAACGGGTGAGGATGCGCGCGATGTCCTCGTGACTCTCCACTAGTCTCGGCCCCCCTCTTCCTTTCCCATCTCTTTCTCGCTCTGGATCTCCTTAAGGAGCTCGAACACCCGCGCCCCGCGCTTTATCGATGTATCGTACCGGAAAACGATCTCGGGAGTGTGCCGCAGCCTGATACGCCGTCCTATCTCGCTGCGAACGAACCCGGTGGCGCTCTCGAGAGCCGCCATTGTCTCGTCCACCTGAGCCTTGTCGCCCATGACGCTAACGAAGATCTTCACGTGCCGCAGGTCGTCCGATACCTCCACATCGGTGACGGTCGCGAATCCCAGCCTCGGGTCCTTTATCTCACGAGCCAGGATGTCCGCGACCTCGGAACGGATCGCTTCCGCAACTCTCTCAACCCTAAGTCGAGCCATCTCCCATCACCTTCCGGTGGTCAACGATGGTCTTCAAATGATGGTCCTCTCGCAATTCGTGACCTCGAGGTCCGCATCCACCTCGATGTCGCGCAGCACACGCGAGAGCACGCTGTCTACGAGCCTCGCCTCGTTGGAGACGCAGGCGACCCCGAGCGTGCAGCGCTGCCAAAGGTCGCAATCGGCTATCTCCGCAATAGCCACGTTGTGCCTTGCCCTCACCCTGTCGCAGACTCTCTTGACGACGCGCCGCTTATCCTTAAGAGACGTCGCCCCGCCTATGAACACCTCGAGCTTCAGAATTCCAACTATCATCGCACCTTTTCGAGCCACCTGCAACCCCTCCGAAGCACTGGGGCGGACCCGGCTGCACGGCAGCGCGTCGCGAGATCGCACGTCCGCGCAGCCCTCACAGCTCTCGGCGGGTCTCCTCTACCGTGAAAGCCTCGATGACGTCGCCTTCTTTGATGTCATGGAAGTTCGCAAGGCCGATCCCGCATTCGTACCCTGTGGCCACCTCGGGGACGTCCTCCTTGAACCTTTTCAGCGATTCGATCCGGCCTTCGTGGATGACCACGTTGTCGCGGAGGACACGTGCCAGCGCGTCGCGGGTGATCTTGCCCTCGCTCACCTTGCACCCGGCCACGACCCCAACTTTAGGGACGTGGAAGGTAGCCATGACTTCGGCGCGTCCGACGATCACCTCGCGCCTCTCAGGCTCGAGCAAGCCTTCCATGGCAGCCTTCACATCGGCCGTAGCGTCGTAGATGATCCGGTACAGTCGGATGTCCACGCCGTCCCGCTCGGCCATCTTTTTGGCGTTAGCATCAGGCCGCACCTGGAACCCGATGATGATGGCGCCCGAAGCGGACGCCAGCATGACATCGCTCTCGGTGATCGCACCAACGCCGGCGTGGATCACGTTCACCTTCACCTCGTCGGTGGAAAGATGTTCCAGCGACTGCCGGAGCGCCTCGACTGATCCCTGCACGTCAGCCTTGATGATGAGATTGAGCTCCTTAACCTCACCCTCTTTGATCTTGCCAAACAACGCCTCCAAGCTGACAGCGCGCGCTCCCTGGATCTCCTCCGCCCGCTTCCTTTCCAAGCGCCTCGCGGCAAGCTGCTTGGCTAGCTTGTCTTCGGAAACGACGTGGAGCACGTCGCCGGCCTGCGGCACCTCTGAGAACCCGAGCACCTCCACGGGCATGGAGGGCCGCGCGGCTTCGACCGGCCTCCCCTGGTCGTCGGTCATGGCGCGGACCTTGCCGAACACTTCGCCGGCAACGATGGCATCACCCACGCGAAGCGTTCCCTTCTCCACCAGAACGGTGGCAACTGGTCCCCTTCCTCTGTCGAGCCGCGCCTCTATAACGGTGCCCTTCGCGGGCCTGTTCGGGTTGGCTTTCAGCTCCCTCATATCCGCAACCAGCAGGATCATCTCCAGGAGCTCCTCTATGCCCTGCCTGCGGAGGGCGGATATCTCGACAGTGACTGTGTCGCCGCCCCATTCCTCGGGCACGAGACCTTGCTGGGCGAGCTCTTGCTTGACCCTGTCGGGCTGGGCGTTCGCCTTGTCTATCTTGTTTATCGCGACCACGATCGGCACCTTGGCCGCCCTGGCGTGATTGATGGCCTCCACGGTCTGCGGCATCACGCCGTCGTCCGCTGCGACTACAAGCACCGCTATGTCCGTCACCTGAGCGCCGCGCGCGCGCATCGCCGTGAACGCCTCGTGGCCGGGCGTGTCTATAAAAGTGATCCTCCTGCCGCCGAGCTCTACCTGGTACGCGCCGATGTGCTGCGTTATACCGCCGGCCTCCTGCGCGGTCACATTGGTCTGACGTATGGCATCGAGAAGCGACGTCTTTCCATGGTCGACGTGTCCGAGCACCGTCACCACGGGCGGCCTCGGCTGGAGAGCCTCCGGCGCGTCCGGAACGTCCTCGATCCCGAACTCGCGAGCCTCTTTCTGCTCCAGCGGCTCGACATCAAAGCCGTGCTCATCGGCGACCAGGCTCGCGGCGTCGAAATCGATCTCCTGGTTTATGGTGGCAAGAACCCCCATGGCCATCAGAGACTTGATGACCTCGGCAGAGCCGATACCGAGCTTCTCGGCAAGTTCGCCCACGGTGATCCTGGGCGGAAGCGCGATCTTCGTTTGTTTCTTCGGATGCTCCCGTCTCTTCGCGGCTGTCGCCGGCTGTGCGGCGGCTCCTCGTTTGGGCATCCTCGCCCTGATGATAGCCTCCGCTCTCGCCTCGCGCAGTTTCTCCGCGCCCTTGCCGGTTTTTATCAGCTCGAGCCTCCGCTCCGTCGGGCGCTCTCTCCGGTCCTTGCGCTCGTCCCTGTGTTCCTTTCTCGTATCGGCCTTCTCGCGGCGCTCGGCGGGCACAGGAGAAGGCTTCTCCGCCTCCAGAGCCGCCGGACCGCGGGAACCACGGGCAGGACGCGGCCGCGCCGCCGCACCAGCCTCAACGCCTGCCGACGGACGGACGGACTCAGAGCGCTTCGCAGCGGGCTGCCTTGGACCGCGCTGGCTCAAAGGCCCCTCGGCGGCCGCCGGGGGTTGCATCCTCTCCGCGCCTCCGGCATGCTCGGCCGCGCCCGCCTCGCTGGCCCGCGCCTCCTGGGGAGGTGTGAGCCTGGCGGCAGACGGAGCTACCTCACGAGCCTTTTCAGCCGGAGCGGCGCTGACGCCGGTGGAAGCCGCAGCCCTCGGAGCAGCCTCCCGCGCGCCCCCGGCCGGCGGGACAACCTCCGGGGCCTTCTCCGGCGCCCTTGCGGCAACTTCCGGCGTCTCGGGCATAACTCCTGCAGGGGCCGCAGCTTGCGGGGCAGGTGCCGTCGCAACCTGCGGAGCCGCCTTTTCCGGCTGTCCCTTGTGCACGGCCGCGCCAGTCCCAGCAGCGACGGAGGGGGTCCCCGCCGCCGTCTCCGGCGTCCGCCGCTCCGGCGGAGCGGGCGGAACAGTGGGACGAATCTGCCTCGGCCTCCTCAGCACGTCGGGTTTGCCATGCGCAGCGCCGGGGGTGGCGGGAGGCCTCACGGTCGGGGTGCCCGCTCCAAGACCAGGCCGGGTCGGTTGAGCCTGTGGCCTCACCCCGGCACCCGGCACCGCGGGAGCTATCTGCGTCGGCCAATGCCTTGCCGAACCAGGCTTTTGAGCGGCAGGGGGAACCCCCGCCGGGGTCCACCGTCGGTCCTGACGGTCATGAGGCCGTCCATGTGCCGCCCCCGGTCTGGTCTCACCGGCCGGTCTCGGCCCCCATCCCGGCCTCTGCGCAGATGTGGCTGGGACACCGGGATGACCGCCCCTCATGTCGCCGGCAGCGGGACGAGGCCTGGCCGGACCGTGTGCCGGCATGGCTCCGCGTGAGACCGTCGGCCTTGGCAGCGGTACGGGCTTCGGCTTCGGTTTCGGCTTCTCAGGCGTCGGCTGTTGCTCCTTCGGCGCTGGCTTTTCCTGTTCCGCCGGAGGCTGAGCACGCCCCGCGGCCGCGTTCTCGGGTTCCCTCCGCCCCTCTTTCTCCGCAAACCTGTTCTTTATGAACCTGACTACGTTGTCCTCCAGGGCGCTCATGTGGTTCTTGTCGCGCACGCCCGACTCGGCGAGGAGATCAAGGATCTCCTTGCTGTTCTTGCCAAGCTCGCGTGCGAGCTCGTATACCCTGGTCTTCTTCCCCATATACCCACCACCTTCAAATCTTAGCGGCCTTGGGCGGGAGGTTTTCCACCCGTGAACGAGGAAATCTCACGCATGAGGCCGTCCACCACTCCTTCTGGCACGGAGGCCTCAAGGGCCGCGTCCAGCCTCTTGCCCTTCAACGCCAGCTCGAGGCACTTCGGGTCGGGGCAGATGTACGCCCCCCGCCCTGAGCGTTTCCCGGTCGGGTCCACCTCGATGACACCCTCCGGCGTGCGCACGATCCTGACAAGCTCCCTCTTGGGCCGGACCTGTCTGCATCCCACGCACGTGCGTTGGGGAATCCTCTTCACCTTCTGCTGACGCGCTTTACCTCTTGCCATTGCGGTAAGCCACCCGCCCGTCCTCACAGATCTACATCCAGGTCCAGGTCATCGTCCAAATCAACGTCGCGTTTGGACTTCTTCGGCACGCGGGCCTTCTTCGGTATCTCCTCGTCCAAGGCCTCGTCTCTTTTCGCCTTGTCTTTCTTCTTGCGCCGGCCCGTAGCCTCACCCGAGGCCTCCTTCTCCACCGGTTCGCCGGCCTTGTCGGGTGCCTCCCCGCTCGTTTCGGCGGCAGGCCCCGGCTCTTCAACCGCCAGGCCGTTCGCCTCCGACGAACCCGCAAAGGCGCCCGACTCAGCGGACTCATCGCCCGTAGGCTCCACCGCCTGGGATGCTGCAGCAGGGCCCGCAACCTCCCCGGCTTCTCCGGCCTCGGGCTCGGGTTCATCGTAAGGGACAGCTCTGTCCGTAGTCACAGCCAGCGTCACGGGCGGCGACTGCTTCTCGAGCTCGTCCGCCGCGTCTGCCCCCTGGGCCACCGAAGCCGCAGAAGCACCGGCCTCTGTCTCGGGCTCCGCTGGGCTCTCCAGCGCGCCCTCGCCGGCCTCGGCACGAGCCTCCTGCTCCTGGACGGCCTTCTCCGCAGCCAAGCGTTCCTCTTCCTCCTCGAGCGCTCGGGCTTGCGAGTCGCTCTTGATGTCGATCTTCCACCCAGTGAGCTTGGCCGCGAGCCGCACGTTCTGACCTTCTTTTCCGATGGCCAGGGAGAGCTGGTTGTCAGGCACGATCGCCCTGGCGATGTGGTTCGCCTCATCCACGCGCGTCAAAATGACGCGCGCGGGGCTCAGGGCGTTGGACACGTAGATTCCCGGATCATCGTGCCATTGGATGATGTCTATCTTCTCGCCCCTCAGCTCAGCGACGATCTTCTGGACCCGCATCCCGCGTGGGCCCACACAGGCGCCGACAGCATCCACGTTCGGGTCGTACGAAAGCACCGACACCTTGGCCCTGCTGCCAGCCTCTCTCGCGATGCCTTTTATTTCGACGGTCCCATCGTACACCTCAGGCACTTCGAGCTCCAGAAGCCTTTTGAGAAGCCCCGGGTGGCTCCGCGAGACGACCACCTGAGGCCCTTTGGGCGTCTTTCTCGCTTCAACAATGTAGACCTTGATCCTATCGCCAAATGAGTAATTCTCCCGCTGCACCTGCTCAGACGGGGGCATGATGGCCTCCACTCGACCGAGGTCGACGATGACGTTGCGCATTTCACGTCGCTGCACGATCCCCGTCACCACGTCGCCTTCCCTGTTGCTGTACTCCTCGTAGATCACGCCCCGCTCGGCCTCGCGGATCTTCTGCACCACCACTTGCTTGGCGGTCTGCGCCGCTATGCGCCCGAATTCACGAGGCGTCACCTCGACCTCGAAGACGTCGCCGACCTGGTGCATCGGATCGACCGCCCGAGCCTCGTCCAGCGATATCTCCTGCCTAGGGTCCCGTGGCACCTCCACAACGTTCTTGTGAGCATAAACGTTGATATCACCAGTTTCAGGGTCTATCTTCACCCTGACGTTCTGAGAAGAGCCGTAGTTGCGCTTGAATGCGGAGACCAGCGCGGTCTCAATAGCCTCAAGCAGCGCAGCGCGCGGGATCCCCCGTTCTTTCTCAAGTTGCGTGAGCGCCTGAATGACCTCGGAATTCATCGTAACCCTCCTCGCCACCCGGCGAATTATCCCGTATTCCGTATCACGAGCCGCAAAATGCGGGCATTCCGCCCGCCCACCAAAAAACACGATCCCAGGTCTGCCCGCGGCCCTAGACCTCCACAACGAGCCTGGCGTGACTGATCTTCTCGCGTGGCACTTCCACCGTACGCCCTCCCATCTCGAGCCTGACCTTTCCGTTCGCCACGCCGAGAAGCCTGCCTTCAAACGACTTTCTCCCGTCCACCGGCGCGTAAGTGGTTATGAGCACCGTGCGCCCGCGGAACCGCTCGTAATCGTTCTCGCGCCTCAAAGGTTTCTCTCCCGAGGACGAGACCTCCAGCACGTAGCTCTGGGGAATCGGGTCGAGCTCGTCCAGCTTGGCGCCGAGCTCGTTGTTGAGCCATTCGCAATCATCCATGGACACTCCCTCGGGCCGGTCGATATACACCCTGAGGTACCACTGCCCGCCTTCGCGGACATATTCCACGTCTACGAGCTCAATCCCTTTTCCGTCCAACATCGGTCGCAGGATCTCCGTGACCAGGTTCTCCACGTCCTGAGGTTTCACGTGATTTCCTCCTCTGCTCGAACGCACAATGCAAGCCTCATGAGCTGGGCCTTCACCCCGCGCCGCGCCCGGCCGCCTCGTGCGGGATGAAGCCAAACCGCCTCACAACACGAGAGAGTGGGTTTCCCCACTCTCCACAATTGCTGCAGCGTCGACAGCGCGAAGGCTCTGACTTAGTATAACACACCGAGCGCCGCCACGCAACAACACAGGCCGCAAACATCCCAAAGCGGCGAGTGGAAGCGGCTCTGGCTGGCACGGAGGCCGTCCGGTGGCGCGAGAGCCACGGGGAGAGCCAAGGCGAGCGTCCCCAACTCCCGGGAAGAAACCCTTGCGCGGAGCATATGATCCCTGTGACAGAGCATCGAGCACCGGAGGCTTTGTGAGATGGCAGCGGAAGACAAAGTGGTTGCAGCCATGGCGTGTCTCAGGGCGGCTGGCGCGCTCGTCGAGGTTCTTGGGGCGTTTCTGATGCTGAGGTGCAGCCACGTATCTGCGGCCTTGAGGATCAACGCTGTCCTCGGGCTCCTCGGCCCCGCCGTCCTTGCGCTTGTATGCGCACTGGGACTGTCGGGCATCGCGGGCCGCGTGTCCTGGGTGAAACTGTTCATCATCCTCTGTGGCTCCATGCTGATCGTGGCGGGAACGAGGTAGGCTCGGCCCGACAGGCGCGCTGAGGCGTCATTCTCTTGAAATCGAGCAGGTCCAAGTGTAGAATAAGGAAGGCAACAGAAGATTGGACGAGCGTTCGATAACAGGGAGGAGATGTTTTTGAAGAGATACCGGACGGAAGATCTCCGGAACGTGGCCCTCATCGCCCATGGCGGGGCGGGCAAAACCAGCCTTGCCGAGGCGATTTTGTATGATGCCGGCGCGATCGACAGGCTTGGCAGAGTCGACGAGGGAACCAGCACGATGGACTACGACCCCGACGAGATCAGGCGCAAGATCTCCATTTCCACCTCAGTGGCTCCGCTCGAGTGGAAGGGCGTCAAGATCAACCTCATCGACACCCCCGGATACGCGGACTTCATAGGCGAGGTCAAGAGCGGGTTGCGCGTGGCGGACTCCGCGCTCGTGGTGGTTTGCGCCGTCTCTGGTGTCGAGGTGGGAACCGAGAACGTGTGGAAGTTCGCCGACGAGCGGCAGCTGCCTAGGGCCATCGTCGTCACGAAGCTGGACCGCGAAAACGCCGATTTCTTCAAAACGGTCGATGCCCTGCGGAGCGCGTTCGGAAATCGTTGCGTCCCCGTTCAAATCCCCATAGGCTCTCAGGACAGCTTCCGAGGAGTAGTGGACCTCATCACGATGAAAGCCGTCGTGTACGAGGATGGGGCAGGCACTAAGTTCAAGGAAGCGGATGTGCCCGGAGATCTCGCCGGGCGGGCGCAGGAGCTCCGAGACACGCTCGTGGAGATCGCTGCAGAAAGCGACGACGGATTGATAGAGAAATACCTCGAAGGCAACGAGTTGACCCAAGAGGAGATCGTGAAGGGGCTCAGGGCCGGGGTCATGCAAGGAAAGGCGTACCCGATCCTGTGCGCGTCTGCGCTGCGGAACATCGGCGTTCAGCCTCTCATAGACGCCATCGTGTCCCTTTTGCCTTCGCCGGCAGATGCCGGTGCCGTGGAAGGGCGAGTGCCGGGGTCCGGTGAGAAAACCGAGAGGCCTCCCGAGGACGGCGCGCCGCTCGCGGCCCTGGTCTTCAAGACCACGGCGGACCCGTTCGTAGGGAAGATCAGCATGTTCAGGGTTTACTCCGGCACGCTCAGATCGGACTCCCAGGTGTACAACATCACCCGCGACGCGCAGGAGCGCATCGGCCAGGTTTTCTTCATGAAAGGGAAACAGCAGGAGCCCGCGGGTGAGGTGGGCGCTGGCGATATCGCGGCCGTGGCCAAGCTCTCAGTGACGGGCACCGGTGATACGTTCACGGACAAGGCAAACCCGATAGTGCTCCCGGCAATAGACTTCCCCAAGCCCACGCTGGCGATGGCCATGAAGCCGAAGAGCAAGGGCGATGAGGATAAGATCAGCAGCGGCCTCGCGAGGCTCGCCGAGGAGGACCCCACGGTCGTCGTCAGGCGGGACGCCGAGACATCCGAAACCATAGTTGAGGGCATGGGTGAGGTTCACATCGAGGTCATCGCGGAGAAGCTGAAGCGCAAGTTCGGCACGGACGTCGTCCTCGAGACTCCGAAGGTGCCTTATCGCGAGACCATCCGTGGCACCGCAAAAGTCGAAGGCAAACACAAGAAACAAACCGGTGGGCGCGGCCAGTACGGGCACGTGTTCCTGGAACTCGAGCCTCTGCCACCCGGCGGAGAGTTCGAATTCGTTGACAAGATCTTTGGAGGCGCGGTGCCGAGGCAGTACATTCCCGCGGTGGAAAAGGGCGTCAGAGAGGCTCTCCAGGATGGCGTGCTCGCAGGTTACCCGATGGTTGACATCAGGGTCACCCTTTACGACGGTTCGTATCACCCCGTGGACTCGTCCGAAATGGCGTTCAAGATCGCCGCGTCAATGGCGTTCAAGAAGGGCGCCCTCGAGGCACGTCCGGTGCTGCTCGAACCCATAATGAACGTCCAGGTCGTGGTGCCTGAAAGCCAAATGGGAGATGTCATGGGTGACCTCAACAAGAGACGCGGGCGGATCATGGGCATGGAACCGCACGGCAAGTACCAGGTCATCAAGGCGCAGGTGCCCATGGCGGAGATGTTCAAGTACGCCATAGATCTGCGCTCCATCACGGGCGGACGTGGGTCTTACTCCATGGAGTTCTCCCATTACGAGGAGGTCCCCGCGCAGATCAGCCAGCAGATAATCGAAAAGGCGAAGAAGGAGAAAGAGCAGCAAGGTTGATGGATAGCACAGGCAGCACGCCGCAAGGCAGCGCCCGTGCTTTAGCCGCTCCAAACGCCCTCGTATCCCGCGACAATGCCGGGGAGCTTGCCCAGTGCAGGCTCCCCGTTAGCATGATCGGGCCCGTATAATAGCGACAGGCGCAGGGAATACGAAAGCTAGGCGCGGGTTGCGAATTGGACCTAGGAGGTAGGGTTCATGCCTCTTCTCACTTATGATTCGCCCAACACCACTAGGGTTTTCGGAAGAGGGCTGTATCAAACGAACGTTGCGGTAACGCAGCTTGTCTTCGGACGGCGATCCAACGCGGTGATACTCGCAAGCTCAGAGCACCCCCTGGACGCCGTGGCCGCCCTGTCGCTCGTTCACCAACCGATCGACGGACCTGTGTTCCTTAGCTACCCAGGTGGTCTCGACCCCGTTGTCTTGGATGAGGTGCGGAGGTTGGCACCAATCGGGGCGGAGGGGCTCGCTCAGGTGATCATCGTTGGGGCGCTCGACAACGTAGTTGAACAACAAGTGGCTTCCCTTGGATTCTCGGTCATGAGGCTTACCGGAATCAATGCGTACCACACGGCAGCGGAGATCGCGAGGTTTCTCGGTTACCCCCGAGACGTGATGCTGCTGTCGGGCGAACACCCGTTGTTCGGCCTGTGCGCAGGTGCGATGGCGGTGCACGGTGGCGTGCCGGTGCTGTTCACCCTTAAAGATGTCCTCCCACAGGAGACGGCTGCCGCGCTCCGGGCTTCCGGAAGGTCTACGAACGTCTTCATCGTCGGCAGCCGCGACCTGATATCGGACAAGGTCGAGGAGGCGGTGCGCGATCTCACCACAGGGACGGTCGGACGAATCTCAGCTGAGGACCCGTTTGAACTCTCCGTAAGGTTCGCGAAGTACCGCTCAGCAGACGGAAAGTTCGGGTTCGGCAAGAACGACAAACAGGGCCACGCGTTCACCTTCGTGAACCCCGGGAGATGGCAGGACGCGATATCCGGTGCGATCCTCGCGCACATGGGCAAACACACCCCGCTCCTGTTCTGCCGGAGGGACGACCTCCCTGCGGTCGTCCGCGACTACCTCCTCCGAGTCAACCCCGCGCAGGGCAAGCCGGAACCTCCCTTCATGCACGCGTTCATCGTGGGGGATTTCGACACCATATCGCCGTCGGTGCAACTTGAGATAGACGACACAATATCCATAGACAGAAAGGCCGATCATGAAGTCGTTCACACCGTCGCCCCAGGCGACAACCTTCTCCAAATCGCAAGGCGTTATGGCGTCCCGATCCGCGATATCGCCAGCGCAAACCAGCTATCGGGTGAAGCCGGCCTTGCGCCAGGGTCGCGACTGCTCATTCCCTATTCAGTAACGGGGTCGCCTCCCACGCCGCCAGCGCAGGAGCTTCACTGAATCCTGAGCCATCGAATCGGCAAATCAGAACCTGTATACGAGGGTGATCCCGGATTCGAACCTGTGGGTGTTCTTCGTCGCTTTGAGAGGGTACTCCCGGCGCTTGATCTCAGCCTCGTAGACCACATCGAGGTCCCGCGACAAGGCGTAGGAAAGTTTCCACGTAACCGTTGCCTCGCGATAGTCGCCATCCCTTTCCCCCTGGTCCGTGTAAGTCCTCTGGGCAAATGTGTACCCGGCGCACAAGGAGAGGTTCTTGTTCAGGGGAGACTCCGCTTCCACCCCGACGCTGCGAGCTTTGTACTCGCTTTTCGGGGACGCAGGCACCTTGCGCTCGAACAACACCCCTTCAAAGGTGAGGGTACCGAACACCGTCTTCTTCATGCCAAGAGACACGGAGAACTCACGGTCGTGGAGGTTCTTCGCTGCTGCGAACGGGAACCGCTTGTCTATGTCGGAAAGCGCCATATCCACCGAAAGGCGCGCCGTCGGACCCCACGACAACGCAACCTCGCGGGCCCGCTGGTCGTACGTCCGCCCGCTGGACCCGGGGTACGCCGCGCGTTTCTGCTCGATCTTGACGCGCCCTTCCAGCCCCTCGGCCCGCTCGCCCGCAAGCTCGACCCAGGATGCCGTCATGGCCGAGCTCTTCTTCGGCGCGACCCAGTACTCTCTGCTGACAACGTCGAAGCCTGCCAGGACGGATACCCGTGGCGCTGGGACCACCTTGACCTCGCCCGCCACCTGCCGGCGTTCGTGGTCGCTTTCAGGCCGGGCTGGATACGCGGCTCGCTCTCGTTCCCACACAAGGTTCGCGGACAATCCGCTGGCAAGAGGCTTCCACCCGAGCGCTGCCCTGACAGTCGACGAAATGCATTCCCTCCCCTGCGCACTGGGGTCATAGGACTCAACCGTCCTACTCTTCCTGGCGTCGAGGTCCAGTCTGAGCCCTCCCCCCATCTTGGCCGCAAAGGCCGCGGCCGCGTAGCCTAACGCGCCGCGCCCGTCTGGAGCGGGTCTTGCGCCGAAGGTGATGTCGCACGACATCCCGCCTCTCGCTGGCAGGCGCAGCTTGCCGTCGAACGCCATATCCAGCTTCATTCCATGGTTCGTAGAATTCTCGCGGCAGGAAAGGACCTCCAGTGTGAACTTACCACTCAGGCGTGCTGCCCCCAGTATCCCGCCGTCCCCGGCGTCTTCGCCGCCCGCCGCCATCGCCCCTCCCGAGAGACACACCCACCACACTGCGACCGCACACGCGACCACCCAACCCAGCCTGATGACGCCCGTCTTGCTGCCACCCATGCCCGCCGTTGCCTCCCCGAAAGTGCCAAGGGCCCGAGCGCGGAGCCTGCGCCGGCCCCGTACTAACTGATACACAGGTGTTTCCATAATACCATGACCTGCCATGGATGCCAATCCCACTTTCGGGTGATTCTCCCTCACACCGGCGAAGGAACGCAAAGGCCTCCCGGCGGCGCAGCACCCACGCACGCGCCAGGAGGCCTTTCGAGCACCGATTTGTCTCCAAGCCAAGAAGACCAACGACCCCCGGGAACACCTCACCCGAGCACCGATCGGCCGGGTAGGTTGGGAGTCACCCAGAGCCTTGCCTATTTACGCTTCTTCACGAGGCCCAGCGCTACAGCTTTCGCGTAGTCCTTGCAGTGCTCGCAATCCTTCCAGCAATCCAGGCACCCTTCCTCGGAATCCCAGCAGTTGTCGTGCCTCGCGTACACAGGGCAAATAAGGTAAAGACTCGCGGGGCATCCTCTCAGCTGTCTGCAGCTTCTCAGGCTCGCGACGGACACGCCTTCCGGGAGCTCGACCTCGGCCACGCGGCATCACTCCTCCATGGCAATTGGCCCAGATGTTTCCCCTGGTGGGAGTGTATCACAGGGCGCCGCGTGGGTCAACTTCGCCGCCCTCGGCCCACGTCGCGCCAGCCTCTCAGCCTGGGCCACCAGTGCCCGCCCCGGGTTAGAAGAGCCTCCCTTTGAACCTTTCCACGATTATCTCCTCCAGGGTTGGATGGCCGATCTCCTCGAGCTCATACCGCACCCGGAGCGCCGGCTTGGTGATGTTTATCACGCGGCGCAGGTCGATAGGTGTGCCGATGACGACTACATCTGCGGGGGTCCTGTTGATCGTTTCCTCCAGCTCCCTTATCTGTTCCCTCCCGTACCCCATGGCGGGCAGGAGCGGTTCAAGCGCGGGGTATTTCTTCAGGGTGGTCTTGATGGATCCGACGGCGTAGGGCTCCGGATCCACGAGCTCCGCCGCTCCATGACGCTTCGCGGCTATCACGCCCGCCCCGTAAGTCATGCCGCCGTGGGTGAGCGTCGGGCCGTCCTCGACCACGAGCACTCTCTTTCCCCGTATCATGTCTCCCTGTTCAAGCACGACCGGGGATGCCGCACGGATGACCACCGCTCCTGGATTGATCTTCCTCACCGCGGCCTCGACCCGATCCACATCCTCGGGTTTCGCGGTGTCCACTTTGTTCAGGATGACCACATCCGCCATCCGGAGATTGGTCTCGCCCGGATGGAACGACGTCTCGTGGCCGGGCCTGTGCGGGTCGGCAAGGGTGATCAAGAGATCCGACTTGTAGAACGGCATGTCGTTGTTGCCCCCGTCCCAGAGCACAACCTCCGCCTCTTTCTCGGCCTCCCGCAGAATCGCGCCGTAATCGACGCCGGCGTACACCACAAACCCCCTTGCGATGTGCGGCTCGTACTCTTCGCGCTCTTCAATCGTGGTGTCGTACCTGTCCAGGTCCTCGAACGTTGCGAACCTCTGAACCCTCTGCTTTATCAGGTCGCCGTACGGCATGGGATGGCGGACGACTACGGTCTTTTTCCCGTGTTTCTTCATGATCTCCGTCACCCTGCGCGTCGTCTGGCTCTTGCCCACGCCAGTCCTCACAGCAGTGACCGCGATGACGGGCACCTCCGATTTCAGCATCGTGGTAGCAGGGCCCATGAGCCGGAAGTCGGGCCCTTTCGCCAGCGCGATTGAGGCCTTGTGCATTACGTCCAGGTGGGAAACGTCGCTGTACGCGAACACGACCTGGTCCACGCCGTGCTTCTCTATGATGGCTGGGAGCTCTTCCTCCGAAAGAATCGGAATCCCGTTCGGGTAGCCATCGCCCGCGAGTTCAGGCGGATAACGCCTTCCCTCGATGTTCGGGATCTGCGTCGCAGTGAACGCCACCACCTCGTACTCGTGGTTGCCGCGGAAGAACGTGTTGAAATTGTGGAAGTCACGCCCCGCGGCGCCCATGATCACTACCTTGGTCCTGTTGGCCACTTGAGATCTCACTCCCGTCTTTTCGTGAATGATACAGGCTCTCGCGGACGCCAGGAAAGCCCGCGAGCCCCAGGCTCCGAAGCATTATGGCAACAGCGGCGTCTGGATGGAATCTCGCAAGCGCGCCGCATGATGCCATCACGTAGTCCCTGTCTATCGCGCACTTCGCGTCCGGAGGCGGGAGGAGCCGGGTATCGCCCCGTCGCCCTTTCGCGCTCTCCAGTATGAGCCCGCCGCCCGGCAGCCTCGCCGCCGCCCCACCGGTTCCGATGATCCACTTGACCTTCGTCAAGTCCTTTCCTTCGGCTACCATGACCCTGCCGAGTGGCCCGTACAGATACCGAACTTCCCCCGCATGGCGCCGAACAGCTATCCGTGCGGCCTCCATGGCGAGAGCGCACACAAGCCGAAGCCCCTTTTCCGTCGAGGGCACTGGCTCGAGCTCCCGCAGCGCCTCGACGGGATCGAAGCCGAGATCCTGCGTAAGCTTATCGGGACCTACGAGGTCCACGATGTTCCCCGCGTTGACGAAAACGCCGAGGTCGCCCTCGACCGTGCGTTTCGCGATAGGCTCCGGGCTCGTCAGGATCTTCGCGACTTCTTCCGATCCCTCGGTCACCGAGTGCACGTCGGTGGTGGCTCCCCCCACGTCGATGACCATCAGGTCCCCAATCACCTCATACAGCAGCTTGGCCGCGGCCATCACCGCACCGGGCGTCGGCATGATCCCGCCGCTCGCCACCTCGCGCACGCGGGCCATTCCAGGAGCGGTCACGATGTGCTCCTCGAAGACCCTCTGGATCGCCCGTCTCGCGGGTTCGATGTTCAGGACGTCCACGCGGGGGTACACGTTCTCAACGATCGTGACCGCCGCCCCAGCCCCGTGGAAAATAGACTTCACCTCATCCTGGAGAGCTCTGTTACCCGCGTATATCACGGGGGCGTCCATGCGCGCGCCGGCAATGAGCCGGGCGTTGCGAAGAACCATTTCCCTCTCGCCGAAGTCCACGCCCCCGGCGAGCAGGATGATGTTTGGCCGCACTTCGCGGAGCCTAGCCAGGTCGGTGTCAGACAACGGTCCCGCGGTCACCATTCTGAGGATGGCACCAGCCCCGAGCGCGGCTTCCTTTGCCGCCTTGACCGTCATGTCATACACGAGCCCGTGGACGGTCATCCTAAGACCACCAGCCGCGCTCGACGTGGCGATGAGTGTCTTGTACTCCACCGTCTCCGTTCCGAGGAAGCGTCCGAGGTCCTCTATGGCCTTTTCGAGACCGATCCAGACGTCGCCCTCCCGAACGCTCGTGAGCGCCCTGCCCTGCCCCAGGAACACCGGGTTGGGTCCGTCGAGCCCGTCGAAGGCGTTTACCAGGGTCGTGGTGCTCCCGATCTCGGCAACCAAGGCGTCTAACATCCCGCGGCCCCCGAATCCACGCCCCCGCCCGGGCCTGAGCCTGCCTTGTTTCCTGCCCCTGACCGCGCCTCCGTTTCGCGGAGCCTTCGCACGAGGAAGGTGGCGACGTCTATGCCGTGGGTCCCCCGCCCGAACCCGGCGTCCATTCCTGATTCGATCGCGATGTCCCACGTAACCTGGGTGCCGCCAGCGACCAGAAGCACCTTGTCGCGGATGCCCTTCTCGACGCAAAGGTCGGCAAGCTTCTTCATGTTCATCCTGTGGACATCAGCATGGGTGATTATCATGCTCGCGAGGATTGCGTCGGCGCCGACCTCGATCGCCGCGTTCACAAGTTTTTCAACGGGGCAGGACGTTCCCAGGTAATGGCACTCGATCCCGAAGCCCTCAAGCCCGCCGTGCTTTATGTCTAGTATCTCCCGGAGGCCCACCGAGTGCTCGTCCTGGCCCACGGTAGCCGCGACGACCTTGATGCCCCTCTGCTTCACGAACTCTCTGATTTCGTCAGGCGAGAGAGGCCTCTGCGCCTCTTGTGTCTTTAGGCCCGCGAGTTCTATCCCGAAAGGCACCCTACCCTTCACTTCCACCAAGGTGCCCTCCGCTGGGTGCATGACCTCCTTGTGGATGGCCTTGGGCTCCTCCAGTCCGAGCCTACGCGCGGTTTCGAGCGCCGCCGCCTCCGCGCGGGCTTCGTCGAGGGGCCAGAACATGGTCATGGTCACGACCCGGTCCGCGGCCCACTCGACCTCCGGGTAAACCAAGCCCGGCGGCCCGGCCTCGAGCGCCGCGAGTCTCGTATCCACGTTGTCCGTGGGGTCGAGCTCATCGATGTACACTATCTTCTCGGGGTTACACAGAGTGCATCCCCCGATGAGATCGCACGGCCGGTCCGCCCTTGTTCCCTCGGGGAGGTGGTTATCGCCGAAGTGAGCGCACACGGGAGCCATGTAATCTGGGTCGCGCGGCACTATGGTCCCCGCCGCCACGCCCCCCTCAGGGTCTCGCGCTATCCCGTCGCCGTTGCGCTCCGGATACATTCCGGAGTCGACGAAAAATCCTCGTCGCACGGCCTCGAAGTACCCGCCGACGTCCAAGATCTCCTCAAGGAACAGTACCGCCCGCTCGGTGATCTCACGCACCTTCCGCTCCAGCTCGCCGTGGGGGTCGTCGTCGAGCTTCACCATCTCGCGCAGCCCGTCAAGCCCGACCAGCACCTGCTTCGCGGTGGCCAGGGCAGCGATGTTGTTGTAGTGCCAAGGGACGTTTCGTCCCTCGTCAGGCGTTATGGTGCTCTGGATGTCAGCGCTCGTGAGCCTCGACAACATGAGGTTCAGAGCGTGGGTGACCGTGGCCTCGCGCGTGGACGACTCTATGTACTTGGTGTTCATTTGCGCCCGGAATCTGTACCCCGCGAACAACCTGCGAAGGGCCACAGCATATGGCAGGTCTAGGCGCATCTCCGGGGCAGGTGGTGCCGCAGGGGGGACAGTGGACAGACATATGTTCTCCTTCGCCATGCCGACCTTCACCGAATAGGCGCAGTTGATGGCGTGCTGCACCATCAGCTCGGGCATGACCTTCCACGCCTCACGCGCCGTGGCGTTCGCGTTGTGCGCGCCATCGATCTGCGCCATGCCGGCCCATTGCATCAAGGTCTTCGCGACCGCCGCGTCCACGAATGACCTGTACATGTTGACGTTCCTGTAAAGCACGTTGTACTGCGGGTCTTGGTGCGCGCCGTTCACACCCTCCTCGGCGAAGAGCACAGCTATCTCCGGCCCGGCCACCCCGCTCACGTAGGAATGGAAGTTTATCGGCCGGCCCACTTCGTCCTCGATGAGATCGAGGGCTTTGCGCGTCGCGCGCACCTGTTTTCGGGTGATGGGAACACCGCCCACCCCTTCCGGAGTGCCCTCGATGAGCCCATCGAAGTGGCTTTGACCGGTAGTGCGGATGACCATTATGTGATCCGCCCCATGCCAGGCTGCCATCCTCATCCGCCTTATGTCGTCCTCGAACCGGCCCGACGCGATCTCCGTGGTCACGACCACTTCCGGCTGCGGATCTATGCCGCCAAAGTACTTCGCTGCAGGAAGCGCCACCGACCGGTCCAGGGAGCGCGATATCTGACGATACTCGAAGGGACCGACCCTCGCGTCGGGCGGCAGCTTCTCACGCCAAACCCAGCCTCGCCGCCTCGGCCTGTAATGCTCGAGATCGCGGAGGATCTCCCGCACGTCAAGCTTCTCATTGGGACGCAGCCTCGTTCCGCCCACGATGCCTCACCTCCCGGGCCCGAAGAGGCTCGCAGCCTCATCCCACATCTTGCCCTCGGCCAGGGCGACCCCAGCCTCGCGCACGCTCATCCCGCGGGCGCTCGCGAGCTTCCACACCACGTGGCCCGCGCCCTTGCCGAGAAGGCCCCTTTCGACGCACCTGTCCACGATGGCTTTCGCCTCCAGACTGGAGAACCCCATCCGGAGGAGAACCGACCTTTCAATCGAGGGTGAAGTGTGGGTGCGCGCGAGCTCCACCAAGGGCTGCACCACTTTGTCCGCAAGCTCCCAAAAGTACCTCGCGAGCTCTTCGTCGCTCATGCCGGCGAGATGCCGGCGCCTCTCCTCGAAATCATCAGGCCGAACCATCACTCTGAGACCTCCCCTCCCCTTTGCAGCTCGCGGATGGTTTCCTCGACGAAGCCCACGGTCGAGTTCGTATCATCAGCGAGGAACCTCACGTCTTCCGCGGATATCTGCCGACCTTTTGCATGAGACAAGGCATTCCGTATGTAGGACCTGCGCATGTCGGCGAGGGATACGTCCTTGACGTGGATCTGCGACGGGTGAAGAGGTATGACTATCCGTTTTCCGGGGACGTTCTCGCGGGGATCGCCGCGTCTTATCTCGATTCCCATCTCGCGCGCGAACGAAAGCTGCGCGTAAGGGTGCTTCCCCGCGCCCGTGTACTCGGTCTCTTGCACGACCACCACCTGGTCGCGATCCATCTCCCGCGCTATGGCAATGGCGGCCGCAAGCGACGTGTTCCCTGCGGGACCTCGCTCCATCCCTTCCAGCTTGGCCAGCATCTCGGTGACGTAGAAGACCTCACCCTGCGTCACGGTGACGTACCTGTCCATGTAGCGCAGGGGTCTCGCGGCATTTCGAGGAACATCCGCCCTATCCGGCCACGTCGCGAAGGGAATGCCAAAGCCCGTGTGCCCGGTCGTAAAGGATTTCCTGTTGAAATCGGTGTCGCTGGCCATATGAAGCCCGACAAGGTCGACACTCGCGGCGATGACCTGAGTTTGCCGACACCCCGCTTTCCGGAGGCCCCGCGCTGTCCCGGTAACGTTCCCGCCGCCCGCGTGGGTCACTATGACCCCGTCCGGGAAGCGCCCCGTCATCCGCAGTGTCTCCGTGCCCACTTCGTACCCGAGGGTCTCGATGCCCGCGACGCTGAACGGCGTATAGAGGGAAGCGTTGAAGAAACCCGTCTCCTCAAGGAGCCTCAAGAACACATAGAAGAGCTCGGGCCCTACTGTGAGCTGGTGAACTTCGGCGCCGTACGCCTCGCACGCCCGTCCCTTCTCAATGATCTCCGGCTGGCCGCGCCCCTTCGAGTCGTAGGTCTCCTGCACGATGATGCACTTGAGGCCGCGCTTGGCGGATTGCGAAGCCACCGCCGCCCCGTAATTGCCGCTGGTGGCGGCTATGACCCCTGGATACCCCTTCTTCTTGGCGCAGTACACGGATACCGACGCACGCCTGTCCTTGAAGCTCCCCGACGGATTCGCGGACTCGTCTTTCACGAGGATGCGCGCGCCCTTGCCGGGAGCGGATATCCGCCGCACCACCTCGGTGATGTTGCGGAGTTCGACCAGGGGCGTGCGCCCGACGCTCGTTTCTTCCTGGATGGCATGGACCTCTTCGAGCGTGTACCCGACCTCGTCCATCATCCCCTCGTAGTCAAAGGCAATCGCGCCTGTCTCGAACTTCTCGTAGTCGATGCCCACCGCCGACCTCATGATGTCATGACGCCTCGCCATGACCTCCGCATAGCCAGTGCCGGACATCACGGTTCGTCACCCTCTCTGTTCCTTCCGGCTTTCCTTGCGCCGAGAAGCTCCCACAGCTCCTCGCCTATGTGGAGAAGCTCGGGCACGGGCCTGGCAAAGGAGTGCGGGTATGGAGGATTCACCGCGACGAGCCGCCCCTTGACCTTTCTCCCCAACACCGTGGTGATCGTCACCTCGTCTCCGACGAACGCGCCGTGATCGAGGTACCCCTTGATTCGGAGTTCCAAAGGGACTCTTTGAGTGTCCTCGGGCACCTGCGGAGCTCGCTCGCCAGGCTTCAGAACGACCGAGTGCACCTGCACGTACTCCCCGGCCCGCACGCGCTCGCCGTTTTCTGATTCTGGAAGGTTGAGGTCACACATTCTCGCTGCGCCCTCCCTCCGTGTGGGCGAGCCTCGCCACGTCCCCCATGAAGCACGCGGGCACAGGCAGGTCTTTCATGGTGACAAGGCCCGGCTCCGCGTTCACCACGTGTGGGATCATGTTCACCGCGATGGCGATTGTACCGGTACCGCCTGGAATCTCCGGCTTTATCGCGAGATTCACCGGCGGAGTGCCCTCGATCCATATGTAGTCCCCGGTTTCGACGCCCTCGAGGCCCGGCAGCACCTGTTGCGGGTGCTCGAGGGTGATCACTTCCTCCCCGTTCATGAAGGCATGAGCCGTGTGATTGCAGCCCGCAACCATCCCCGGCTTCACGTCGACGTAAGGCGTCTCGCGCCTCGTGGCCGAGACGATGGGCTCGCGGGTCTGCCTAATCTCGTCAAGCTTCCACCCGAGCGCATCCGCGATCATACCGCATGACTGGACAAACCCGATGTGTCCGACTATGGTGCCTTTAGCAAGCCCATCTCTGAACTCCTCGACGGTGGTGCCCACGCCCTGGGTTCGCATGACCGTCGGCCCGAAAGGAGAGAGGTCGTTGACGCGCCTCGCTCTCACCCTCTTGACCCCGGTGCAGATGCCGGTGAGGGCGATGATGAGAGTATCCAGGACAAACCCTGGATTGATGCCCGTGCCGAGGACGCTCACCCCGTACTTACGCGCAAGCTGGTCGATCTCTGCGGCAAGCTTCGGGTCGCTCTGCCAGAGATACGCCATCTCCTCCGCCACCGTGATGACATCCGACCCCGCGGCCATGGCCGCGTCTAACTGGGGGTAGATCTCTTTCGCAAACGATGAGGTGGCGTGAAGCACCACGTCCGCGCCGGCCTCGAGCGCCTCCTCCGGGTTGTTCGTGACCCTCACGCCGAGCTCGCGTCCGACGCCGAGCACCTCCCCTAGGTCGCGCCCGGCTTTCTCTGGCCTCGAGGCTACGGCCCCCACGATCCTGACCCCTTTACGCTCCAACAGCGCCTTCGCCATGCCGGAGCCCATCGCACCAAGCCCCCAACATACCACCGTGACATCGTCCACTGCGATCACTCCCCCTTGTATAGTTCCTGGTGAGCCGCGCAGCACCGAACCGGCAGCCGGAGCCTATTGGCTGCATACTTTGTCAACTCGCCAAGCCGAACCCAAGGCGGCGCGCCTCATCTGGCCGACGCCTCAGGCATGCCCCGGTACCCAGCCCATCCGATTGGCACATATGCATGTATGCATAGTTATGCAACCACTGCATACGCCTGGGCGAAAAATGTGCCGCCTCCCCCACTTCAGATGTTCAGCAGCTTGTCGCAGTTAGGTTCCCTAGTTTTCCCTATGGTATTCTACTCGGGGCGCCGGATTCCTGCCCCACCGGACAGGAGCGGGAGCCATTGGTGGGCGCAGTTCGCGGGCAGCATAAGTGGCAAGCGAGACGCGGGCAGGCCGGTCGAAGGCAAATCGAAATGGACCGCCCATCAACGGACGGTCCATTCGCAGGAACACAACACGTGGTCCCGAGAGTCGGGGTCATTTCTCCGTACTCACTTAGCAGGATTCGTAGTAGATCTGGTCCGGAACCGGTGCAGGCGGACCATCCTGGACGATAGCAGGGAGCACCCGTTCTTCTTCATCCTCCGCGTTCTGCTGCCCCTCGGACAGCTCGTCCCGGCGCTGCAGCGCAACGTCGAGCACTTCATCCATGTGGTCCACGAACACCAACTTCATGTCGTCGAGGACGCTCTTCGGGATCTCCTCGGTATCCTTGCGGTTCTCACCGGGAAGCACCACCGTGAAAACGCCCGCCCGGTGCGCGGCGACGACCTTCTCCTTCACCCCGCCCACAGGCAGGACCCTGCCTCGCAAGGTGATCTCGCCGGTCATAGCGATATCGCACCTCACCGGCCTGCCAGAAAGGGCGGACGCAAGGGCGGTCGCCATCGCAATCCCGGCAGAGGGCCCGTCCTTCGGTATAGCGCCCTCAGGCACGTGGATGTGCACGTCACGATCTTGATAGAAGTTGGGATCGATCCCAAGGTCATCCGCGCGGGACCTGATGTACGTGAAGCCGGCCTGCGCGGACTCCTTCATCACGTCGCCTAGTTTGCCCGTGAGCGTGAGCTTCCCGGTGCCTTTCATCACCGACACCTCGATGGCCAGGATATCCCCGCCCACCTCTGTAACGGCGAGCCCGGTCGCGACGCCCACCCTGTCCTCGGATTCCGCGACGCCGTACCTGTACTGTGGTATGCCGAGATACCCTTCGACGTCGGCTGAACCGACGACCACACGGGACGCCCCGGCGTCAGCCGGCGCGCTCACCACCTTCTTAGCGATCTTCCTGAATATCGAGGAGATCTCCCGCTCAAGCCCGCGGACCCCCGCCTCCCGGGTGTACTGCCTGATGATCGTCCTTATGGCGTCCTCCGTAAACTCGATGCTGTACCGCTCGAGCCCGTTCTCCTTCAACTGCTTCGGCACGAGGAAGTGCAGGCCGATCTGCACCTTCTCTTCCTCGGTGTACCCCGGTATGGAGATGATCTCCATACGGTCCGCAAGAGGCTTCGGGATGGCGTGGAGCACGTTCGCCGTCGTGATGAACATGACATCGGACAGGTCGAACGGGATCTCGATGTAATGGTCGCCGAACGCGAAGTTTTGCTCGGGATCAAGAACCTCGAGAAGCGCGGACGAAGGGTCTCCCCGGAAGTCGTAGCTCATCTTGTCTACCTCGTCGAGGAGGATCACCGGGTTTTTCGAGCCGGCTTGGCGCATGGCCTGGATGATCTTGCCGGGGAGCGCGCCCACGTATGTGCGGCGGTGCCCGCGGATCTCGGCCTCATCTTTTATCCCTCCCAGCGAGAACCTGACGAACTTCCTGTCGAGCGCCCGAGCTATGGACTTGCCGAGGGAGGTCTTGCCCACGCCGGGCGGTCCGACGAGGCAGAGGATCGGGCCCTTGAGTTTGCTCGTGAGCTGGCGAACGGCCAGAAACTCCAGGATGCGCTCCTTGACCTTCTCCAGGCCGTAATGGTCCTCATCGAGAACCTTGGCCGCGGCCTCGATGTCCAGGCGGTCCTGGGTCTTGCGCGTCCATGGCAGGGCCAGGAGCCAGTCAAGGTAGGTTCTCACCACGACCGCCTCCGCGGCCATCGGAGGCATCTTTTCGAGCCGCTCCACCTCACGGAGCGCCCGTTCCTCGACTTCCTTCGGCAGGTCGGCGGCGGCTATCTTCTCGCGGTATTCCTCGCCCTCCTGGGACTTGTCGTCCCGCTCGCCCAGTTCCTTTTGTATGGCCTTCATCTGCTCGCGCAGGTAGTACTCCTTCTGGGTCCTCTCCATTTGCTTTCGCACACGCGAATTGATCTTCTTCTCAAGCTCGAGGATCTCCATTTCCTTGAGCAAGATGGCGCACAGCCTCTCCAGCCTAAGCCTGGGAGACGCAGCCTCGAGCACCTTCTGTTTGTCCTCTGTGCGCAGGGGCAGATGGGCCGCTATGTCGTCAGCGAGTCTCCCTGGGTCTTCTATCGTCTGGACTGATGCCAGCACCTCCGTGGGGATCTTCTTGCCGACCCTGACGTAAGATTCGAAGTACCCAAGAACGCTGCGCATGAGCGCCTCAGTTTCTTTCGTCATGCGCTCGGAAACCTCAAGGGGCTCGACCCTCACCTTGTAGAACGGATCGACTTGCGTGTACTCCGTGATCCTCGCCCGTTGCACGCCTTCAACCAGCACCCTGATCGTGCCGTCGGGGTACCTGGCGAGCTGTTTCACCTCCGAGATCGTGCCGACCTCGTGGATCTCCTTCGGGGTTGGCTCGTTCACCTTCGCCTGCTTCTGAGCCGCGAGCAGGATGAGCCTGTCGTTCATCATCGCGTCTTCAAGCGCGGCCACAGACCTGTCTCTGCCCACGTCGAGCGGAACGGTCATGTAAGGAAACACGATCACGCCACGCAACGGGAGAAGAGGTACTAAGTCCTTCATTCTTGCTGCTTTGGTTTCGTCCTTCGGCATGCTGCATCTGCACCTCCTCGGCTACTCAGGTGGACTCGTCCCCGCTTCACACCGCGAACGGCACCGCACCGCGTCCTGACGAGATGCTCGGCGACCCGCGGCCGGCCGCAGCGCTCTCACTAGTCAGTGTATTCTGCCCGGCCTGTCCGATTCCTGCCCTCGACTGCGCGGGCACGGGCGGCCCGCATCCCTGATCCATGCGTCCCTTCTGGGCCCTCTCGGTTCACGATGCGCTGCGTTTGACAGTGCGGGCGTGGTGAATCGATGGCGTCCAGTGGCTGAGCGTCCAATGGCTGGCGGAACATAGCGACGAGAAAAACGAGGAAAGCCCCACCTCACAGGCAAGGCTATCATAGAGGCAGGTATTATGTCAACGCGCGGGAAACTGTCAGTTTCTGTCACAACGAGGAGGCCCTAGCAACCGGCGGACACGCCTGCGGCAACGGCCTGTTGAGGCCGGGTACTGGTTCCAAAACACCCTGAAAACGGCCCCGTCGCGACGACCATCGCCGCCCGCACAACCTCTTCGATGCGCTCTACGGGCACAACGAGGATGTCCTTCCTTTCGGCGAAGCTCTCCTGCCAGTTCTCGCGGGGAATCAAGACTCTCTTGGCTCCGGCCAACGCCGCGGCCTCGACCTTGGCCACGATCCCGCCGACAGGCTTCACATAGCCGCGTATCGACACCTCTCCAGTCATGGCCAATTCGTTGTCCACGGGATTTTGGGTGATAGCGGAGTAGATCGCTGTCACGATGGCGACACCGGCCGACGGTCCGTCAAGCGGAATCCCGCCCGGGAAGTTCACGTGGATATCGTGGTCCTCCGGCCTCACCGCGAGGAACTTTCGCAAGACGGTGATGACGTTCTCCACGGAACCCCTCGCCATGCTCTTGCGCCTCATTATCCGTCCGGTCTCGCCCATTTCCTCCTCGTCTATGAGACCAGTCGTAATGACTTTGCCGGTGCCTCTCTCCACGGGCACGGCCGTGGCTTCGATCTCCACGAGCATCCCGTTCATGGCGCCGTACACGGCAAGCCCGTTTGCGTATCCCACTTGAGGAGCCGCGGGGACTTTCTTGAAAGGCCTGGGCGAATACTGGCCCGAATTCACCACCCACTCCACGTCGGCCCTGGTCACGACCTGCCGCCCTGACGTGAGCGCGGCGCCACCTGCGATTTGGAGGATGTTCACAGCGTCGCGCCCGTTGGAGGCGTATTTCTTGATCACCTCGAGCGCGCCCTCTTCAAGCACGAAGCCGGCCTTCTGGGCCGCGTTCGCGGCGATGATCCCGACCTCGTCCGGGGTCAAAGCCCTGAAGAAGACCTCGATACACCTGCTCCGGATCGCCGGCGGGATCTCCTCAGGAGACCTGGTCGTCGCGCCGACCAAGCGGAAATCCGCCGGCAGGCCGTTCTGGAATATGTCGTGGATGTGCTGCGGGATATTCGGGTCCTCCGAACTGTAGTACGCGCTCTCCAGGAAGACCTTTCTGTCCTCGAGCACCTTGAGCAGCTTGTTTATCTGGACCGGATGAAGTTCGCCGATCTCGTCGATGAAGAGGATGCCGCCGTGGGCCTTCGTGACCGCTCCCGGCTTGGGCTGCGGGATGCCAGCTATCCCCAGCGGACCGGCACCCTGGTATATGGGGTCGTGGACCGAGCCTATCAAGGGGTCCGCTATCCCCCGATCGTCGAACCTCGAGGTGGCGCCGTCCACTTCAACGAACTTCGCCCACTGCTTGAAAGGTGAGCGCGGGTTCTTCTTGGCCTCCTCCAGGACGACCCTTGCCGCCGCGGTCTTGCCCACGCCCGGAGGTCCGTACATTATCACGTGCTGCGGGTTCGGCCCACAGAGAGCCGCCCGCAACGCCCGGAGCCCTTCCTCCTGCCCGATGATATCTTTGAGCGTGGTAGGCCGGGTTTTCTCCGACAAGGGCTCCGTAAGGGATATGCTCCGCAGCTTCTGGAGCTTCTCCATCTCCTTGCGGGACTCCCGGTCGACAGCAATCCTGTTTCCTTGCTGCGTTCTGAGGAGGTTCCAGAAGTACAGGCCTATGACTATCCCAAAGAAGAGGTTGATGAGCCCGAACACGTTGCCTGCGAAGTCCATGGGAAAGCCGCCTCTGCCATGCTGGATGGGTGTTTCTCATGCTTATTATGTCCATGGCGCCAGCGCTTAAGTGCAAGGCCAAAACATCAAGAAGAAAGGAGGCCTTTGTTAGGCCTCCCGTAGCAATCCAGGCGAAGCGGTCCGCGCCGCCGTGCTATGCCGTTTCTTCCCTCTTCTTCGCCGTCTTCCGCTCCTGCAACACCATGGTAGGCTTTGCCAGGCCCTCCACTACTTCCTTGGTCACGACGACCTTCTTGACATCCGTGCGCGATGGGACCTCGTACATGATGTCGAGCATGATCTTCTCCAGGATGGACCGCAGCCCTCTCGCACCGGTGTTACGCGCTATGGCCTGCTTTGCCACAGTCACGAGCGCCTCCTCCGTGATCTCCAGCTCTACGCCATCCAGCTCGAACATCCTCTTGTATTGCTTAGCCAGGGCATTCCTCGGCTCTGTGAGGATCCTCACGAGAGCGCGCTCGTCAAGAGCGTCAAGCGGCACCACCACCGGCAGCCTGCCTATGAACTCGGGGATGAGCCCGAACTTGAGAAGGTCCTCAGGCATGACCTGCCTCAGGATATCCCCGATATTCGCGTCCACCTTGGGCCGCAGCTCCGCCCCGAAGCCGAGCGTCTTCTTCCCTATTCGGTTCTGTATGATCTTCTCGAGCCCGTCGAACGCTCCCCCGCATATGAACAGGATGTTCGTCGTATCTATCTGGATGAACTCCTGGTGCGGGTGCTTTCGACCGCCCTGCGGAGGGACGCTCGCGATCGTGCCCTCGAGGATCTTCAGGAGAGCCTGCTGCACGCCTTCACCGGACACGTCGCGCGTGATCGACGGGTTCTCGGACTTCCGCGCTATCTTGTCAACCTCGTCGATGTAGACGATGCCTTTCTCGGCCTTCTCGATGTCGTAATCGGCGGCCTGGATCAGCCGGAGCAGGATGTTCTCGACGTCCTCGCCGACGTAGCCGGCCTCGGTGAGTGAGGTCGCATCGGAGATCGCGAAGGGCACATTCAAGATCTTCGCCAAGGTTTGCGCGAGCAACGTCTTCCCGACGCCCGTGGGTCCTAGGAGCAGGATGTTGCTCTTTTGGAGCTCCACGTCGTCGACCCGCGTATTCGCGCCGATCCGCTTGTAATGGTTGTACACCGCCACCGCTAGGGTCTTCTTGGCATCCTCTTGGCTGATGACGTATTGATCCAGGATCTCCTTGATTTCCTTGGGCTTCGGGATGTTGCCTAATTCGACATCCGCTTCTTCGCCCAGCTCTTCCTCGATGATCTCATTGCAGAGCTCGATGCACTCGTCGCAAATGTAGACACCAGGCCCAGCTATGAGCTTCTTGACCTGGTCCTGAGCCTTGCCACAGAACGAGCATTTGAGCTGGCCTTTTTCGTCGCCGAATTTGAACACCCTACCACCCCCTACTTCTTCTTGGTCCTGAAGATCTCATCTACGATGCCGTAAGCTTTCGCCTCCTCAGCCGACATGAAGAAATTCCTGTCTGTGTCCGCCGCTATCTTCTCCATGGGCTGCCCTGTATGCTTCGCCAGGATCTGTTGGGTTATCTCGCGCAGCTTGACAATCTCCCTCGCCTGTATCTCGATGTCGGTAGCCTGACCCTGGGCCCCACCGAGGGGCTGGTGGATCATTACCCTTGAGTACGGGAGGGCGTACCTCTTGCCCTTGGTGCCCGCCGCCAGGAGGAGCGCTCCCATGCTGGCGGCCATGCCGATGCACGTGGTGGCGACATCAGGCTTGATGTACTGCATCGTGTCGTATATGGCCAGCCCAGACGTCACCACGCCGCCGGGGCTGTTGATATAAAGGTTGATGTCCTTATCGGGATCCTCTCCCTGGAGGAACAGCATCTGGGCGATGACGAGGTTCGCGACGTCATCGTCTATCGGGCCGCCGATGAAAATGATCCTGTCCTTCAGCAGCCTCGAGTATATATCGTAAGCCCGTTCCCCACGGTTGGTCTGCTCTACAACGATCGGGACAAGATTCACGATCGACCCCTCCTCCCTTGCATCCTGATCATATGCCGGCTCTCGAGCTCACTCGCCGCTCGCGTCGGCCGCGCCGCTCGCGAGCTGAACCAATCGATCTATCGTCTTCTCCCTGACTATTGTCTCTTCTATATTGTGAATACGCCCTGTCTTTGTCAAGAGTTCCCGGACCTCGTCCACGGCCCGGCCCTGACGAGAGGCGATCTCTGCGATTCGCGAATCTACTTCGTCGCGACTGGCGGCAAATCCTTCCGCCTTGCTTATGGCATCGAGCACCAAATCGGCCTTGACCAGTGCCCGCGCTTCGTCGCGGTAGCTTTGTTTGAGCGCTTCCTCGTCCATGCCGCAGGCCTCCAGGTATCCTTCCAGCGTCATGCCTTGCTGGGCAAGGCTCTCAGTGAGATCCATAATCATGGAGTTCACCTGTCGATCCACGAGGGGCTCAGGGACATCCACCTCGGCCTCCTGCGTGATTCTATCCACGACCGCCTTTCTGTATTCCGCCTCGGCCCGGCTCTGCGCTGATTTCTGAAGGCGCTCGCGGATGTCCTGCTTCATGGCGTCCAGGCTATCGTAGCCGCCCACGGTCTTGGCGAACTCGTCATTCACTTCGGGAAGCTTCCTGACCCGGATCTCTTTGACGACCACATGTGCCTGCGCCGGTTTCCCCGCAACGGCCTTGTCTGGGTACGTGTCCGGCACAGTGGTATCGATTGTCCGCTCCTCGCCTCGTTTAAGCCCGATCAAGCCCTCACCAAGGCCTGGAAGATCCTGCTTGGGAGCGGCCTCCACGGTTAGGTCCTTGCCTCCGCCCCTTACCTCGACGGGCTTCCCGTCCGAAACGAGCTTGAGGTCCACTGTGACGAGGTCCCCCGCCTCCACACCATCGTGAAGAGCCGGCTCGGCCGTGGCCCGGTTCCTCCGGAGGACCTCGATGTAACGGTCAACCTCGTCGTCGCCGACCTGAGGAACCGTCTTTTCCACCCTCACAGCGCGGTAGTCCCGGAGCTTCACCTCCGGCCTCACGAGCACCTTCGCCTTGAATTTGAGCGGCTTTCCCTCTTCGATCTGCTCTATATCGAAATCGGGCTCGTCCACGGGGTCGATGCCCGTTTCTCTCACAGCTTCCATGTACCCGCTCGGCACGAGGCGCTTCAGCGCATCCTCGTAGAGCGCCCCCTTGCCCAGCCTCATCTCAAGGATCTGGCGCGGGACTTTGCCTTTCCGGAAACCGGGCACCGTGACGCGCTGGGCCAGCCTTCGGTAGCTTTCGTTGAGCGCCCGGTCGACCTGGGTCTCATCCACCTCGATATCCAAGTGAGCAAAGTTCCCCTCTATTCTCTCCACCGCAGCCTTCACCATATTCGCCGCCGCGAAGCCACGGGACCTTGCCGTCCCGGGCAATCGGCAGCCTCCCTCCTCCTCGATTGTCCTTCGTCCGTCCTCCGTCGCGGCTCGACGCAACGCGCAAAAACAATACCTCGGTAGGCGCCGATCCAGCGACCGCCGAGGCAGTGTCGTGCAACTCCTTCGGCCCATCGTATTCTAACATGCGTGCAGGACGTTGTAAAGGCGGCCCAGGCCGGCCTACCTTGCTGCTACGCAGATCTTGTGCGCCCCGACTGGTGAGTGGCTCGATCACGACGCTCGAGGCTTCTATATTGTGAGAAAGTCGTCCGCCGCAGAAGGATATGCGACGGCAGCAGCGAAATACTTTTATGACAGTCAATATAGCCTATGTTGCGTATAGAGTGTATTAATGGCAATTTACAGATAATAACTGTAGGTCCTACACTAGGACCCGCGTGGATGCGATGATCACGGCCCTGCAAGCGGTCGCTTTGGGTCGCGGGAGCGAGTAGCGAGACCGGCCACGCACCTGTTTAGGTGTGTGGCCGGTTCTTTCGTCCCTGCAGGTCCGCGGGCACATGAACGGAGTCGAGGTGAAATGGGATGGAGCTCGTTCGAAGAGCAAAGCGCTGGTGGTGCAGGCAGCTCATAATCAACCCGGGTCGCGTCGATTCCTGGCTCGTGAGCCTCTTCAGCATCCTTGCAACGGTCGCCATCGTAGCAGTGGTCGTGCGCCTCATGGGGTAGCCGCGTCTCGCTTTGTCGATGTCCCTTCAGCTGTACGACGACACACTGGAGTGCCACCCGGCTGGAGTGCCACCCGGAAGGGCGGGTTCGAAAGGCCACGGACCCACTTGCGGAACAGGCGCGGGTCGACCCCGGATCACCCTGTGTTGCGAGGCAGGCTACGAATCCACTTTGTGACGCCCGTCGAACCTTCCTCATGCCACGCCTTGCCGAGCCAAGCAAGGAAGGCGAAATACGGGCTGGGCCCACGAGGCTTCCCGTTGTTGGCCGCGTGCCCGGTGAGGAAGAGCGCCTTCCTCGCCCTCGTTATCGCGACGTAAAACACCCGGCGCTCTTCCTCACCTTTCCTCTCCCGCAGCGCAAGGTACGAAGGGAACTCATACTCCGATAAGCCCGCCACGAACACGATGTCGAACTCGAGCCCTTTCGCCTGGTGGACTGTGAGCACCCTCACCCGCTCATCATTCGGGTCCAGACGATCTACGTTTCTTGCGAGCGCCACGAAGCCGAGGATCGACTCGACGGAGGAAAGGGCGTCCAGGTCGGCGGAATCGCGCTCCTTGAAGATGCGAAGGAGCTCTTCGAGGTTGGCGAGGCGTCGTGCGCTCTCGGGGTCTCTCTTGTAGTACTCCCGCAGCCCCGACTCGTTGAGCACCCGGTCGAGCAGCTCGTGAGGCCGGAGCCGGCCCAGTTCCCTGCGTAACCTCGCTACCTCTTGCGCGAGAGGCGCGAACGCGGCGCCGACATCCCGCACCGCGCGGATCCTTGCGGGAGCCGTGGCTCTCACGAGCGGCGCGAGACAGTCAACAACGCCGCAAGTTGCCTCAACATCATCCACCGCCCGGTGCGTGGGCAACACCGCCACGTTCAGCCTCCGGGCCAGCGCCGCAAGGGAGAAGTCGTCGCCGTCCAGAAAACGCCGGGCCATCTCAAGGGTGTCAATGTACTCGGCGCGGCCATCCGTTCGCAGGCCCAGGCGCCGTCGGTACGCCGCGAGCATGCGCGCGTCAAAGCCAACGTTGTGCCCAACGAGCACGCTGCCCGACGCAAATCGATCGAACTCTTCGAGCGCACGCCGCGGGTCTTCGCCGTTTGACGCAAGGAACGAGTCGCTAAGCCCGTGCACGTTTTCCGATTCCCCGACGCTTACCATATTCCTCAAGTACCGGTGGAACCGCCCCGCCGGCTTGCCCTTTTCCAGCCGGACAGCCGCGAGCTCCACGATCTCGTCCGAGGCTGGATCGAGTCCGGTGGTCTCCGTGTCGAACACCGTGACGACGCCCTCCCCGAGCGCGGCGAGGAACATGCCGAATGGATCTCCCGTGGCGCGGGTCGACTGGGCCACCATGTCCACTAGCCGCAGGCCGGCCTGCTCTGCATCGAGAACCCGCGAAATGGTCCGGTCGCCGATGTTGCGCGGAGGACGTTGCAGGATACGCCGGAAGCTCCGGCCGTCCGCGGGGCTACAAAGGAACCGCAGGTACGCCACGGCATCTTTCACCTCTTGGCGCCGGAAGAACTCATATGTCTCCACAGTGAGGTGAGGGATGCCCCGCTTTTGAAATGCTTCCGAAATGACCGTTCCCCGGCTGTTGGTTCGGGTGAGGACCCCTATCCGTCCGTACGGGACGCGGCCGCCGCCCGCCTCACTACCTGCGAGGGTTCGGATCTTGCGCGCGATCCAGTCTGCCTCCGCCTCGCTGTCGCCCCCGAAATGGACGATCACGGGGTCGCCAGCCTCGGCCGAGGGGCCCGGCCGCAGCACGGTGCGCGCGCTGTACTCCCGAGCGACGCACCCCGCCAGGTCCACGAGCACGCGCGTCGCGCGGTGATTCTGGGTGAACGAAAAGTCTCTGGCCCCCGGGAAATCCGCGCGGAAGCTGCTCAGCACCTTGTCGGGCATGGAACCCCGCCACTCATAGATGGTCTGGTCGAAATCGCCCGCAAGAACGAGGTTCCTCGAGCGTCGGGCCAGAGCTCGCACGATCTCGTATTCCGAGAAGTGGGTATCCTGCATCTCGTCCACTTGGACCATGGAAAAGCGTGCTTCCCAGCGGCCCCGGACGCCGGAATCGAGCGCCAGCATCGCACGGGTGAAGTAAACGAGGTCCCCGAAGTCAAAGGCATGATTGGACGCGAGTTCGCGCTGGTACGCGACGGCTAGCTCTCGGTACGCCGGGGGAAGACCCTGAAAGACATCGTCGGCTACGGCCCCCACCGAGAGCGCGGTGTGAGGTGCCTCGCTCTTGGCTCTCTCGATGACCTCATAGATGTCGGACGCCTTAGGCTCGCGGTCGAAGCGGCTGTGCGCCGGTGCAAAGACGACCCGGGGCGGGTCTCCGCCCCGGGAGACGCCATCTCCCGCTCGTCTCAGGTTAGAACGAAGGATCTCGGCCGAGTCTTCGTCGTCGAAGATGGTGAAATCCGAGGGGAGGCCGATCCTCTTCGCCTCCAGCCGAAGCATCCATGCGCACAACCCGTGAAAGGTGCGGACCACGACCCTTTTCGCCCGGTCGCCGCAGTGAACGGCGACGCGCTGCCGCAGCTCGTCCGCGGCCCGGTTGGTAAACGTGAGGCAGAGGATGCGCGACGGCTCCACCCCGCGCCGAATCGCCTCGGCTGCTCGCTCCGCCAGGGCGAGGGTCTTGCCCGTTCCGACGGGAGCATGGAGCACCGCGCAGCCCTCCTGAAACTCAACGAAGGCGCGCTGCTCCTCATCGAGCTCGACTCCTCCAGGTCCGTTACGCCCCGCCACCCCGGCCGCAGCCCTTCCGAATAGGCTTCCGTTCGGCATTTCTTGACCCGTCATCTTGCCGCGCCACCTTCGGCAGCGCCCCGGCTGAAGCTGAAGCCAGGGCCCGTCCCGTCAGCGGGAATCGCTGTCGGTGGCTAACTTCGACGGATTCTGGAGCTATCCTGCCATGACAGGAGGAATCTACCTGGACGGGCCGCGCGTCCGGGGGCAGAGCAACTCCCCACCTTTTGGAATGACCCCCTGGCGCAGGAATAGGGGCACGAACATGAAAATGGACAACGGTTGGACGATACCAGCCGTTGTCCGTTCATATTTGCCCAGCGCGCGGGCCAGATAACAATATAATGGGGTGGATGATGGGATTCGAACCCACAGCCTCTGGAGCCACAGTCCAGCGCTCTCACCATTGAGCTACATCCACCACGAGGCGCTTGTCACGCGTATACTGCGACACTCAGAGGATACCACAGAAACGCAGACGCGTCAAGGCCGCATGGTCGCGGCAGACCGAGCTAGGCGGCCTCAGAGCGCGGGCGCCCAGGCACACAGCCGCGCCGTCATCCTTTGAGCGCACCAGCGAGGAGTCCGCGGATGAAATAGCGTCCCAAGAGCACATACACCACAACTGTCGGCAGGGCCGCCAAAACGGAGCCCGCCATCGGCAGGTTCCACGATACCGCCTGACCACCGGCCAGGTTGGCCAGGGCCACAGTTATAGGTTGAGAGGCGGGTCGAGCCAGCGTTACCGCGAAAAGGAACTCGTTCCATATCTGCGTGAACTGCCATATCGCTACCACGAGAAAAGGCGGGCCTGATAGCGGCAGGATAAGCCACCTGTATATGCCGAAGAAGTCCGCCCCATCGATGAACGCGGCCCCGAGGAGCTCGTCGGGGATCTCCGCATAGAAACTGCGGAAGAGCAGCGTGGTTATGGGCAGGCCGTACACGACGTGCACCAGCACCAGGCCGGGAAGGCCCCCGTAAAGCCCGATCCCCCGCATGAACTGGAACAGAGGAACGAGGATGCTTTGGTAGGGTATGAACATACCGAAGACCACGAGGGGCAACACGAAGCGGGCGCCAGGGAAATCCCACTTACAAAGCACGTACCCGTTGATCGAGCCGAGCGCCGCCGAGAGAATCGTGGCGCTGACAGCAAGAACGATGCTGTTCTTGAGCGATGGGGCGAAGTTCTTGATCGCCGTCGCGTAGCTTTCCCAGTAGGGGCGCGACGGGGGAACCCAGGCCGTCATGAGGTTTATGTCCGCGGGCGCCTTCAAGCTCGTAATCACTGTAAGGTACACAGGTATGAGATAAACCACCGCGAGGAGCACAAGAAACGCCTGTAAGAACCATCTGCTTACTCTCGCACTGCGCCCGTACATGAGTTCATCAAGTCCTCCCCGTCCGGAACGATGCGACCAGGTAAGGCACTATCAACACGGACACCATGAGGAGCAGAATGACTGCTATGGACGCGCCCTTCGCCAGCTCGTTCCCGCGGAACGTCGTCAGGAACATCAGGATGGCGGGCACGCTCGTAGGGGCGTTGTCCGGTCCTGCCATTGCGAACACGAGATCGAAGATCTTGAGGGCGATGTGTCCGAGCACTATTATCGCGCTCCACGTGATCGGGGCGAGGAGTGGAAGCTCCACGTATCGGTACACCTGCAGTGTGTTCGCGCCGTCCACCCGCGCCGCCTCGCGTAGCTCGTCCGGGATGGTGCGGAGGCCGGCGAGGTACAGCGCCATGGTGTACCCTGACATCTGCCACGTGGCGGCTACGACCAGTCCGATAAGCGCCAGATTGAATCCATGAGATTCCGGAAACGGCAGGGCTTTCAATTGCGCCGCTCCTCCCGAGACGACCCACGTCGCCAGCACTAGGCCTGGCAGACCTGTGATGGCGGCCGTTCGCATGCGTCTCCGCGCTGTGGACCACAGCCCCCAAGCAACAAGCGCGAGCGCCGCGCCCATCACTACAAAGCAGGGCAACGCCTGCCAATCGAACTGGAGGACCTGGTCCCGGCTGGTGAGCCAGAGGAACTCCGCTGGACGCAAGCCCACCAGCGTAGGAAGCACGTTCACGCCGCCCCTAGGTTGAAGGAGCCATCGCCAGATGGTCCCGGTGACGATGAACGAAAGCGACATAGGGAAAAGGAAAATCGTGCGGAAAACAGCTTCGCCCCGGATGCGCTGATCGAGAATAGTGGCGAGAAGGAGGCCGAGTGCAAGCGAGGAGGCGACGAAGAGCACGGTAAAGAAAAGCATGTTCACGAGGTCCTGCCTGAAGCGCATGTTGAGGAAACCGCTGAAAAGCTCGCGGTAGTTGAACGCCCCGATGAAATGTATCTCGGGCTTCAACGCGAGGGCGGCTCCCTTGCCCCAGTCTGTGAGAGAGATATAGACAGTCTGCGCGATGAAGCCGTACACGAACACGGCTAGAAGAACAAGGGATGGCAATACAACGAGTATGGCCATGACTTGGTCGCGCCTTGACCGCACCGACCCCACCCCTTTCCAACCAGGCCCGGTGCGAGCCCGCCACGTGGCCCCGATACGCCGCATAGCCACGACGCGGTATAGCAACGGGCCCAGCGCCGGGAATAAATGCGGGGCTTCGCGGGCCCGTCGCTTTCCCCGACCGGACGTCCAGAAGGGACCTTGTGGACACGTCGGGAAGTCCCGCGCGGCGGCGGGCCCGCTTTCCGCCTTATTGACCTATGCCGGACTGGATCGCGATCGCCTGGGCCGCGTTCGCCGCCGCCTCAGGATTCCGGCTATTGAGGAAGATCTCAATGACCGTCGCGAAGTCGTTCATGAATCGCTCGTTCGCTACCACCCCGTGGATAAGGCTCCCCACGATAGCGTTGGTCCTCCAGTCTTTAGCAGCGCTCTGGAGGTAAGCGTTGTACTTGGACAGGTCGCTGTCCACGCGCGGGCTGATAGAGCCTTTGAGCGGGTTGAAGATGTCCTGGGCCTCCTTACTTCCGAGCATCTTCAGCCAGGCGAGGGTGTTGTCACGGTGTGGAGCGCCCACCGGAAGGCCGAAGGAGTCGGAAAGCATCATGAACACGCCCGAAGTGCCAGGTGAGGGCGCCCAGCCGAAGTCTTTGCCGGGCTGCAGCTTGAGCGTCGTGACCATGTAACCCGCGGCCCAGTCCCCCATTACGTTGAACGCGGCCTGGCCTTTCACCACCATATCGGTGGCTTGCTGCCACGACAGTGACGGCGCGTCTTGGTTCGTGTATTCCAGCACCTTCCCGAACGTCTTCCACACGTCTACGACCTCGGGGCTCTTCCATGACAGCTTCCCTTGCCACAGCGCCTCCCACTTGTCCTTACCAAGGCGGGCCAGGGCGACGCTCTCCCAGAGGTGGGTGACCGTCCAATTCTCGCCCAAAGAGAGCGGGATCACGCCCTTCGCCTTGAGCGTCGGAGCGATAGCAAGGAACTCGTCCCACGTGGCTGGGACTTTTACGCCCCACTTCTTAAGGTTATCCGGTATATACCAAAGCACATTAGACCTATGGATGTTGACCGGAACGGACCAGATGCCCTTGTCGGTGCTGAGGAGTTTCAAGAGCCCTTCGGGGAACACGGATTTCCAACCCTCTTTAGCGTAGAGGTCGCTGAGGTCTTCCATGCGGCCGGCCACAACCCATGTGCCGATGAGTTCCTGCCCGGCGTGAACCTGGAAGGTGTCCGGCGGTTCGCCGCCCAGCATGCGGGTCTTCAGAACGGCCTTCGCGTTCACGCCGGCCCCGCCGGTTACTGTGGAGTTGATGACTTCGACACCAGGATACTGCTTCTCATAGAGCCCAATGAGCGCTTCCAGCGCGGGGCCTTCGTCTCCCGCCCACCAGGAGAAGATCTCGAGTTTGCCGCTGGCAGGAGCCGAGCTCGCCACGGCGCCCAGACACGCAACCAGGGTCAGGCCAACCACCAGAATAGCGAGGCACTTCGACGTCCTCATTATCTATCCCTCCTGACGAATTGGTATCCGGGAGCAAATCCTTTTCCACACTCGCGCCACTTCGAGCCACGTGAACCCTGCAGGTCCTGGAGGTTCCAACGGCCCTCGGGCCCGCATCCCGTTACGAGGTTCCTCGACCGTTGGACTCTTACTCCCGACACCACCCCCTTCTCAACTCCAAGCTGATGGCCGGCGACGTGCACATATCGGCACGCGCAACGGCGTGCCGCACCCGCACCGCACTGGATGTTCATTAACGATTTAAACAAAGTTGACCAAAAACCTCGACCATAATTGACAGTCAACATGGTTATTTTCGACGCCTGGTGCCTAACTCCTCCTGCCGACCGCCAACCGCGCCAACTTCAACGCCCAACCATGCCCCGCTCCTCTCTCCAGGAAAGCGCGCTTCTCATGCGTTTATTCCAACCCCCGCGATCTTGGCCCGTTTCTCCTGCAAGTACCGTCCCAAGCTCCGGAGGTCGCCCTCGATGGTCAACGCCATCGCGGCGTATAGCACGGCACACGGTATCCACATGAAGATCGCGAACAGCATCGCGTACAGATAGCCGTGGCTGCGTATGAGCATGCCGCCGAGGAACGGGCCTATCCCCCTGCCCAGGCTGTCTGCGATGTTATGGATGCCGAACACCGACCCCCGCCGTTCGGGCGGGTTCACGTTGATAAGCATGGCCTTGATATTCGCGGAGGGAATCGTCACGATGACCCCTGTCAAGAGGCTCGCGATGACCGGTATCATCAACGCCCCCAAACCTATATCCGGCCTGAGCTGCATGTTCATGATAACGTACCCGGGACCCACCCCGGCCAGCACGGCGCCGGCGCAGAAGAGAGGGAGCGCCTTCGGAAGTCTTTGGAATATCCTGTCGCCGGCCCACCCGCCCAACAGCCCTCCCGCGGTTGCGCCAAGGCCTAGAACGAGGGTGAGCGTTGTCGCGAACTCCTTTGTGAAGCCTTTGCCCTCGTAGAAGGGAATGAGGAAGAATGGGATGAGTCCCCACGGAATAGACCCCGGTACACCCTGAACGAATCCCAAGAGGTTCGTCCTGTTGGCGAACACGGCCTTGAGGTCTCGCAGTTTGATCCTCTCCGTGTATTCAAAACCCTGCTTCAACAGATCAGCAAGTTCCCTCTCACGGGCGCCTCGTTTGGGCTCCCTGGCTATGAGCAGGAACACCGGCACGAGAACGAAGTTCGGTGCCGCAGCAAGCATGAACGGCAAGCGCCAGCCATATGTCCCGGCCAGGAAGCCCGGCATCACCTGCCCGAGCATCTCACCGATGCCCCACGCTGTGCTGACGAACGCTACCGCCGTAGCCCTGTGCTCGGTGCTGAAGTAGTCCCCCACCAACGAGAAAGTGATCGGGAAGATTCCGCCCACCCCGAGGCCTGTGAGGATTCTCAAGGTCAGGAGCTGCTCGTAAGTGGAGGTAAAAGCCTTCAGCCCCGTCATGAAGCAAGGTATCTCGCCGAGCAGCACGGTGAACGCGAGCAGCTTCTTGCGCGAGAAACGATCGGTGAAGTACCCGAAGAACATGCTCACGAGCGCCCCGAGGATCGTGAACGCCGAGCCTATGATCCCGATCTGCCTCTCGTCTATCTGGTACTCAGCCATGATCTCGCGCACGACAGGGTTCATGGCATTCTGATCCGCGAACAACCATACCGAGATCATGACCAAGACGGCTAGGGTCCACTTCTCTCTCTTGGACACTACCTGCTTCCCCCTTTGCCCGCTCTTATCACCCGCATGCCCAGGACGCGCTCGGGAACCACCGTTTCCCCACTGACCCTGTAGCTGTCCTCGCCCTCGGGCACCCCGACGTACACGTCGCACCTCCTACGCGCCCGCTCATGGTACTCGATCACGATATCGCTGCCATCCACAGCGATCCTCGACACCTCGCATCCGGGAAACAGGTGGCCCGTGCTTCCCACAACCGCGAAGGGGTCCTCACGGGCTTTCAGGAAGCATCTGGACTGGTAGGGCCTCAGCTTGATACGCGCGCCGCCGGGGGCGAAGCCGTCCTCGCCGAAATAGACGCCGGGTCCTAGTTCAGCCACTCCCTCGCGCGCCTCGAGGTTCGCGAAGACTTCATAGCGCCTCTCCTCTATGGTGAACTCCACGTGGACCACGCCACCCGAGCGCTCGACGCGGTGTATCCGCTTCTCCACCACGGGAAACTGCGAAAGATACATTTCCAGCTCCTGCGTGGAGTAGGCGCTGATGTCGTCAGACGTGAACACCAATGTCCCGAACACGTGGTTGAGCAGGAACAGCGTGTACCGTTGGTCCGCGCTGAGCCTGTTTCCCTCGCTCCTCAGAATGAAAACGTCGGGATCGCTGCCGAACACGTTGCCGTTCAGCTGCCAACGTCCGATCACGCTCCGAAGCGCGTTTGCCGTGGACACCCTCTCGCGATACCCGAGCCACCTCAGAAAGCGGTCCTCCCACGTAAGAGCCACGTCGCTGCCCACCCGGCAGTAATCGACCCGGCCGAACGCCGGCCCCAGTGGCACCCCGCAGCCGAGGATCACCCTGTCGCCCGCGGCTTTCCTGAGGAAGTCCATGGCCTCGGTCATTACCTGACCGCGTGGTCTTCCGTCCCGGTGGATCAGCGCGACGGCGTAAAGAAAGTCCAGCTTAACCATGTCGAAGCCCCACGCGTTCAGGACCGTGTCGAACACCCGGGCTAGATAGGACCTCACCGCGGGATTGTAGAAATCGAGGGCATAAAACACCCCGCTCCAGTTGGGATTGAAGCCCGCCCTCACGAGTCTGCCTCTGGCGTCGCGCAAAAGCCACTCTGGGTGCTCGCGGAAGACGATAGACCCTTTCTCGCAGACGAACGGCGCAAGCCAGAGGCCCGCCTTGTATCCGCGTGCTTTCACCTCGTCCGCGATGGGCTTCATGCCGCGAGGGAATTTGTGGTTCGCCACGAGCCAGTCGCCCACGGCGTTCTCATATCCGTCATCCACCTGGAAATAGTCGATAGGGATGCCCCGGCTCGCGAGCGCATCGAGGTTTGCAAGCACGATGTCCTCGCTTATCCGGGTGTAGTAATTGTACCAGCTCGTCCATCCTGAGCAGGGACGGGAGCGGTAGGGAGTTCCGAGTCGCTCGAAGTATCCCCTGAAGACGTCTTCTTCGCTTCCGGACGCGATGTAAAGCTGGAACGCCACGACAGGCGACTGCATCCTGAGGCCCGCGCAGTCCTTCGCGACACGCAACATCCCGGCACGCGCGTCGTACACGAAAAGGGTATAGCCAGCCGCCTCCGAGAGAGAGCCCACAAACACACATTCGCGTCCCCGTCTCACATAGGTGTAGGTCCACCCATGCAGGTTGCCCGACCGGCCGCTATACCGGTGGAACGCATAGTCTCCGTACGGCCCGAGCAGCGGCCGCGCCGCAGCCCTCACCCCCTTCAGGCTTTCCGCGGGGTCGAATTCCCGGCTTTCGGTCCAGCCCTGGAAGCCGTTCACGTACACGCGGTCCTCGGAGGAAAGACGCACCGGTACTTCCAGGGATAGCTCGTCCAAAACCATCTCATCCGCCGGTTCGATGGTGAGGGAAAAAACCACCTCGTTGCCGACGCCCTGAACGCGCGGCGAGATCAAGACGTCGGTTCCCTTGAAGCCAGTCAACCCATCGAAGACCGCCGTCTTGCGCGTCCCGCCCACTGAATACCTGAGGCGCCCACCTGTCACCTCTATCATGGCACTCGCCTCCTGGAGCGAAAAGCCTGCGGGTTGTGACGGCGCAGGGCGAGGGTCGCGCCCAGGCCTTCTGCTTCACCGGAAGGATATTTCTTGCAACTATCGCGAATTCCTTCACAAGTCGCTCGTAACCCCTGTCATCCCCGCGGTCCGCACCTGCCCGCTCGGTGGCAACAATGGCTGCATGAGGCGCTGCTATGGCCTAAGCATGATGTCATTAGTTTTCTCTCGTTTCCCGAGGTCTTGAGTTGCCGGTGATTGCACGAGGGGTGTCAAAATCCGGCCACTTGCCAGACAGGCCGGATTTTGCCAAGGTGCCCCGCTCGGGGCGCCGTCCCCGAGTGCAACACCGGCAACCTTGCACGGCGCGCGTACTCCCTGGAACCGGCGATTACTTATGACGATCTACTTCGAGTTCCTCGACGCCACCCTCTGGGCAACCGAGATGAACTCCTCAGTGAGCTTCTGGTACTCGGGGTCATCCTGGCTGACCTCGGCGAGCCTGGATGCGAGGACGCTCAAGCGGTTCTCCAACAACAACCGCTCGTCCTCAGAAAGGGCGTTGGCAGCGGCATTGTCACTAGCGTTCCCTGGGGTGTCGCGGTCAACGGCCCAGGTCTCGGAGAAAGGCGCTTTTTTGTTCTGGCGCGCTTCGCCCCCACCGCGTTTCGCGGGTTTCATGGAGTCCCTTCGCATATCGCGGTCCATACGGGGCGCGTTGCCCTTGAGGACCCTGAGGTAGTCCTCGTAGCTCCCAAGGTAGACTCGCACCGTGCCTCCCTCGAGCGCAAAGATCTTATTGCACACGCGGCTCAGGAGATACCTGTCATGCGACACGAGGATGAACGTGCCGTCGTAGTCCTCAAGGGCCTCCTCCACCCGCTCCCGTGATGGAATGTCTAAATAGTTCGTTGGCTCGTCGAGAAGGAGGAGGTTCGCATTGGAAAGGAGCATCTTCAGGAGAGTGAGCCTCGCCTTCTCCCCCAAGCTTAGCAACCCGACGCGCTTATGAACGGAGTCACCTGAGAAGAGGAAGCATCCGAGCAGCAGGCGAACCCGTTGCCGTTCGCCTCCTGCTGAGAGAACCTCTTCCATGACCGTCCTCTCGTCAGCCAGACTGGCGAGCTCCTGGTCAAAGTACGCAACCCTCACGGAAGGCGAGACCCACATCTCGCCCTCTGAGACGCGTTCATAACCGGCAATGATCCTCAGGATCGTCGTCTTACCGGCACCGTTTGGCCCCACGAGGCCCACCTTGTCGCCCCGCGCCACAGCGAAGGACGCTCCCGAAAAAACACAGCGCCCGCCGTAGGACTTCCTGATGTCGCTGGCGGTCACCATGTGCCGGCCTGACTTCCCGTCCGACGTCAACTGAAGCCGGATTGACCTGCCGGCTTGCGGACGGTCGACCCGTTCCGTCTCCAGGCGCTCGAGCCTCCTGATGGTCGCCTTGGCACGTCTGGCAAGCTTCTCAGCCCGGTGGCGGTAGAACACGTCAGACGACCTGATCTCGGTGTTCTTCCCCGCGTCGCGGTGAGCGCGGCGGAACCACTCCATCTGCCTCGCTATCGCCTCCTTGAGTTTCCGGGATTGCTTCGCTTGTTCCAGGTATAGGCGCATTTGGCGCTGAAACCGCTCCTCCATGGCCTTTCTGTACGATGTGTAGTTGCCCGGAAACGATTCAGCGCCAGCCGGACCGAGCGCGATGACCCTGGACACGGTCTGGTCCAGGAAGTACCGGTCGTGCGAGACCACCACAACGGTGCCCGGAAACGCCCGGACATACCCTTCGAGCCATCTCAACCCGTTTTCGTCCAGGTGGTTTGTGGGCTCGTCCAGAAGCAGACAATCCGCGTCCTCGAGCCAGAGCCTGGCAAGGGCAAGCCGCGTCTTCTCCCCGCCGCTCAGTGTGCTCACTGGCTGCTCCAGGCCATTTTCCACGAGCTCGAACCGCGACAGCGCCTCCATGATCCTGCCTTCTGCTTCGCAGATCTCTACGCCAGAGAAGGCTTCGACGGCCCTGCCAACGCGATTGGCATGGTCAGCGTCGTGAACCCATCCGGCATCGAGCTGCTGATAGCCGAGACCCCGGACCAGCTCGGTGCGAACAGTCGCATCGGGCGCAAAGCTCATGTCCT
>JBLNCC010000043.1:0-62515 GCA_050260395.1 Betaproteobacteria bacterium
ACGGTGGACGGAGCTATCTACGGCATCCCCTACAACACGAACGCTCGCGTCCTCCTTTACAGAAAAGACCTCTTCAAGGAGTATGGTCTCGAGGTTCCCAAAACCTGGGATGAACTAGTGAACGCGGCTTCCGCAATCACGAGGAAGTCCAACAAGAAGGTTTACGGGTTCACGTGCGTTACCGAGGTCGGCGAATCGCGGGGCTTCCAGGAGTTCATCTCATGGTACTTCCAGGTGAGCAGAGGCCGGCAGATCTTCGAAAAGGTCGGGGGCAAGTGGGTCTGTGTCGCCACGCCCGAGCAGTTCGAAAAGGTGCTGCAACTATACTACGATCTTCTTTTCCGCGACCCCGAGTTCCCGGCGATGGATCCCGCGCAGAGGGGCGCCGGGTGGATGCCCGAAGATAACGGGTACGTTGCAGGCAAATGGGCGATGGTCCCAATGGGGCCGTGGATCTGGGGACACCGGGCTGACAACGAGACCGCGAGGGCAATTCTCGAGGAGAAGACAGGTATAGCGCCGCTGCCGATCCCGCCCGGGGGCGCTCACGCGACCTACATGGAAGTCAAGCCTATCATGGTCAACGCGTATTCAAAGGATCAGTCGAAGGCGTGGGAGCTTGTCAAGTTCATCACCTCGAGGGACGCTATGGCCGGTTGGGCGGCTAGCTCCGGGTTCATTCCGGCCCGTAAAGACGTGTCTTCTCTAGAGGAATTCAAGAGCAACTGGTGGCAACAAGGCTTCAGCGCCCAGTTGCCTACCGGCGTCTGCCCGTCTCCACTGAACTGGGCGCCTGCGAAAGACGCCATATTCAAAGCCATCAATGCGGTTATTTACAAGACTATGTCACCTAAGGAAGCTGCACAGCGCCTGTGCGACGACCTTGCAAAGGTGGCCAGCGAAGGACTGCTGTAGCATGAGTATCGGGCTCCTAGGTGACTCTCACAGGCAGGCCGCAGGCAACTTCCCCAGAAGAAACCGATGCTAACCGCTTGAGGGACGGGGAGGACGGGAGGGCTCGGGTTCCCGAGTGCAACACCGGCAACCCGGCAACTACTGGAAATGGGGCAAGGACTAACGCATCCTCACATAGCAGGGCTCGCGGGTGCCGTTGGAATTCGTGGGGGCTCTGCTCGGAGCTGAGAACCTTGCGCGGGAGGCACACGAGTAGCCCACGGGCTTAGAGGCACCGGCAGGCAGGCCCGTGAAGGCGGGGTGTGACACAAGCACATGGTAGGGGGACGTTTGAGGGGTAAGACTGGCTACATTCTATGTGGGCCGGCCATCGCCGTGCTGGGGGTGCTTGTGGTGCTCCCGCTTGCGAATGGTGTATGGCAGGCTTTCACCGACGCCAACCTGTTGAGGCCGACCGTACGCACGGTCGGCCTCGCGAACTTCGTCGCGATGGCGCGCGACCCCGTGTTTTGGGTTGCCCTGAGACACTCTCTCGTGTTGACGACCGTAGTGGTGCTCCTCCAGCTTGTCCTCGGCACCATTCTGGCTCTAGCCCTAAAGCAAAACGTGCGGGGCGTAAGTGTTTTCAGGAGCCTTGCCATGACAACCTGGGTGATCCCTGTCGTCGCGACGGTGGTTATGTTCAAGTTCATGACCCAAACAGGCTATGGATTCTTCAACATCCTCCTTGAGAAGGTGGGGTTGGGCCAATACGCTACGTATTGGTTTGGGGATATCCGCTGGGCGTTCGCTCTCGTAGTCTTCCTGCATTTATGGAGGAACGTTCCGTTTTACGGCGTTGCGCTGTTGGCCGCAATGCAGTCGATCCCGAAGGACCTCTATGAAGCCGCGCAGATAGACGGAGCCGATGCGTGGCAACAGTTCCGGCACATCACCGTGCCGGGCATCAAGTACATGGCTATGGTTATGGTCACGATACATGTGATTTGGACGTTCAACAACTTCGACCTCATTTACCTTGCGACCGGGGGAGGCCCGGTCGATGTGACCGAGGTGCTGCCTGTGTACCTATACAAGCAATGCTGGCACAACTTCTCGTTGGGGTACGGTGCCGCGCTCGGAGTCGTGATGCTGACCATCCTGACCACGTTCTTCTTACTCTACACCCGGATGAGCGGGGAGAGGGAAGTGTAGCGCGGCTCCAGAACCGAGAGGGGTTAATCTGAGTCCGTTTTTCAGTCATCGCCGATGTTAGCCTGCGGCTGGCGGCATCGGGCAAACGAAAGCGATGACTGAGAAGCGTCTCTCAAAGTTACTGCCGGGTTGCCGATTACTGCACGACGGACTGTCCAAACCATGCCGATTGGCGGTCGGGCTGGATCCCGGCGGGCGACAGGCCCCGGTTTGAAAACCGCGTGTCCGGTCGCCTAAAGTGGTAGGTATACGAAAACTCAACGGCTTGGCGGTTTCCTGAACCCTCACCTGGTAGATGGCCCGCAGACTGTGGAAGAGAGGGGCTGCAGATGAACGCTATAAAAAACGGAAACGCGTCCCAAGAGAGGACACACGTCCTCTTGAGAGGGCAATTGCGGAGAAAGACAAGAAACAAGCTCAAGCAGACCGTTCTCACGTACGCGGTGCTCATAGTATTCTATTCTTTTTTCTTGATTCCTATCGGCTGGATTATACTGACCTCATTCAAAAAGCCCGATGCGGTTTTGCGAGGCTCCCTTCTCTGCAGCGCCAAGGATTTGACATTATCCAACTACGTGAACATCCTGTCAGTAACGGATTTCTCCATCAATCTCTGGAACTCGGTCAAAATCGCCGCAGGTGTGACGGCAATAACGCTGGTCCTCGCGACGCTGGGGGGCTACGGCTTGAGCCGATACCGGCTGAAAGCGCAAAACTATATCATTGCGGGGATATTCGCTTCACAGATGTTCCCGCCCGTGCTCATACTTATACCCTTGTACGCCTGGATGTTGAAACTTGCCATGGTGGATACATACCCGGGCATCGTGCTCGCCCAACTTACGCTCACACTGCCGTTCGGCGTGTGGATGCTCAAGGGGTATCTTGATGGCATCCCGAAGGATATCGACGAGGCCGCGGTCATAGATGGGTGCGGGACGCTAAGAACGCTCGCTCAGATCATAGTGCCTACTGCCCTGCCAGGCGTGCTCGTGGTCGCGTTCTACGCCTTCATCGTCTCGTGGGGAGACTTCCTGATTGTGTCCGTGCTCACGCAGAGCAACGCAACGGCAACGATACCTTTCACTCTGTGGCGTATATCGGTGTCCTTGATAATTAAATGGGGCCAAGTGGCGGCCGCGACTACCCTGACGATACTTCCGACCATAGTGTTGTTCGCGTTCGTGCAGAGGTGGCTCGTGGAAGGGCTCACGGCCGGCGCGTCCAAGGGATGAGGCGATCGGCGCCCGGCCGGGCCAGGCGCGGGCCGCGTCGTCGCCGCAAAGTCGAGCTCTCCCCGGTTGAACGGTTGTCTAGTGCGCCCAGTTGCGCTACAATGCTTCCAGGAGGATGGTCAATGGGAGCGGCAACCGGGGGCATTCTGGAGGACCTCAACCCAGTCCAGCGACAGGCGGCCTGCCACATCGAGGGGCCGCTGCTCATATTAGCGGGCGCCGGGTCGGGCAAGACCCGCGTGCTCACCCACCGCATCGCCTACCTCATAGGCGAACAAGGCGTATTCCCTGACAGCATTCTTGCGGTGACCTTCACCAATAAAGCCGCGAACGAGATGCGCGAACGTGTATCCCGGCTCGTGGGGCCGTGGAGCCGCAGCATCTGGGTGAGCACCTTCCATGCATTCTGCGCAAAGGTGCTGAGGCGCGATATCGACAAGCTGGGCATCCCGAGGAGCTTCACCATTTTCGATGAAGCGGACCAGAAGTCGGCCATGAAGCGCGCGCTCCGCGAGCTCGGCATAGACGAGGCGAGGTTCCAGCCCGAAGGGGTGCTCGCCGCGGTGAGCACGGCCAAGAACGAGCTCGTGGGCCCGGATGAGTACAGGAAACGGGCGCGCGGGGTCTGGGAGGAGACGGTGGCCCGCGTGTACCCCGTGTACCAGCGGATCCTGCGAGAGAGCTCAGGCCTGGACTTTGACGACCTGCTCGTCGAAACGGTGAGGCTCTTCAAGGAACATCCGGCGGTTCTCGAACGGTATCAGCAACAACTTAGGTTCATCTTGGTGGATGAGTACCAGGACACGAACCATGCCCAGTACGAGCTGGTGAACATGCTTGCTGCACAGCACCGCAACATCTGCGTTTGCGGCGATCCCGACCAGTCCATCTATCGCTGGCGCGGGGCGGACATCAGGAACATCCTTGAGTTCGAAGAGGATTACCCCGACGCCACGGTGATAAAGCTCGAGCAGAATTACAGGTCCACCCAGGTGATCCTGGATATAGCGAACCACGTGATCGCGAAGAACAAGGCGCGCAAAGAGAAAAACCTCTGGACCACCAACGGGCGGGGGCGCGAGGCTATCTACTATGAGGCATGGGACGAGCGGGACGAGGCCTCGTTTGTTGCGTCCGAGATAGGACAGGCTGTGCGCAAAGGCCGGCGTCCGGGAGATTTCGTGGTTCTCTATCGCACGAACGCCCAGTCCAGGGTGTTTGAGGACACGTTCTTGGGGATGGGCCTCCCTTACAAGGTCGTGGGCGGGTTGAAGTTCTACGAGAGGAAGGAGATCAAGGACATCCTTGCTTACTTGAAGCTTGTCCTGAATCCCGACGACCTTCTGAGCCTCTCGAGGGTGGTGAACGTCCCGAAGCGCGGGGTCGGCCAGGCCACCTTGGAGAAATACGTGGCATACGCCAAAGGGGTCGGGACGCCGCTCGCCTTCGCGATGGGCGACCCTGCGGCGGAGGTGCCCGGTGTCGCTTCGAAGGCAAAGGCCGCTCTCTCCGAGTTCGCATCCCTCATCCGCGACCTCGCTGATGTCGCCGCGAGGTTACCTGTTTACGAGATCACGAAGAGAGTCATAGACGGCTCGGGGTACCTAGAGGCGTTGAAGGAGGAACGCACGGTCGAGGCGGATACGAGGGCCGAGAACGTCAAGGAGCTCCTGTCCGTCACGCGCGAGTTTGACGCGAGGGACAGCGAACAAAGAGGGCTCGCCGGGTTTCTGGAGGAAGTCACCCTCGCGACCGACGTTGACCTTCTCGACGAGGAAGAGGAAGGGGTCACCCTCATGACCCTCCACGCCGCGAAAGGCCTGGAGTTCCCGGTGGTGTTTCTCGTGGGCATGGAAGAGGGCCTCTTCCCCCACGCGCGGACTCTTGAGAGCGAAGAGGAGCTTGAGGAGGAGCGGCGGCTCTGTTACGTTGGGATAACGCGGGCCAAGGAGGCCCTGTATTTCACGCGCGCGAGGGAGCGCCTTCTGTACGGCGAGATCGTGATAAACGAGCCCTCCCGTTTTCTCGCTGACGTCCCGGAAGACCTTTGTCGCAACGTGACGAGGAGGCCGGGCTCAGCCTGGGGGCTCGTGAGAAGGGCGGTTTCCCGGCCAGGGCCGGACCTAGAGACAGAGGCGGGCCTGGGCGGAAACGCAGGCGTACGCCTTTCGGGCTCGACGCCTCGTCATCCCGGGTCAACCGGGTCGCCGCCGAGCGACGTGAGGCGGACCTCCCGCGTCGACAGCTCACGGACCGTTCTTTCTTATCATCCGGGGGACAAGGTGAAGCACGGCGAGTGGGGGCTTGGCACCGTGGTGAACGCGGAGGGCGAGGGCAGGAACGCCATAGTGACTGTGGCGTTCCCAGGCGTGGGCGTGAAGAGGCTGGCGGTCGCGTACGCGCCCCTCGAGCCTGCCCCTTAGGGTGACGGACTGGCGGACGCGATACCGCCTCGGTAGCGAGTGGGCCCTGCCCGGGGCGACCATCGCTGATATCTGGGAGATGGACGGGGCAGGATCGGAAGGTGGGAAGGAGGCTGATGGGCGTGGCCGAGTCGGAGGACATCCGCGTGATCGAGGATAGGCTCCGGAAGCTGCGTGACGAGATCGAGTTCCATAATTACCGGTACTACGTGCTTGACGACCCAGTCATCTCCGACGCTGAGTACGACCGCCTGATGAACGAGCTCGCTCGGCTCGAGGCGGCACATCCCGAGCTCGTGACGCCTGACTCGCCGACTCAGCGCGTGGGAGCGGCGCCCGCCGCTGCTTTCGCGCCCGTCGTTCACAGGTCTCCCATGATGAGCCTGGCAAACGTGTACTCGGTTGAGGAGATCAGGGCGTTCGATGCCAGGGTGAGGAAGGCCCTTGATGGCGAGCCCGTCGAGTACGTGGCGGAGCTCAAGATCGATGGCCTCGCCGTATCGCTGGTGTATGAGGAGGGCAGGTTCGTCCGCGGCGCCACGCGCGGCGACGGCACCACAGGCGAGGATGTGACGCATAACCTCAAGACGATCCGCTCGATCCCCATGCGGCTTCGCCTGGACAAGCCTGTGAGCATGGACGTGCGCGGCGAGGTCTATATGGTCCGCCGCGAGTTCCAGAAGCTGAACGAGGAACGGCGGGCAGCGGGTGAGCCGCTCTTCGCGAACCCCCGCAACGCTGCGGCAGGGTCGCTCCGGCAGCTCGACCCGAAGGTCACGGCCGAGCGCCCGCTTGATATCTTTGTGTACGGCATCGGATATGTGATCGGCGCGGAGGACGCCGCTCCAGACACGCACTTCGAGGCGCTCAGCTTTCTGAAGAAGGCGGGGTTCCGAACAAATCCCAACACGCGTCTGTGCCGCACCGTCGACGAAGTGCTCGATTACTGCGCGCATTGGGGCGAGATGCGGGCCTCTCTTGACTACGAGATCGACGGCGTTGTGGTGAAGGTCAATTCCTTAGCGCAACAGGAAAGGTTGGGTGCGACGGCGCGAAGCCCGCGCTGGGCGGTGGCGTACAAATTCCCCGCACGGCAGGCCACCACGGTGGTGCGCGATATCATCGTGCAAGTGGGCCGGACGGGCACCCTGACCCCTGTTGCTGTTCTGGAACCAGTGGAGCTTGCCGGGTCCACGGTGAGCCGCGCGACCCTGCACAACGAGGACATGATCAGGGCGAAGGACATCCGAATCGGCGACACCGTTGTGGTTGAGAAGGGCGGGGATGTGATCCCTGAGGTCGTCAAGGCGGTGGCAGACAGGCGCACTGGTGCGGAACGCGAGTTCCGAATGCCCGAGAAATGTCCGGAGTGCGGCGCCGACGTGGTGAGGCTCGAAGGAGAGAGCGCCTATCGGTGCGTCGGTGGGATGGCGTGCCCCGCACAGGTCCGTGAGAGCATTCTCCACTTCGCCTCGCGCGACGCCATGGACATAGAGGGGATGGGCCCCTCGCTGGTGGCGCAGCTCATCGACGCCGGCCTCGTCAAAACGGTCGCGGACATCTACGACCTCAAGCTCGAAGACGTGGCGGCCCTTGAAAGAATGGGGAAGAAATCCGCGGAGAACTTGCTCAGCGCCATAGAGAAATCGAAGAGCCACCCGCTCCACCGGCTTGTGTTCGCCCTGGGCATCCGGCACGTGGGGGAGCGATCCGCCCGGGACCTCGCCGAGCACTTCGGCACGATGGATAGGCTTGCTTCTGCCACATTCAGTGAGCTTACGGACGTGCGCGACGTTGGTCCGAAGGTCGCCGAGAGCGTCCTTGCGTTCTTCAAGGAGCCTAGGAACCGTGAGATCCTGCGTAGGCTTGCGGACGCCGGCGTCAACATGAAAGAGGCCGAGAAGGGCTCCTCCCCGGCGAAGAGCCCGCTCGCCGGCAAGACGGTCGTGCTCACGGGCGCCCTGGAGCGTTTCACGCGCAAGGAGGCCGAGGAGGCTGTGCTGGCGCGAGGCGGCAGGGTCTCCGGGAGCGTGAGCAGGAAGACAGACTACGTCGTGGTCGGCAGGGATCCTGGGTCCAAGTATGAGAAAGCCCGCGGGCTCGGAGTGACTGTTTTGGATGAACGTGAGTTCGAGAGACTGCTGGAGGGAGGATGACCACCAGCTTGGGCTTCTCAGGGCAGACTTACGGTTGGAAACGCCTCGCCCAGGCGGGGTTTTTGGAGGAGATGTCGGTTGAAGATCACAATGGCCGATGTGGACCACGTAGCCGTGCTCGCGCGTCTCGCCTTCTCGGCAGAGGAGAAGGCCGAAATGGCCGAGCAGCTCTCAAGGATCGTCGGGTACATAGAAAAGCTGAACGAGCTTGACACCGAGGACGTAAGCCCGACGGCCCACGCTGTGCCTCTTCGGAACGTGCTGCGGGACGACCAGGTTCGCCCGTCCCTTGAGCTTGCTGATGTGTTGGCGAACGCGCCGGACCGCGAAGGCGGATATTTCAGAGTGCCGAGGATCCTCGAGTCTGAATAGCCGTGAGTACGTCGCCAAGAGTCCCGGCTACTTTTCGGCGGAGGGGTCTTGCCCAGGGTTGCCGGTGTTGCCCTCCGGGGACGGCGCGCTTGCGGCACGCCTCGTTCGAATTCGGCGCTTAAGACAGCCGAATTCTCCACGCCCCGTCGTGCAAGCCCCGGCAACCCTAGCACCGTCAAAAAGGGAGACGGAAACTTAATGCGCGATACTTAGATCCGAATAGACGCCGGACACAATCGTTCATCCGGCGTGTGAGAAGGGCGGATGGTTCGGGTTGGAAGCTTACGAGCTTACAGCACATGAACTTACGGAGAAGGTCGAACGACGCGAGATCGGCGTGGAGGAGCTGGTCCGCTCCCTGCTCGATAGGATAGACCGGGTGGACACCGCCGTCCGCGCGTACCTGACTGTGGCACGGGAACGCGCGCTTGAGATGGCGCGAGCAGCGGACGAGAGGCTTGCGCGCGGGGAGCCCGCAAGGCCTCTGGAGGGGATTCCCGTAGCCCTCAAGGACAACATGTGCACACGCGGGATCGAGACAACGTGCGCCTCGAGGATCCTCAAGGGATTCGTGCCGCCCTACGACGCTACCGTGGTGGAGCTCCTGGAAGGCGCGGGCGCGATAATCATTGGTAAGACCAACATGGACGAGTTCGCCATGGGATCCTCCACCGAGAACTCGGGCTTCTTCGCGACCCACAACCCGTGGGCCCTTGAAAGGGTCCCTGGCGGCTCAAGCGGCGGAAGCGCGGCGGCGGTCGCCGCAGACGAGGCCATCGTGGCCCTGGGCTCGGACACAGGCGGCTCTGTCCGGCAACCGAGTGCGCTCTGCGGAGTGGTGGGCCTGAAGCCCACGTACGGGCTGGTATCAAGGTATGGGCTCATCGCGTTCGCCTCGTCGCTCGACCAGATCGGGCCCATCACGAAGGATGTGCGCGACTGTGCCTTGGTGCTCGGTATCATAGCGGGCCATGACCCGCGCGATTCCACGTCCGTGCCGGGAACGTCAGGCGACTACCTGGGAAGCCTGGTCCCGGACGTGCGCGGGATAAAGATAGGCGTTCCGAGAGAATACTTCGGTGACGGCATGGCCCCGGGGGTGAAGGCTGCCGTGGGCCAGGCTCTCAAGACGCTGCAAGAGATGGGGGCGATCCTCGCGGACGTGTCGCTTCCTCATTCCGAGTACGCGCTCGCGACATACTACATAGTCGCGCCTGCTGAGGCCAGCTCGAACCTGGCGCGTTACGACGGGGTCCGGTACGGCTACCGAACCGAAGGGTGCCCTGACTGCGTGTCCATGATGACGCGGACCAGGAGCGAGGGGTTCGGAGCCGAGGTGAAGCGCAGGATCATGCTGGGCACATACACTCTGAGCGCCGGGTACTACGAGGCATACTATCTCAAGGCGCTCAAGGTGCGTACTCTCATCACCCGTGACTTCGACCGCGCGTTCGAGAAGTGCGACTGCCTGGTCTCGCCGACCTCGCCCACAGTGGCGTTCAGGTTCGGGGAGAGGACCAGTGACCCTCTCGCCATGTACCTATCAGACGTCTACACTGTAACCGCGAACCTGGCCGGCATACCAGCGGTGTCGGTCCCGTGCGGATTCGGTGAAGACGGAATGCCGGTGGGCCTTCAGATTCTCGGCAAACACTATGACGAGGCGACCGTGCTGCGCGTGGCGTACGCCTTCGAGCAGGCCACTTGGTTCCACAAGTCGAAGCCGTCCCTCCGTGATCGGGGGAGCGGCGGCGCCGCGGCGCGCGCGACTGACGTCGGGGCGCGCGGCGCATCTTCGAGCGGCGCATGCTCGAGCGGCGGCATCGCGAGGGGCGCTGGCTCGGGGGACGTCCGGGGACGGCTCATTTCCAGGACGACCGGGGGTGTGGGGGATGTCTAGGGAGACAGAGGCTGGCACGAGACCCGTCGCGGGTGTGTCGGACTTCGAGCCTGTGATCGGCCTCGAGGTCCACGTGGAGCTCCTGACGGATTCCAAGCTGTTCTGCGGGTGCTCCACTGCTTTCAATGCTCCCCCGAACGCCCACACATGTCCGGTGTGCCTGGGCCTTCCCGGGGTGCTGCCGGTGATCAACCGCAAGGCAGTGGAGCTGGCGATAAAGACCGCCCTCGCTCTGAACTGCGAGGTGGCAAGTTTCTCCAAGTTCGACCGCAAGAACTATTTTTATCCTGATCTACCAAAGAATTACCAGATATCTCAGTATGACCTCCCTCTGGCCAGCCGGGGGTACGTGGACATCGCGGTGGGCGGAGTCGCCCGCCGCGTGAGGATAAGGCGGGTTCACCTTGAGGAGGACGCCGGCAAGTCAGTCCACGAGAGTGGCGCGATCACTGGGTCGAGTTTCTCGCTGGAGGACTATAACCGCACGGGGGTGCCGCTTCTCGAGATCGTGAGCGAGCCGGACATCAGATCGCCTGAGGAGGCGTACGCGTATCTTTCGATGTTGAAGAGCATCCTTCGCTACTTGGATGTGTCCGACTGCAAAATGGAGGAGGGCTCGCTTCGGTGCGATGCGAACATCTCGGTGAAGTCCAAGGGGTCGCCGGCCTTCGGCACGCCCATCGAGCTCAAGAACCTGAACTCCTTCAGGGCGGTGGAGAAAGCCCTCGCGTACGAGTGCGCACGGCAGGCTGAGGCGCTCGCCCGTGGCGAGCGTATCGCGCGCGAGACGAGGCACTGGGATGAATCCCGCCAAATCACCGTCGCCATGAGGCGCAAGGAGGAGGCGGACGACTACAGGTACTTCCCGGACCCGGACCTCGTTCCGCTCGAGATAGACGAGGCGTGGGTGGAGGAGCTGAGAGGCACGCTCCCCGAGCTTCCGGGGGCGCGTTTCGATAGGTTCACGCGGCAATACGGGCTCCCGGCCTACGATGCCGCGATCCTGACCGAATCGAGAGACCTCGCCGACTACTTCGAGGCGGCGGCTGCGGCATACAGCGCTGATTCGAAGGTCGTCAGCAACTGGATCATGGGCGAGCTTGCGAGGCTCATGAACGCGACTGGCACCGACATACGGCAGGTGAAGGTGAGTCCCGACTCGTTCGCAGCGATGTTGAAAATGATAGACGACGGGATAATCAGCGGGAAGATAGCGAAAACGATCTTCGAGGAGATGTTCGCCACGGGGAAGGGACCCCGTCAAGTGGTGGAGGAAAAGGGCCTGGTGCAGATAGCTGACGAAGGGGAGCTTGCAAAGATCGTTGAGGAAGTCATAGCGGAGAATTCCGATGTCGCCGGCGAGATACGAGCGGGGAAGGACAAGGCCCTCGGCTTTCTCGTCGGCCAGGTGATGAAGAGGACACGCGGCCGTGCCAACCCACAGGTCGTGAACAGGCTGCTCCGAGAGCGGCTCGCTCGCGGCGGGGAGGGATGACCAGTCGAGCGGCGCGAGACAGGAAATGCACCGAAAACGCCGGACGCTGCAGCAAGAAAGAAACAGGAGGACGTGAAGTGCGCGAAGGGTCACAGGATGGTCTGCGTTCCAAGGGATTCTGGGCGAGCCCGGTCCATCGGCAATTGGTCGCCGATGGATCGCTCGTTATGACGACGCTCGTTTGGGGTGCCACATTCGTCGTGGTCAAGGACATGGTCGCCAGGGTCGACGCCATAGCCCTCGTGGCAGTGCGCTTTCTCATGGCTGCAGCCATCATGGCTGTGGCTGTCGCTCCCCGGCTCAGGCGTATGACGCTGAGGCTCGCGGGCGCAGGCGCCCTGGTGGGCCTGGCGTTGTTCATTGGGTATGCCTTCCAAACCCTCGGCCTGGAGTACACTAGTGCGTCGAAGGCGGGGTTCATAACGGGGCTTTCGGTGGTGCTCGTCCCGATCCTGTCCACGGTGATCCTCAGGAGACCACCCGAGCCCGCTGCCGTCGTGGGGGTTGGGTGCGCGGTTGTCGGCCTTGGGCTGCTCACGCTCGATCTTGGAGGGGGACCTCTTTTCGAGGTCGGCGATCTCCTGGTTTTGGTCGGAGCCGTGGCGTTTGGGCTTCATATCGTCGCGGTAGGCAAGTTTGCTCCGGTGTTCGATGTGCCCTTGCTCGTGACAGCACAGCTTGCCACTGTGGCAGCCGCCGCCTTCGCGGTCGTGGGCGTCCGAACGCTGGGGTTCAGGCAACATGTGGCGATGCCCGTCTCGATGCAAGACCTCAGCGGGGTGGCGTTTCTCGCGGTCTTCGGAACCACGATGGCGTTCTTCGTCCAGAACGTCGCCCAGCGCTTCACCAGCCCCACCCACGTGGCCATCGTGTTTGCCATGGAACCTGTGTTCGCCGGGGTCTTCGGGTGGCTCATCCTGGGGGAGCGGTTGACGGTCGTCCAACAAGCAGGCGCCGCGCTCATCCTCGCTGGCATGCTGGCCTCCGAAGTGGGGTTTCCGCGGAGGCGCCCAAGGGCAGGACAGGATTCAGACAAGCGGACACAAGGTCCTGAGCGGTAGATAACGAAACCGCAGCCTTTCGGCAATGCGTTCTTCCGCCTGAGAGACTTGGTTAGGGTCCGCTCGCGCCGCGTTCGTGTTTCCGCGATCCCATCGAATCCTCTGAACCTTGCTGCCGCGCCGCATCAGGTTTCAATTGACCGACTCTGCCAGGTCACAGTGGTCGCGCGCGCTACCTCCAGGCGTAAGTAAGTGCGCCGGCCAGGCAAGCGCTGGCTTGTTCTCACCGCCGCCCGTACCTCACGAGCTCGCTCACTGTGCCTGCTTGTTTGTTCTCGTACTTGACAAGCTCGTGCGGGGCCGACGCTGAAATCCAGGCGTACTGGGATATGCCCTTGAGCTCGACCACCCAGGCATCGTAAGTGCCTGCCGGCACTGTCACGTTCTCCCTCCTGACGACCTGGACTGTGATGGCGGCCTTCGATGCGGTGCGCGTGACGATGTCGTTGAGCGTCGCCTTGAAGCCATCCGCGAGTGGCAACGCCCGCAGGACCATGATGAACTCCTCGTTGTCGAAGTAAGGACCGGCAGGCAGCTTCACCTTAACGTCCTGGGGTCCTCCAGGTGTCTGGGCCTTTATGGCGACATCCGTGCCGGCGTAAGCGGCTGTGTAGACAACCCGACCCTGAGCTGTTTCGAGCTCGAACTCTGTCCTGCTCGGAACGAGGGTTTCGGGGTCCACGAACACGGCGCTGTACTCGCGATAACCTTCCGTCTTCTGTTCGGATACCAGCACGACCTGGGAGTTCCTATCCTCGACGCGTAGCTCCCATTGGAGCAGCACGCTCTCGGCCCTGCGAACCTCGAGGCGGCTCACCTCGCCCACCTCCCACGGGGGGTCCAACTGCAGACCCTGCCCAGCCGTGCAGCCCGCAGGGAGGACCACCATGAGCGCCAACGCAACTGCTAAATCACACCCCACATGCATGGCTGATGTTGCGAGCTTCCTAATCGTTGCGTTCACCACGTTTCGCCCCTCTCACCAGGAATATCAAGTACGCGAAGAGCGCCGCACCAAGCACGAGCCCGAGCCCTCCGCCAGCAACCTGGGTGCCGGAAAGCCTTTGCCTCCCCAGCGTAAAGAACAAGGCCAGTGTCGCGGCGGCCAGAGCCACCCCCGCAGCTGCGCCCGACTGGGTAAGCATTCTGAGCATACTGGCAGCACTGCTCCAGTCCAACATGCTTGGCATCTCCTCGCCTTCCCAGGAGACGTGCTCGGCAGCACACACTTCATGTCGGCAACTAAGCTGTCTTCTCCAAAGTCCTCGTGCTCCCTGCCTTGGCTACCGCTTTTCGCGATGCCACGGCGCCGTTCCTCGCGCTTTCTCAAAGTCTGAGGACAAAACTAAAGAAGGGACGCTCTCTCCCCCAGAGCGACCGACGCCGGCTTCGGTATCGGACTGTCTCTGGGTGCGAGACGACGGCCGTGGGTGCGGGAGTTGCTCAGCCGCCGCTCACGAGCTGCTCATGAAGTGGCTGGACGATAACGACTGTCCGATGATAAGCTGACATGGGAAGCCACGCCATCTCGCCCCTCGCGGGCGGCTGAGCGTGGACCAAGGCAGTCCTTGCTCGAGTGGCGGCTGCCGGACGCATTCGTTTTGCGGGATCCGGCATGGGTTTGCGGATACGTGTGGTGGGCTGCGGAGGCGGGCGCTCTGCGCTGAGAGCGGTTGGAAACCGCGGGCCAGCCTCAGACCATTTGCGGGCGCTTTCGTATTAGTAGGTGTAGGAGTGAGGCGGGGATGAGCACATGGACGACGCGGCCCTGGTAGCTCGAGCTCTCGCGGGGGACTGTGACGCCTTCGCCGTTCTCGTGAGGGAACATGGCTCCGCGATTCTGAGGCTCGCCTTGCGCATGCTTCCCTCTCGGGAGTCTGCGGAGGACTTAGCACAAGAGACTTTTCTCCGTGCCTATTCCAGCCTCGCCAAGTACGATGCCAGGTACCCGTTTCGTCCGTGGCTGTACCGTATAGCATCGAACCTATGCATCGACGCCTTGCGGAGGCGAAGAGCCGAACCGCCGAGCGTGTCTATGGACGAGGTGCCCGAAGGAACCGTGCTGGGGCGTGGCGCCGCCGCTGCGGGTGGTGTCGGATCGTGGACGCCGCGCGTTGGCGATCCCGTCCTCGAGTCCGAGAGAGCCGAGGTAACGGCCGCGGTCAGGGCCGCGGTGCGGGACCTTGCCCCGGAGTACAGGCTCCTTGTGGTGATGGCTCACTTCGAGGGCATGAAGAACGACGAGATCGCCCAAGCCACAGGGCTTTCGCCGAGCATCGTCAAGAACAGGCTGTATCGGGCGCGCAGGATGCTGAGGCAGAAGCTATCGGGACTAATGGGGGCGGGGGTGCTGGACCGCTGAGTATGGGTGCGGAAATGCTCCCGGCTTTCGGGATGGGGTCGCCGGTGATCGCACGAGGGGTGTCAAAACCTCGCATCGGCCCTACAGGCCGGATACTGGCGAAGCGCGCTCCCGTTGGGGTGCCGTCCCTGGGCGCAACACCGCCGACCCGCCGACCTCTGGAAATGCGGCTGCGGCAATGACTAACGCACCCTCATGTGGGACTGAGCAGGCTAGTCTGTGCGGGAGGGAGGTGTGCCGGTGCTACCGCCGCCGGCGCGGGCGGCCGGAGGCCCGATGACGGGCGTCCGATTCCCGCGCGACGGCGGCCGCCGGACAGTGTGAAGTGACCTGCAGTAGGGTTCAGCGGATCCTCGATGACTACATCTTCGTGAAAGGCGCCGCACCAGTGGCCCGGTGCTGCACGACTGAACCGGGAGCCGGGACACACGAAGGCCGCGCCGTGATCGGCCTGAGGCCCGCGGGAACGACCGAAATGCCTGAAGACCTCCCTGACGCTGTGAAACGGCATCTCGCGGGGTGCGAAAGGTGTCAAGAGGCCCTGCGAGAGATGTTGGCGCTCGCGGCGGGGCTCGAGCGCCTGCGGCCGGCCACGGAATGCCCTACAGCGCTGGATGTGGACACTCTTGGAGGACGCGTCATGGAGGCGGTGCGCGCGGTCGCAGCGGCGCGCACCCGAGAGGGGGCCGGCGCGCGCAAAGGCAGCCTGCCCAAAGACCTCCTGGTCTTGGCGGGCCTTGCGGCCGCCGCCTGCCCGGCCATGCTTGTCACGGGCATCACGGCCTTCCTGTGGCTGCTTGACGCGCGTGCCACTCTCATAGCAACGCCCTTGCTACGCATCGCAGGCTTGTTGTTCCGTCCCCCGGTTGTTGTCCTGAGGACCCTCTTTGACTTGGGTATCGACTGGGCGGTTGGGATCGTGCGCGTATGCGAGCTCGCCTCGTCAATCCTGTTCGACCTGGGCCCCGCGCCGGTGCTCGTTCTCGGAGGATTCACTCTTGCGATGGGCTTCCTTCTCGTGGCGCTCCTCACGCGACCGGGGTTTGACGAGACAATCTCCGCGGCTTGAGGTTGAGATTGAGAAGGACCGAGCGTCCTCGTCGACGCCCGGATGCGGACACGATCTAGATGACGGGAAGGCGTCACGCTGGGAGGCACGCCGTCGTACCATGCTTATGCAACCGCGCTAGTGCCGGGGCGCGTTGCGGAGATGTGCAGAAGCAGATCGGTCAATCGGGAGCAAACTAAACGGTGGAGGAGAGGTGTAGAGGATGGCCATGGAGGCTAGATCGAAAGTGTCAAAGCCGTGGATCGCGGCGAGAAAGTCTCTCGCGGTCGCGGCCGTGCTGGTCGTGACAGCCGTCACGGCGCTCGCGGGTCTCGTGGGGGTTGCGTCTGCTCAGGAGAGGCGCATGGGGAGCGTCGTCGTGTTCGGAGGCCCCATCCACGTGCGGTCGGACGAGGTTGTCGACGGCGATGCGGTCTCTCTGGGGAACAGCGTCACAGTCGATGGGCGGGTGACCGGAGACGCCGTGTCGATAGGGTCCACAGTCGAAGTAAACGGCGAGGTTGGCGGCGACGTGGTGTCGGTGGGGTCTACGGTCTTCCTCGGCGACAGCGCCCGGGTCGGCAGGAATGTGACGAGCATCGGAGGGTCGGTCGAGAGGTCCCCCGGCGCTGTCGTGGGTGGCACGATCAACGACCGGGGGGTGCCTTTCAGCTTCGATTTTCGTGGCATGCCTCGGCACAGACTGTGGGGCCCGTGGCATATGCCTAGCGCGTACTTTGGTTTCATGTGGTTCGCGCGGCTCGTGGGCGCGCTGGTGCTCGCCCTCGTGGTGGTGGCGATATGGCCGAATCACTCGGCCGCAGTGGGAGCGGCCGTCGAGACGAGGCTTGGGCGGGCGGCGCTCGTGGGCCTGGTGGCATGGCTGCTGTTCGTGCCGGGCATAATACTTCTGGCGGTCACGCTCATAGGCATACCTTTGGTGCCGGTGTGGATCCTGTTTTACGTAGTCAGCGGAATCTTCGGTCACGCGGCCATCTCGGTGGTTGTAGGTGACAAGGTCGGGCGTCTCGCGAACGCGCGCATGTCGATCCTGGTCAAAGTCCTTGTCGGAGCGCTCGTCCTGGGGGCGCTGGGGCTTGTTCCAGTACTCGGGGTGATTGTGGGCTTAGCTATGGCCATCATCGGAGTCGGTGCAGTCCTGGATACTAGGTTCGGGACCAATAGGCCGTGGCTCCCGCCGCGACAGCCGCAGCCACAGCCGCAACCGCAACCGCAGCCGGCTGTGCATCCCCTGCCTCAGCCGCACGACGACACGGAGCCGGCCGGGCGGCCTGCGGAGGAACCCGCGCCGCCGCCGGCGGAGGGTGCCGAGCCATCGGACCCGCGGCAGGATGGATAGGCGGGCAAGCGGGATTAGAAACGAGCGGTATCGCCAGCGTCGCGTTCAGGGGTGGCGCCCCAACCGGGGCGCCTTCTTCACAAAACCAGGCCCGTGGCGCGGGGTCAGCGCACCGTGGGGATGGTGAAAGTAAACGCGGCGCCGTGGCCCGGTTCGCTGTCAACCCATATGCGGCCGCCGTGCGCCTCCACGATGCCCTTGGCAATGGCAAGCCCCAAGCCGGAACCGCCGGTCGAGCGGTCCCGAGCCTCATCTGTCCGGTAGAACCTGTCGAACACGTGAGGGATATCCTTCTCCGCTATCCCCGCGCCCGTATCGCGAACGGACACGGCCACGCCGCCGCCATCGTGGCGACGGACCGAGACCGCCACGAGACCTCCGTCTGGCGTATGGCGCATGGCGTTGGCGAGGAGGTTCACGAGCACCTGGGCTATCCGGTCGGGGTCAGCCTGAACTGGGGGAGTGTCGGGCTCCACGGTTGTTTCCAGCCGGATGCGGCGCGACTCGGCCTCCGGGCCGAAAACGGCCGTCACTCGCGAAGCGACTTCGCCAATGCAGGTGGGCACAAGATGGAGCGGAAACCCCCCCGACTCCATCCGTCCCAGGTTAAGGAGGTCTTCCACGATGCGGGAGAGGCGGATCACCTCGTCGTGGAGGGAAACGAGCATCTCGTGGGTCGGCTGGGCTATACCGTCCTGGAGGGACTCGAGATTCCCTCGGAGGACCGCAAGCGGGGTACGGAGCTCGTGAGCTATGTCCGCCATGAGCTTCTGACGGGCGTCTTCGCTGGCCATCAGGCTCTCTTGCATGAGATTGAACGCCCGGGCCACATCCCCGATCTCTCCATCGGGCTCAGGCTCGACCTTCGCGCCGAAATCGCGGCGGGCTATGCGGCGCGCGGCGCGTCCAAGCTCGACGAGGGGCGCCGATATCTGCCGCGAGAATGTCGACGCGAGGGCGGCTCCGAGGAGCGCCGCGAGCACGGCTCCGAGCACGGTGGAGATCGTCACGCGACGCAGGAATTCCGCCTCCAGCGTCACGAGCCCCTTCTGGAAGGGAGTCTCGAGCGCCACAATGCCCACCTGCTTGTCGTCCACGACCACGGGAAGCGAGAACCTAGCCGAGTCTTCGTCGAGGAACGTGCCGAGTGCGGTCCCCTCTGAGTCAGCCACGACCCTGCCCGTTTCGTCGGCGAGGATCACCCGTTCGCCTCTGGCCCCCGCGGGGAGGATGCTGGCCCACGGCCTACCCAGTCCCCTCCCGCGTGCCTGGCGGGGCGGCGCCGTCGCCGCTGGAGGCACCAGGACATCCACGCCCGACCACGAGCCTTGCTGGGCGTAATACGCCGCGAAAAGGTCGCGCCATTGCTCGGCGCGGGCTTCCGTCGCGCCACGCACGTACCAATCAAACACGGAGCGCGTTGCGGTGTTCGCCACAACCGCTGTGAGAAGCGCGCCGCACACGGCCACTATCGCGAACGCTATGGATATCTTTCGTCTGATGGTCATCGCACCGTTATCCTCTCTTCTCTGCGCTCCCGCAGTGGCGTGTCCCGCGTGAACCCGGGCGCGACCGGGCGCAGCGGCTCACGGTTTTGGGGCTCAAGCCCGGCGCTGGTCCCTAGAATCGGCGAGTTTATAGCCAAGGCCGTACACTGTGACCAACCGTTTGGGGTTGGAGGGGTCCTCTTCGATCTTTTTGCGTAAGTTGCTGACGTGCGTGTCGATGGACCGCTCGTACCCGGCATAAGCTTCCCCGAGAGCGGCGTTCACGAGTTGAAGACGGCTCACAACCTTGCCCGGTCGCTCCGCGAGGAAGCTCAGAATCGCGAACTCTGTCGGCGTAAGCGCCACCACGCGCCCTCCAACAGAGACCTCGTGGCGATCGGCGTCCACGACTATGTCGCCCACTTCAAGGGCGGCGTTTCCCTTGTCTGAGGCGTCCTTGCCGGCCCTTCTGAGGACCGCTCGCACCCTCGCGGCGAGCTCCCGCAAGCTGAACGGCTTTGTTACGTAGTCGTCCGCTCCGAGTTCGAGCCCCACGACGCGGTCGACCTCCTCTGATTTCGCCGTGAGCATGATGATGGGCACATCGCTTTCAGACCTGAGTTCACGGCAGACGTCGAGCCCGCTTTTCCCGGGGAGCATGAGGTCGAGGACGATGAGGTCCGGGCGGGTTCTACGGAAAACGTCGAGGCCCGTCAGGCCATCGGCTGCCCAATCAACCCGGTATCCCTGCGCCTCCAGATAGTCCTTGACCATAGTGCCTATGGCGGCTTCGTCGTCTATCACAAGGATCCGCGGTTTGTCCAAAATCAGTCCACCTCCGCGATGCTGCGTCGCATCGCCCCGTCTGCCGCACGCCGGCCACCCGCGGCGTCCCCGCGACGGCCCGACCCACAGCGCGACGGGTCCCCCCACGGGACGCAGCGCCGCCTCGGGGGCGAAGCTGTCCCCATGATCCCTGTCATCCAGACTAAACTAATTGTGCCCGATCACGGTGAAAGTTGCAAGGGAAGGCCCGATGGCCTTCCCTTGCAAGGAGATGAGTCTCATGGGGATGGCGCCGCGTACTCGCGGTCTCAGGCTCCGGTGTTCTGCGTGCCAGCCTGGCTCCCATCCTCGTTTTGTTTTTGCTGCCAGACCGGACAACCTGCCCGGCCCCGGCCGAGACCGAAGCCCATCCCAAGGCCGGACTTAGTTCCCTGCCTCGCGCCCTGGCGGCGCTCGGCGCCGAACCCGGCACGCGCGCCGGCGGACTGCCGGCCGTGCTGCCCTGCGGCGCCGGCTGCGGGACCGCGGCCCATGCGGATGCCGCCTCCCTGGGGGCCAACGGTTGTTCGAGTTATCGCGGCTTTGAGGTTCGCCTCCACGTTCGCGAGGATCCTATCAGCCTGGCTTTGAGTCATATTACCGCTGGCCACGAGGCTTTCAACGGACGACTTGACCTGTGCCACGAGGGCTGCCAAGAGATCGGCTTCAGTCATGCCTTTCTCCTGCGCGATGTCGGCGAAGGACTTGCCAGCTTGTCTCTGTGCGACGAGGTCTTCGACGCTCATCTTCAGTATATCTGCGATCCTCGTCACGAGGGGGCCAGACCACCCCGTTCTCTGTGGGCTTCCAAAGTGTGGGTTCACTGGTGTGGACGGCGCTATGCCGTTCACCGCCGGCTGCTCGGTGGACGTTGTGGCCTCCTGTGCGAAAGCCGCGCCCACGACTCCGGTCAATGCCACTGCGATGGCAAGTGCACCTGCAATGACCGCGTTGTGTATTCTTGATCTGAGCATTATCCGGCACCTCCTTTCAAGTCCATTGTAGCCCGTTCGTTTGAAGAACCTGCGAGCCGTTTGTCAAGATTCTCTTAAGAATGGGCCTGCAGGACAATCGGGGCATGCGTCAAATAGAATAAAGCCGAGGCCGGACAGGAAAGGACGTGTGAGTCTGCGGTGGCAGGAATACGGCGCGAAGGAAGCGGGTTGCGGCCCTTTGCGGACGTGCCGGACCATGTGTTCCGCGAGTACGATATCCGCGGTGTCGTAGGACGCGACCTTTCGAGCGTGTTCGTGTATTGGCTGGGACGCGCGCTCGGAACATTCTACCGGCGCCATGGGGTCACGTCGGTCTCGCTTGGCTGTGACGCCCGGCTGAGCTCGCCCGCTTTTAGGGACGAGATGTCGGCCGGCCTCATGGAGAGCGGCATAGACGTGGTAGACATCGGGCTTGTGCCGACGCCCGTCCTTTACTTCTCCCTTTTCAACCTCGATGTGGGCGGGGGCGTCATGATAACGGGGAGCCACAATCCACCTGAGGAGAACGGGTTCAAGGTTTGCCTCGGCAAGACGACCATATACGGCGAGGCCATCCAGGATGTGAAAAGAATCATGCTCACCCGCGACTTCGCTACAGGCGCCGGAACCTGCCGGCCCCTGTCCGTCAACGAGGCGTACGTCCGGGCCGTCTCCGGCGGCCTGCTCCGCGAAGGCGGCGCGAGACGCAGGGTGAAAGCTGTGGTCGATGCAGGAAACGGGACGGGGAACACCGTCGCGCTCGACGTTTACAGGTCGCTCGGCCACGAGATCGTGGGGCTTTACTCGGAGCCTGATGGCACGTTTCCCAACCATCATCCCGATCCCACCATCCCCGGGAACCTCGAGGCGCTCGCAAGCGAGGTGAAAAGGACCGGGTCCGAGGTAGGCATCGCCTTTGACGGCGACGCCGACAGGATCGGTGTGGTCGCTCCGGACGGCACCATCCTGTGGGGTGACCAGCTCCTCATCATGTTCGCCAGGGACATCCTCGCGGCGCGTCCGGGGGCGAAGATCATAGGCGAGGTGAAGTGCTCGGAGGCGCTTTTCGACGAGGTCAGGAAGGCTGGGGGCGTGCCGATCATGTGGAAGGTCGGTCACTCGCTCATAAAGGCGAAGCTCAAGGAGGAAGGCGCCCTTCTCGCCGGTGAGATGAGCGGGCATCTCTTCTTCGCCGACAAGTACTACGGGTTCGACGACGCGGTGTACGCCGGGGCACGACTTCTCGATCTCTTGTCGCGGTCGCCCCGCGGTCTCGACGACTTGGTTAAGACCCTGCCGAGGATGTATAACACGCCTGAGATCCGCGTCGACTGCCCCGAAAGCTGTAAGCGGGATGTTGTCGAGCATGTGACCGCCGAGTTCAGCCGAACGTGCGAGGTAAACCGAGTGGACGGGGCGCGGATCCGGTTTCCGCACGGGTGGGGACTTGTGCGAGCCTCCAACACCCAACCTGTCATCGTCCTGAGGTTCGAGGCTATGAGCCCCGAGGCGTTGGAGGGCATAAAGGAGGCCGTGCTCCGCGAGGTGCGGGCCGCCATAGACCGCTGTGTCACCGCACTATCTTGAAGAGCCAGAAAACGGTGTTCTTGTCCCATCCGAGGTCCCACGGCACGTGGTAGCGGTCCGCAGTATGGGTATTGACAAGGGGATATCCCGAAGGATCCCTGGCTGTGATCACGGCGAAGTGCTGTATCTCGCCTTTCTCTTCGTAAGCGATGATGTCACCAGGCTCCAGCAGGGCTAATGCTCCCCTCGGGAAGCGCTGAGTGGGGGCCTGGACGTCGCGAAACGAGCCCCGGGCAAGAAGGCGCGCCATGCCGCTTTCCGTGAGGTGGGCGGCGAGTGCGTCAGTCTCCACCCAGGCCCTGCTGCCGCCTTTTGAGGACGTGTAGTCGTAGTACCACGCCGAGTCGTGCGGGATGCCGCCTGCCTTGCTGTCGCCGAGCACCTGTGACACGAAGTTTGTGCAGTCTCCGCCCATGTCCGTGTAATCGAGGTACAGCGGGTTGTACCCAAACTCCGCGCCCGGCGAGACTTTGACCCCGCAGTACCTGTCGGCATACGCCACAGCCCGCTTGCGGTTGTACAGTTGTCTCCATGAAGTCCGGCCCAGGGACGGCGCGGCTGCGGCCGCCCCGTACGCTTGGTCGTCTAGTGGGCCTGGAGGCGGGTACACGAACTCTACGGGGTCGGCTGGTTCAAGCGAGGCCGCAGGAGCGACCTCCGGCACGAGAGTGTCCTCGCCGAGCGGGTCGGTGTACTCGTCGGAGCGCACGAGCCAACCGCTGGCTTTGCGGACGAGCGTGATCTTGTGGCGAGTTCTGATCCCGAAAACGCTGTCGGCTGCCGCCGGACGGGAAGACGGCCTGTAGCGGACGTTGAGGCTCTGCCACACCACGGTGTTCGCGGTTCCCCGGCCGAGCACGACGGATTTGACTTGGAGATGGGCATCCGCCGCCGTGATGGCGACGCCGCGCTTCGACGCCCACGCCTGAACGTACCGCAGCTTCCGGGCTTCGTGCTGGAGGGCCTTGCGGGCGCTCGCAGGGCCGTCGGTTTCGTAGTGCGGCTCGATGAGCGAAAGGTCTCCCCGGACGAGGGCCGCCGCGCGTGCGTCGAAGACATCTTCCAGCGCTGACACGACGGCTCTTGCGGCGGGCGTTCGAGGCGGAGCGGCCTGGCCCGGCCACACGCCGGAGCCGGGCCAGGCAAACCTGGCGCCAGCCACGGCGGCCCCGACGAGCAGCGCTGCGATGAGGGCCCACGTCCCTCCGCCCCCGCGCTTCCTCGGGTCACGTCTGTCCGGGGGGATTCTCACTCTGCATCTCCGTCCTCTCACGATGCGGCTTCGTTCCAATATAGTCTCACCCGCGGGAACCGGAATGATGACAGGCGGAAACGAACACGCTGAAGGTGCGTGCGCCAGCTAGCGTGGAGGTTAACAGCTGTTGCGTTCTCATACAACAGCTGTTACAATGAGGGTGAGGCATTTCGCTTTGGTGCATGGGTGCATCGAGGCACGCAACGAGCAGGTTGGGGGGGCCGCGCCGTGTCGGAGAGAGCCTTTGACCCGCCGGGCTGGCCGGAGCCAGCGGGGGCCGGGCAGGAACCCGCGGGAGAACTAGAGGAACGTCCGGATCTCGGATGCGAGCGGGAGACGCAACCGGGGCCGCGGGGCGCGCAAGGACCCGGGCCCGTGCGCGGTGCCGTAGGAGCCCAGGCGACAAGGGAGACGAGGTGGCTTATCCTCGTGTACCGCGCGCCTGTGGAGCCTTCGACCGCGAGGGTCAGGGTGTGGCGCCGAGTTCGTGAGCTGGGCGGTCTCTACATTCAGCAAGCGGTGGGCGTCTTCCCGGCGAGGCCGGAAATCGAGCGAGCCGTGCTGCGCCTTTCGAAAGAAATACGGGAAATGGGTGTGGAGTCTTTCCTGTTTCACGCGGAGGCGGAGCCTCGCGAGGAAGCCGAGCTCGTCGCGAGGTTTCGCGCCCAGAGCGACCAGGAGTACCGCGAGATCCTCGAACAGTGCCGGGGCCTCCTGGACGAGCTCGACGCGGAAACGGAAAAGGGGAACTTTACATTCGCTGAGATCGAGGAGAACGAGGGCGATCTAGCCTACATCGAACGTTGGGTGGAAAAGGCCGTGGCGCGTGACTTCTTCAAGGGCGCGCTGCAAGACGAGGTGCTTCGAAAAACGGCGCAGTGCAGGGCCCGCATGGAAGAGTTCGAGTCAGAGGTCTTCCGCCGCCATTCCCACGAACAGTGAACTTTCAAGGGGGATAGGTGACATGTTCAACGTGATCATCCTTGGCGTGGTGAGTCTCCTTACGGACATCAGCACCGAAATGGTCTACCCGCTCCTGCCCCTTTTCCTTACCACACGACTGGGCGCGACGCCCGCCGTGGTCGGGCTCATCGAAGGCATAGCCGAGAGCCTGGCGAGCTTGTTGAAGGTGTTCTCGGGGTATCTTGCCGACCTTTTTGGGCGAAAGAAGCCCCTGGCGATCTTGGGATACGGCTCGTCCGCCGTGGGCAAGGTGGTCCTCTATCTTGCCGGTTCGTGGCCAGCGGTGCTGGTTGCCAGGGTCATCGATAGGTTTGGCAAAGGCATCCGTACGGCGCCGCGCGATGCCTTGATCGCTGATTCGTCCACTCCCGAGACGCGGGGCCGGGCGTACGGGCTGCATAGGGCCCTGGACACCCTTGGCGCTGCGACCGGAGTTCTCCTTGCCTACTACTTCATCACAGCATATAAAGGCGATTACGGTCATGTGTTCTTATGGGCCATGATGCCTGCCTTCCTCGGGATGGCCGTCCTCTTCCTTGCGCGCGAGACCAGGGTGGAGGCGGACGAGACGGCAGTGGGTGCCGGTGGCCCCGGCGATGCTGGTGGCGGTGCGGGTGCAGGTGCCGGTGACTACACGGGAAGCGAAGAGAGGACTGACCCTCATTCGATCCCCGCGGTCAGGCGCAGGAAGCCATTGTCTTTGCAGTGGTCGAAGCTGGACCGGCGGCTGCGCGGGTTCCTCATCGTGGTGTTCCTCTTTGCCCTCGGGAACTCGTCGAACCAATTCCTCATCCTGCGCGCGGGCGACCTTGGTTTCGGCCCCGCGAAGGTGCTCCTCGTGTACTTCCTCTACAACGTGGTTTATTCGGTACTGTCCTACCCGGCCGGGCGCCTTTCGGACAGGATAGGCCGGAAGACGCTTCTTGTCGCGGGTTACGCTATGTACGGCCTGGTGTATCTGGGCTTCGCGTTCGCGACGGCACCGTGGCACGTGTGGACGCTTTTCTCGATTTACGGCGCGTACATCGCGCTTACTGAAGGGGTGGAGAAGGCGCTCGTGGCAGACATCGCCCCGGTGCCCCTCAGGGCTACCACCATCGGACTTCACGCAACCTTGGTCGGGGTGGGCCTCCTCCCGGCCTCGCTCCTGGCAGGATTCCTCTGGAACCTCTTCGGCCCTCAAGCGACATTCCTCTTCGGTGGGATGATGGGCCTGCTCGCCGCGGTCGGTATCTGGGTTGTCGTCTAGGCACGAGGTTATTAGTTTTCTCTCGTTTTCCGAGGTCTTGGGTTGCCGGCGATTGCACGAGGGATGTCAAAATCCGGCCACTCGTCAGACAGGCCGGATTTTGGCGAAGCGCGCCCCCCGTGGGGCCCCGTCCCCGAGTGCAACACCGGCAACCCTGCATGGCGCGTGTGCTTCCTGGAACCGGCGATTACTTATGGCAATCTACTCAGGCAGGCGCAGGCAGGAGCGCTCAGCCCCGCGATTCGCGCGTGGTCCGTCCGTCCGGCGCCGGAACCCGCACCACCCTCTTTTCGCCCTTGACAGCGCGGCGGCCATCATATAAAGTCAAGATAGTGTTTCGTAGACGAACTACGTAGTTTCAGTTAGGAATACTATATCATCACCGGAGGTACCAAACGCGGTGGACCCTCTTACAGCTCTAACGTCCCTGGGGTTTACGGAATACGAGGCCAAAACCTACCTCGCGCTCCTGCGGTCAAACCCAGCGACCGGGTATCAGATCAGCAAGGAAGCAGGCATCCCGCGGTCGATGGTATACGAGGCGCTAGGCAGGCTCGTCAATAGGGGCGCGGTGCTCACGCTGCAGCAAGGCGATACCACACGATACGCACCCGTTCCCGTGAACGCCCTTTTAGACAGCATGCGTCACAAGTACGAGGACGCCATTGACGTCGCGCACGAGAGCCTCGCCAACTATGAGACGCTGGTTCCGCTCGACCAGGCGTGGAACATCGAAGGGCGGGACGCAATCTTAAGCAAGGCGAGGGACATGATAGGTGGTGCCAGGGAAGAGCTCCTGCTTGCGGCGAGCGACCGGACGCTCGTGGATGTGATGCCCCAGCTCCGGGAGGCGCACGAGAGGGGTGTGCGTGTCCGCGTGCTCGTTTCAGGCGACGCGGAGCTCGGGTTCGGACAGGTCGTCAGGCACCCGCAGGCGGAGAGCGTTTTCCAGCAGCTAGGCCAGAGCATAGTTGTGGTGGTTGACGGTGCGCAGGCTCTGGTCGGCGGCACCGGCACGGACGATACAGCGGTCTGGACGGGCAACCGACACTTGGTGTTTATCGCCAGACAGTACATCTGGCAGGAGATGTTCACGCAGCGCGCGTCGGAGAGGCTCGGTAAGGATCTTTGGGCGGTGTTGAGCCCAGAGGAGCGCAAGGCGATCTTCGGTGAGTGACGCGCGCCTGACTGTATTGGGAGGAGCGATGACCATGGCGACGCAGACTCTTGAGGCGTACTTCGGCCCTTTCCAGGGGCTTTCCGATGGCGAGGTGGAGGATCGCCGTCGGAAGTACGGGCCGAACGTCTTGCCATCGCGCAAGGGCCCATCGCGCCTCGCCATCTTTCTGTCGCAGTTCACGAGCCCGCTCGTATACGTGATCCTCGGAGCGGGCCTCGTGTCCTTGCTCCTGAAGGAGTACAACGATTTCCTGATCATCATGGCTGTGGTGATCTTTGATGCCGTGCTCGGGTTCATTCAGGAATACCAGGCCAGGCAAACGTACGAAAGCCTCCGGAAGCTAGTCAAACCCACCGCGACTGTGGTAAGGGCGGGGGAGCGCCGAGAGGTGGAAATCCGCGAGATCGTCCCCGGGGATATAGTCATCCTCGCGGCGGGTGACAGGGTGCCAGCCGACGGCGCCGTCCTCGAGAGCGTGAAGATGTCAGTAAATGAGGCCATCCTGACCGGCGAAAGCGAGCCTGTCTTCAAAGCGGAGGCTCCCGGCCAGAACCAGGTGTACATGGGCACCACGGTGCTCTCGGGCCGGGGCATCATGGAGGTCACCCGGACCGGCAAGGACACGGAACTCGGGAGGATCGCAACGAGCCTTTCCGAGAACGAGGAACGCGAGACCCCGCTGCAGATCAGGCTAGCTGCGTTCAGCCGCGCGCTCACGCGGCTCGTCATCGGCGTCACCGTGGCGCTGTTCCTCATCGGTGTCGTTACAGGGAAACCCGCCTTGGAAATGGTGCGCATAGCCATCATCCTGGCTATCGCCGCTATCCCCGAAGGGCTTCTTATCGCCGTAACGGTCATCCTCGTCATCGGCATGCGCCGGATTCTGAAGCGCAACGGCCTTGTGAAAAGACTCCTTGCCGTTGAGACTCTCGGTTCGGTCACGACCATATGCACTGACAAGACCGGTACCCTCACCAAGGGTGTGATGTCGGTTACCCGTACCAAGTTCGACATACCTGAGCGTGCCATACAGGCCTTGGTGTTGTGCAACAACCTCGAGGACTCGCTCGAGGTTGCTTTGTGGGAGTTCGCACGCGGGAACGGCATCAAAGACCCGGAAACCTTCGCGAGGCAGGCGGAGCGCATCGACGAAGAGCCCTTTTCGAGCGAGACCAAGTACATGCGTGTGGTGAACCTGGTCGAAGGAAAGCGCGTCGCGTTTCTGAAGGGTGCTCCAGAGGTTGTGGCGGCCATGTGCGACCTCCCGGCCGGGCGCAAAGAGGAGATCGCCCGAGTGGTGGAATCATGGGCCGACCAAGGCCTCAAGGTGCTCGGCATCGCCGTCAAGGAGGGCGACGGGGGCGAGCCTGCCGCGGAAAGCCGGGGATACGCTTGGGCTGGGCTCGTGGGCATCGAAGACCCGATCCGGGATGAGGTGGTGGAAGCCGTCAGGACTTGCCGGGATGCGGGGATCAAAGTCAAGATCATCACCGGTGACTACGAGCGCACAGCGCTTCACGTGGCGAGACGGCTGGGCCTCAACATCCCTCCCGGCGGGGTCGTGGATGGGAAGGCCCTCGAGGTTATGAGCGAGAGCGACCTCGCCTCGCGCGTGCGGGACACTGTGGTCTTCGCCCGTATATCGCCGCACCAAAAGCTCAGGATAGTGTCGGCTTTGCAGGACGCCGGCGAGGTTGTCGCCATGGTGGGTGACGGCGTGAACGACGCGCCCGCGTTAAAGAAGTCCGACATCGGGGTGGTCGTAGGCGGGGCGACCGACGTGGCGAAAGAGACGGCCGACCTGGTCTTGCTCGACAGCAACTTCAAGACCATAGTGGCCGCGGTCGAAGAGGGTCGCGTAGTGTTCGATAACATCAAGAAAGTCGTGTCGTACACCCTGTCCAACTCGTTTGCGGAGATACTGCTCATCTTCGGTGCTATGATCATGCGATGGGCCGCGCCTCTCGTGGTCGCGCAGATCCTTTGGATACACCTCATCTGCGACGGCCCTGTGGACATCGTGCTTGGGTTCGAGCCTGCCGAGAAAGGCATCATGCGCGAGAAGCCGAAGCCGCTTTCCGAGCCGATCCTCGGGAAGCTGGGCATCGGTCTCATAGCCACCATAAGCATAACAGCCGCGGCGGGGTGCCTCGCCATGTTCGGCCACTACTGGCTGGTTCATCACGATCTCACGCTTGCGCGCACCCTGTCCTTCGCGACGCTCGCTATCATATCGCTCGTGTACGTATTCGCGTACCGGAGCATGCGGAGGAGCATCTTTCATACGGGCCACCTTCTCGCGAACAAGCCGCTTCTCGCCTCGGTGGCCAGCGGCTTTGCGTTGGCCATCGGCGCGGTGGCTGTGCCATCAGTGCGTAGGGTTCTCGGGGTCGTGCCCCTCTCGGCCGGGGAATGGATCATGGTGTTCGGCCTGGCAGTAGCCCTCCTCGTCATTGTGGAAGTGGGAAAGTTCATCGCGCTCGCGTCCGGGCGCACCGCGCCGGCAGCCGAGCGCGGCGACTGAGGGCGCTGAGGACTGGAACCCGCAAGGGCCTGCGCGTCCGCGCGGGCCCTTGCGGTCGGGATACTCCGGGATGCCTGCGAATGCGTGGGGTCAACGTCCTCCAGAGGATGCCGCGACCTGCTTCGATGCAGCGACCGGGATGTAGAGGCGGGCGTAGTACTCCTCGAGCATCCGGTGGGAAGAGAACCTCTCCGACGTTGACGCTATGCTTTCCTTCATCATCTCTACCCACTTCGCCTGGTTTTCGTAGTACGTCGGCAGGACCTCCCCTAGCAGCACCCTGTACAGGGCATCAAGGTCGCGCTCGTCCTGCCCGGGGCCTTCGTACCCGTCGCCGAACTGCCAGCCGTTGCGGCCGTGCTCGCATGCCTCCGGCCACCATCCGTCCAGGACGCTTAGGTTGAGGACGCCGTTCATAGCGGCTTTCATCCCGGACGTGCCGCTCGCCTCGAGCGGCCTGATGGGGTTGTTGAGCCACACGTCACAGCCACGGGTCAGGAGGCGCCCCACCTTCATGTCGTAATCCGGCACGAACACTACGCTCTCCGGGTATCGCTTCGCCATGCGTACGAGGTTCGCGACGATGTCCTTGCCTACGTCATCCAGGGGATGACTTTTACCGGAGAACACCAGTTGCAGTTTGCCGCTCCTGAGGTAGGGCTCGATCACGTCGGGCCGCCGGAATATGAGGTCGCTGCGCTTGTACGGCGCCGCGCGCCTCGCAAATCCCACTAGGATGCTGTCCTGCTTCAAGGACACGCCGCATCTCGCCTTGATCTCCTCCAGCAACGCGGCCTTCGCGTGCATGTGAGCAGCCCATAGATCCCCGCCCGATTCGAACGCTTGGCGCACCGCCTCGTCCTGCCATGTGCCGGGGTGAACACCGTTTGTCACAGCCACGATAGGAGATCTCTCGGGGACGTCCTGCCACATTCTGTTGGCGGTCTCGCAGTGCAGCTCGGCCACGGCGTTGGAGATGCGTGAGAGCCGCAGCCCCGCCACGGTCATGTTGAACGGATCGCCCCCGATTCTTGTCATTTGTTCCTTCGAAAGCCCGTTGTAAGCCCCCATGTAGCGCAGGAGCTCGTGCCTGTGGGATTCGTTGCCCTCTCTCACCGGCGTGTGCGTCGTGAAGACCACCTCCCGCCGCGTCGCGGCGAGCGCCTGGTCGAAGCTCATCCCGCGGGACATCTTCTCGCGGATAAGCTCGATGCCTGCGAAGACGGGGTGCCCGTCGTTGAAGTGGTACACATCTACATCGATGCCGAGAGCCCGGAGAGCCCTAACCCCGCCTACTCCGAGGACCATCTCCTGAGCGATGCGCTCCTCGCCGAACCACCCGTAAAGCTGGCCTGTTATCCACCTGTCCTCGTTCTCGGGGACGTTCGTGTCAAGGAGGTACAGCGGCGCATTTCCGTACCTGTCCACAAGCCAGATCTTGCAAACGACGTCACGGCCGCGTATCTTAACCGTGGCCGTCTTGCGCGTGTCCTTGAGGAACTCGTAGGAATAGCAGGGATACGCGTCAAACGGCCTCCCGTCCTCGCCGATCACTTGCCTTGTGTACCCCTGCCGCCAGAGTATTCCGACCCCCACCACGGGAAGGCTGAGATCGCATGCAGACTTCAGGTAGTCGCCCGCAAGTATCCCGAGCCCTCCGGCATAGATTCTGAGCTCCTCGTGGAGGCCGAATTCCATGCAGAAGTACGCCACCTTCGGTGGCTGCGTGGCACTATCAGTGTACATACCTCTCCCCCTAGCGCAGCCGGCGCCATTGCCTTCCAGTGGCACGGCCCCAGCCCCGCGTGCTGCGCCGTGCAGCTCCGCGTGCCGGGGCGCCGCCGCGCCGGCGCCCTGCGCGTTTTTCGTGAAGCCTCCAAAAGGTGCGGCGACACGCCACCCCTTCTCCCACGTGCCCGATTATAACGCAAGGACCGAGCCGGGGCAACTCAGCCGCGTAAGCCGGCGATCCAGGTCCTGGAGGTGGGTCACGCCGTTTACACTGCCCACCCGGCCTCAGCCGAAAACGGTAGCAGGGACGGTGCCTCCATGGTAAAATGATGAGTGCGAGAGAACCCGGTGTTCCTCGGGCTCCCGGACACGGCTGTTATAATGAGATGCCGATGAAATCCCGGTGTATCACTATGAGGACGAGTGAGAACTGATGCCCGCAAACCTCACACCGCAGTATCTCGAGGCCGAGCAGGCTTTCAAGGAAGCGAAAACCATCCCCGAGAAGATCGCCGCGCTCGAGGAGATGCTCGCCGTCATCCCGAAGCACAAAGGCACCGAGAAACTGCAGGCCGACATCAAGCGGCGCCTGGCGAAGCTGCGGGATGAAAGTGAGAGAAAGGCGAAAACCGGCCGTCAGGATCCGTTCCTCGTGGAGAGGCACGGCGCGGGCCAGGTCGCGCTCGTCGGCTTCCCGAACTCCGGGAAGTCGGCTCTGGTGGGTGCCCTGACGAGGGCGAAGGTAACCGTGGCCGATTACCCGTTCTCCACGGTTCTTCCTGTGGCCGGCATGATGGAATTCGAAGACATCTGGATACAGCTCGTGGATATGCCGCCGGTGACTTCCGGAGAGATGCCGCCGGGGATGGCAGGCGCCCTTCGCAACGCGGACGCACTGCTCATAGTGGTGGACGCTTCATCGGATGACTGCCTTGACCAACTGGAAGACGTGCTGGGCGTCCTGCGCGAAAAGAGGATCCTGCGCGACGAGACCGAGCTCGAAGCGGGCGCGAGGGGGCACACCCTCGCGGACTGCATGGTCGTGGCCACCAAGATGGACCTGGCCCGCGCGCAAGAGAACCTGGCAATCCTCAGGGAGTACCTCCCGCCGGACCTTGAGATGGTTCCGGCGTCGGTCGGGTCCGGGGAGAGCCTCGAGGGCCTTCGACGCCGGGTGTTCGAGCTCCTGGGGATCATCAGGATCTACACCAAGGTGCCGGGCCAGCCGCCGGACATGGGCCAGCCGTTCGTCTTGAAAAAAGGGAGCACCGTGCTGGACATGGCCGCGGCGGTTCACCGCGACTTTCCGTCGAGGCTGAAGAGCGCGAGGATATGGGGTTCAGCGAGGTTTGATGGGCAGTCCGTCCCGCGAGATTACGTTCTTCACGACCGAGACGTGGTTGAGTTGCACGTGTGAGGTGGGGAGGCGCGATGGTGGCTGGGGAAGTCGAGGCGAGGGTCGCTGCTATCGCGGCGTCGGCGGGCGGTGTCTTCGGTGTGGCGGCGAGAAGCCTCCGCAGCCGTCAAGAAGTGCTTGTCAATCCGGATGAGCCGTTCAACGCCGCGAGCGTCATCAAGATCGCGATCATGGTGGAGGTGTTCAGGCAGGCCGAGGAGGGGCTTCTCGACCTCGAGACCCTGGTCAGGCTGGCCGACACCGACAAGGTCGGCGGGTCCGGCGTCCTCCGGGTGCTTTCGCCCGGCGTGGAGCTTCCCGTCATAGACCTGGTGCGCCTCATGATAGTAGTGAGCGACAACACGGCCTCGAACCTTCTCCTGGATATAGTTGGAATGGACCGCGTGAACGAGACCATGCGTTCCCTGGGGTTTACCGGGATCGTCCTCCGGCGTAAGTTCATGACCGTGCCAGTTGCGAGGCCATTGCCCAATACCATAACCCCGGGCGACATGACGGGTCTTCTGGAGAAGATCGCTCGTTGCCAGGTGGTTTCGGCTTGGGCATGCGGGGAAATGGTCCGGATCATGAAGGAGCAGCAGCACAACGACCTCATTCCCGCGCTCCTGCCGGTGCAGAAAGACGAGGATCAGCTGCTCGCGGGGGAAATGCCACGCGTCGAGGTTGCCCACAAAACCGGGTCAGTGTCCGGGGTGCGGCACGACGCGGGGATAGTTTATGTCTCGGGGCGCGACTACGTCGTCACAATTCTGAGCAAAGACCTTTCCAGCCCGCGTGATGGTGAAGAGGCCATCCGGAGGATATCCCTGGAGCTGTACAGGTATTTCGCTGGCGTTTGAGCTGATCGAACGGAGGCGATCCCATGGATCTCAAAGATTTCCTCAGCGTTCCGAGGCTCGAGACGGCGAAGCGCGTGCTGTGCGTCCAGCCGCACCCGGACGACAATGAGATCGCGGCAGGTGGCACCATCGCTTGGCTCGCCGACCTCGGCGTCGACGTCGTATACCTCACGGTCACGGACGGGTGCGTGGGCACGCAGGACGCAAGCATAACGCCGGAGGAGCTTGCGGCGACCCGCAGGGCCGAGGCCGAGCGATCCGCCCGGCACCTGGGAGTGTCCGACCTTCTATGGCTCGGGTACCACGACGGCGACGTCCCGGAAGAGCGCGAGCTTACCGCGGCCATCATGGGCGTGGTGCGGACGGTGAAGCCCGATATCGTGCTGGCGCCCGACCCCTGGCTTCCCTATGAGGGCCATAGGGACCACCGTCTCACGGGGCTCGCGGTGGCAGGCGCCTGCATACTCTCGGGCTTTCCCCACGCGAGATCGGAACCGCACGCGCCGCCCCATGGCGTCTCGGCAGTCGCTTTCTATTGCACGACGAGGGCAAACACCTGGATCAATGTGGACAAGACCTGGCATAAGAAGATCGAGGCCATAAAGATGCATGCCAGCCAAGTCTCTCAGGGCTGGACCACGCTGTTCATGTACGTGGACATGAAGGCACGCGAGCTCGCAAAAGGGCGTCGGTGCGCGAGGGCCGAGGCCTTCAAAGTGATTCCCACCATTCTCTTGCACTTCAACGTGGACACGGAGGGGTACTGATGCCATCGGCACAGGAGGTCTCCAGGCGGCGCTCGAACGATTTGAAGCTGGCGATCATCGGCGCGGGCTCGAGCTACACACCCGAGCTCATAGATGGGGTCATTCGGAGGGCGAGCGAGCTTCCGGTGAGGCATATCGCCCTTGTGGACATCCCGGAAGGCGCTGTCAAACTGGGCGTCATCGCCGGCCTCGCCAGGCGGATGATCGGGCGGGCCGGCCTCGACATCGATGTCAGCGCGGGTTTCGATAGGACGGCCGCGCTCTCGGGCGCCGACTTCGTGATAACGCAGTTCCGCGTGGGCGGGCTTGCCGCCCGCGCCCAGGATGAGCGAATTCCCCTCAAGTACGGCGTCATCGGGCAAGAGACAACCGGGCCGGGCGGGTTCGCCAATGCACTCCGCACGGTCCCGGTCGCTCTCGATATCGCCCGGGATGTGGAGCGTATTGCTCCGGACGCCTACCTCATCAATTTCACGAACCCTTCCGGCATTGTTACGGAGGCCGTCACCCGGTACTCGGGCGTGCAGTGCATCGGGTTGTGCAATGTCCCCATCAGCATGCAAAGGATGATCGCGGCCGCGCTGGGTGTGGACCCTCGGAGCGTGAAAGCGGAGTTCGTCGGCCTCAACCACCTGAGCTGGGCGCGCAAGGTTACTGTGAACGGGGTTGATGTAACGCATGATCTTCTTTCCCACGAGCTCGTGACGCGCGAGTTCGATCTCTCGAGCGCTGCGGGCGCCGCGGGCGCTGGTGGCGCCCACCACGACGGTGGCGCTCGCCGCTCCGAGAAGACCGATGAGAGCGGCGAGGGCTCGATCGGGAGGAGGCTTGGGCTTCTCCACGCGCTCGGCATGATTCCTTCGTACTATCTGAGATACTACTATTTCCACAGGACGCTCGTGGAAGAGGCGGCGAGGCGGGTCGAGGAGGGACATGGCACCCGCGCGGACGAGGTCATGGCCATCGAGGAAAAGCTCTTCAAACGCTACGCCGACCCAAGCCTCTCGGAGAAGCCCGCTGAGCTTTCCGAGAGAGGGGGAGCATGGTATTCCGAGGCCGCCCTCGCATGCATCTCCGCCATTTTCAATGACAAGGACGAGGTTCACGTGCTGAACGTTCCGGCGATGGGCGCGGTGCCCGATCTCCCCGCCGACGCTGTGGTTGAGATCAACTGCGTGGTCAACGCGTCGGGCGCGCATCCAGTGGCCCAGGGACCGCTCCCTGAGTCCATCCGCGGGCTCGTTCAGCATGTCAAGGCGTACGAGCGGCTGACTGTCGAGGCCGCCGTAAAGGCGGACCGCGATATCGCGTACCTCGCGCTCCTCTCTCACCCGCTGGTGCCTGGCGCGGACACGGCGCGGGCCCTTCTTGAAGACATCCTGAGTGTCAACGCGGAGTACCTGCCAGGTTTTGCCGTGGGCCCGCGAGGCGCGTGAACCGCAGCGACGAATGCCGTGCCAAGGCGGCCACGGGGCGGTGGAGGAGCCTGGGTCCGTCACGGATGGGAGGCGTGGCCCACCGGTACCACTGCGCGCGCCGGGCCTTCCAATGCGATGGCCAGCCACAGCACGGTAAACGTGCGCTGGCTTCCGAGGAAGTGCTTGAGCCGGATGGTGAACGTGCCGTTATAGGGTTTGCGGACCATCGCTGAGAGGTGTGCGGGCGCCTCGGCAGGAAGGCCGCCTGATTCGGGGCGGCTATCGATTGACTCGTAGTAGTCGAACCCGTGGAGGTCGAGGCCCAAGACGACGGCCACCGGGACGTTCCCGAGGCCGTGGTTCACCGTCGTCTGAACGGTCTCGCGCGACGGCGCGGTTATTGTCACCGACCCGCACGCAATGCGGGGCGCGGTCTCTCCCCAGGCTCCCCAAACCGCTTCGGCGAGGAGTAAGCGTTCCTGACGCCGCATGGTGACGAATGCGGCCAAGCCGAGGCACACCACAACGCAGCCCACGGCCAGGAGACCGCACGTGAACGTTCGCGGCGATCGCGTCCGAAGGGCCATCCGGCTGTCCCTCTCGTCCGCCACAATCCATCGGATGCTGGATGCTCATCGCTTGCAGAATATAACTATGCTCCCCGGGCGCGGCGTATGGTCCGAAGCGCGTGAGTGCGGAGCGCTGGGGTTCCAGGGGCAGGGTTCGCCGGTCGCGCCCGCACGCCAGGCTCGGACCGGATGGCGCCAAGACGTCCGAGTTCGGGTTCGGCACGGTCTTGGCGCCGTGGCACCGGCGGCCGCGAGCGTGACACGGTCGCGTGAGGACTCGCGTTCAGTGCTGCTGCTCCGGTTGCTTTGGTTGGGGTTGCTGACCCTGCTGCATTGCCTGCTGGTATACTTTGTACTGCGGCTCCTGAGCCTCGATGTAGTTGATCCGGGACTTCAGGGGGTTTATCACCTGGTTCTGCAGGGTCTCGGAGAGCTGCGCGTACAGTTTCTGCGCGTTTTGATCCTGCGTATCCAGGGCAAAGCTTCGAAAGTCTGCAGCTACGCTTTCCAGCTGGGCAAGACACTGATGAACCTTCTGGCCTACGGTCACCGCTATCACCTCCACTGATATCCGGACGGCTCGTTTGCCTAGGAAGGGCTTCCACCGCTGGGCCTCGTCTCCGGCTACGCCGGTTTCGTTTCCCGAAGCTTTCCGTGAGTCGTCCGTGCCATCATGAGATAGCATGGCTGTTTATGAAAAGGGTGATTCAGGCCGGCACCGGAAACGCGCGTGTCCTTACAAGGAATTTCCCGACAAACGTGGAATACTTGCGCCGGAGGTGGGGAGAGTGAAAGATGCTGTGAGGATGGTTGCGGATCTCATGTGTCTTGCCGCGAGGACCGCCCCGAAGGCTGCTGGCAAGGATTTCGTCGTTACTGCGGTAGTGGAGGGGGACGCACTCAGTCGTCTCGCCCAGGCGATGGTTGATTACGGCAGAGAGTCGGGAAAGAAGAACTTCGACCGCGACGGCGCCAACGTCGCGGCGAGCGACGCGTGCGTGCTCATCGGCCTGAAGGGCGCGCAAGTCACCGGCCTGAACTGCGGCGCGTGCGGAAATGCCACTTGCGCGGGGCTCGCGCGGCCTCACGACGGGCCCGAGTTCGCCGGCCCGTTCTGCGCGTGGAGGCTCATGGACCTCGGTATCGCCATGGGCTCCGCCGTCAAAACCGCGTCCATTCATAACGTGGACAACAGGATAATGTATCGGGTGGGAGTCGCGGCGAAGCGGATGGGCCTCATCGACGCAGACGTGGCCGTGGGCATCCCGCTATCCGCGACGGGAAAGAGCATCTACTTTGATCGCGGTTGAAAGGTAGCGTGAAACCCCCTGGCATCCATGCATCATCCCCGCTGGAGCAAGGAACGCTAAAACGTGACCGTTTGGCCGCCCTGGATACTGGTACGCGCCGCGAAACCTGTGCGGCTGGGGTTGCCGGCCGGTGGCCGCGCCCGCGGCGCGTGCTGCCGAGCAGGTGAGCGTCAGGCCCGGGCGTGCCGCATGTTGCTTGCACAGGAGGAGGCGTACGATGCCAGAGCTAAGACGGGATCCCGCTTCACGCTCGTGGGTCATCATAGCCACCGAGCGAAGCCGGCGCCCTTCGGATTTCCGGGTTCCCCGAGACGAGCGGAAGGGCGGGGTGTGCCCGTTTTGTTACGGTAACGAACACATGACTCCCCCGGAGGTCCTTGCGCTCGGGAGAGACGCCGACTCCCCGAACGACAAGGGGTGGTCGGTGCGGGTGGTCCCCAACAAATTCCCCGCGCTCACCCTCGATGCTCCGGATGCCGGAGACGGAGCCCCGGGCGAGCGAGGCAGCAGCGGGGGGCCTTGCGGCCCCCGCCGGCTGTTCCAGCGTTTGCCGGCGATCGGGGTTCATGAGGTTCTCGTGGAATCGCCAGATCACGACTCAACCTTCGGCACGCATTCCCAAAGCCAGATGGAGGACATCCTCGAAGCCTTGGTCGCGAGGGCCAAGGCGCTTTCCCGTGACCGCAGGCTAAGTTATCTTCAGATTTTCAAGAACTGGGGCAGGGTGGCCGGTGCATCGCTTGAGCACACTCACTGCCAGCTCATCGCCACGCCCAACGTTCCAGCAGTTATCGAGGAAGAACTTGCTATTGCCCGGGAGCACTATGATAGAACCGGGGAGTGCCTATACTGTGCCATGGTCGAGGCCGAGGTGTCGGAGGGTGTCCGAATAGTGGAACGATCCGATCGATTCCTCGTGTTTTGCCCTTACGCCGCCAGATTTCCTTTCGAAACGTGGATCATGCCGGTAACGCACGGCGCCAGGTTCGAGGACATCGACGGAGCCGAGCTTGCGGACCTCGCACGGATGTTGCGCCGTACGGTGAGGAGGTTCGAGCTTGGGTTCGAGACCTTTCCTTATAATCTTATATGGCACACCAGCCCATGGACCGGCGATTTCGGAGCATACTATCACTGGCACCTTGAGCTCGTTCCGCGCCTGGCGACCCTGGCGGGTTTCGAGCTTGGCACGGGATACTACATAAATCCCACGGCCCCCGAGGATGCCGCCGCGTCGCTTCGGGAATGCGCCCTTGAGAACACGGGTGCGGGCGTGCGCGGGCCGGAGGTCACGGGCGCGCGCGCAGAGGACAAGACCTGGGGAACGGCTTCACGGGGCGTGGAGGAAGGGGCACTGGAGAAGTGACGGTACAGGAACTTGACGAGACTTACAGGATTCTCTTGGCCTCACCCGAGGTGGCGCCCTTCGCGAAAACCGGGGGGCTTGCTGATGTCGCGGGCTCGCTCCCGAAGGCGCTCGCGATCATGGGCAATGATGTGCGGGTGGTGATGCCGAGGTACAGAGGGATCACAGATGTCAAAACCATAGGCGACTTCCCGGTCTGGGTGGGATGGCGCAAGGTTACCGCCATCCTGCGTCAGGGGGTCATAAAGGCTCGTCTCAACGGGGCAGAGAAGCTGGTTCCCGTGTACTTCATCGACAACTATCACTACTTCGACAGGGATAACATGTACATGTACTTCGACGAGGCGGAGAGGTTCGCGTTCTTCTCCAGGGCGATCCTCGAGATGATCCGGTATCTCGGATGGGCCCCCCACATCATTCACTGCAACGACTGGCAGACCGGGCCGGTGCCGCTCCTCCTTCGAGAGCAGTACTCCCGCGACCCACTCTACCAGGGAACAGCCACCGTCTTCACCATTCACAACCTCCAGTACCAGGGGAATTACCCTCGGGAGACGCTCCACCTGCTGGGCCTCGGCGAGGAGTATTTCACGCCCGACCGCATCGAATTCTACGGCGACGTGAGCTTCATGAAGGCAGGCATCCTATATGCGGACGTGATCAACACTGTGAGCAAGACCTATGCCAAAGAGATCCAGACGCCCGAGTATGGGGAGCGCATGGACGGGATTCTGCGCACGCGTTCGAAGGACCTGCACGGCATCATGAACGGCCTCAATTACCACGAGTTCAACCCCGAGACCGATGCCCGCATTTACAGAAACTATGGCCTTGGAAACATCGAGGATAAGAAGGAGAACAAGTACGCGCTCCAGCGCGACATGAACCTGGCCTCCTCCGGCGCACCGCTGCTCGGGGTGGTGTCTCGCCTCGTGGCTCAGAAGGGGCTCGACCTCATCGCGGACGCCATGGATGAGATGATGGGGATGGACCTTCAGTTCGTTTTGCTCGGCACAGGGGACCCGTACTACGAGAATCTCTTTCGCTCCATGAGAAAGAGGTATCCCGACAGGGTGGCCGTGGAGATCGGCTTCAACGTCGTGCTTGCGCAGCGCGTCTACGCCGGGTGTGACATGTTCCTCATGCCGTCCAGGTTCGAGCCGGGTGGGCTTGGACAGCTCATCGCCATGCGCTACGGCACGGTTCCGATAGTCCGCAGCACCGGTGGGCTTGCCGACACGGTCACGAACTACGAACCCCAAAGGCAGGTAGGCAACGGGTTTACGTTCGCGGAGTACTCGTCGGAGGCTCTCATCGACGCGATCAGGCGGGCGATAGACGTGTACAAGGACAAGCGCAGGTGGAGCGCGCTAGTTGAAAACGTCATGCGCCACGACTTTTCCTGGAACAAGTCGGCCGCCGAGTACATGGGGCTTTACGGCATAGCCAGGAACAAGCTGGAGGAGGTTCCCGTGCCCGCGTGACCGCGCGGCGCGAAAAACACCATAACCAGCGACGAGGGGGCTTGGCCTCCCTGATGTCTCCTGTGAAACGAGGATATCGCGCTGGGGGCGTGCAAAAGTGGACGACTCTCACTCGGATTGTTACTCGGATTTCAAGGGAACAGCCTGGCGCGACCGCACTGACGTCCGGGACTTCATCGTGAGCAATTATGCGCCTTATGAGGGCGACGGGTCATTTCTCGCGGGCCCGACGCGCCGGACCAAGGCGCTTTGGGAGAAATGCCTCGCCCTTCTCGCTGAGGAGAGGCGGCGTGGCGGGGTGTACGCGATCGACGCCAAGACCATCGCGGGGATAACGAGCCATCCGCCGGGCTACATCGACCGCGACCTCGAGATCATCGTCGGTCTTCAAACAGACGAGCCTTTGAAGAGGGCGATAAACCCTTGGGGCGGCATCCGTATGGTCGAAATGGCGTGCAACGAATACGGAGCCGACCTCGAGCCCAGGGTGTGCCAGACGTTCCACAAGTACCGGAGGACCCACAACGAGGGAGTCTTCGCCGTGTACACCGATGAGATGCGCGCCCTCAGGCGGTGCGGCGTTATCACGGGCCTGCCCGACGCGTATGGACGGGGGCGCATCATTGGCGACTACCGAAGGGTTCCTCTCTACGGCGTGGACCGCCTGATCCAGGAAAAGCAGAGCGACCTGCGGAGCCCGGAGCTCACTACCATCACTGTGGACACCATCAGGCTGCGCGAGGAGGTCCACGACCAGATCCTCGCCCTCGAAGAACTGAAGGAGATGGCCCGTTCTTACGGCTGCGACATCTCGCGGCCTGCGCGCTCTGCCCGGGAAGCGTTCCAGTGGCTCTACTTCGGTTACCTCGGCGCCATAAAGCAACAGAACGGCGCCGCCATGTCCCTCGGGAGGACCAGCACGTTCTTGGACATCTACCTCGAGCGCGACCTGCGCCGGGGAGCCATCACCGAGGACGAGGCCCAGGAGCTCGTGGACGACTTCGTAATCAAGCTGCGCATGGCGAGGCAGCTTCGCACGCGCGCCTACGACGAGCTCTTCGCGGGTGACCCTCTGTGGGTCACGGAATCCATCGGCGGGATGGCACTGGACGGCCGGCCGCTCGTCACGAAGACGAGCTTCCGGATGCTGCAAACCCTGTACAACCTCGGCCCCGCCCCCGAGCCCAACCTCACGATCCTGTGGTCGAAGGACCTTCCCAGGCCTTTCAAGGAGTTCGCGTGCAAGGTGTCTTGCGACACGAGTTCCATCCAGTACGAGAACGACGATATCATGCGGCCCGTTTTCGGAGATGACTACGCCATCGCCTGCTGCGTCTCGGCGATGAGGGTCGGAAAGGAGATGCAGTTCTTCGGGGCCAGGTCCAACCTGCCGAAGGCGCTCCTTCTCACATTGAACGGAGGCCTGGACGAGATCTCCGGCGCCAAGGTGGCGCCCGAGTTTTACCGGGCCGGAGAGGCGCTCCTGGAATTCGGGCCCGTGTGGGACGCGTTCACAAAGATGCTGGGGTGGCTCGCCGGGAAGTACGTGGACACCATGAACGTCATCCACTACATGCACGACAAGTACGCGTACGAGAGCCTCGAGATGGCCCTCCACGACACGCGCGTGGGGAGGTTCATGGCCTTCGGAATCGCGGGCCTCTCCGTGCTCGCGGACTCGCTTTCAGCCATCAAATACGCGAAGGTCACGCCCAAGCTCGACTCGCGGGGCATAGCCACGGAGTTCGACGTAGAGGGCGACTTTCCTAAGTTCGGCAACAACGACGACAGGGTCGACTCACTCGCCCGGGATTCGGTGGTGCTCTTCCACGAGAAGCTCAAGGAGCACCCCGAGTATAGAGACGCGAAGCACACTCTCTCGATCCTCACGATCACGATCAACGTGGTGTACGGAAAGATGACGGGGTCCACGCCGGATGGAAGGAAGCGGGGGGAGCCCTTCGCGCCGGGCGCCAACCCCATGCACGGGCGCGACACCCACGGCGCCGTCGCGTCGCTCGCGTCTGTGGCCAAGATCCCTTACGAGCACGCCATGGACGGAATCTCGTACACGTTCTCGATCACGCCGAAGGCCCTCGGAAAGACACCCAGAGAGGCTGTCTCGAACCTCGTCGGCCTCATAGACGGGTACTTCGCCAAGGGCGGGCATCACATGAACGTGAACGTGTTCCGGCGCGAGACCCTCGTCGACGCCATGGAGCATCCCGAGAAGTACCCGCAGCTGACCATCAGGGTGTCGGGATACGCCGTGAACTTCGTGAGGCTCACCCGCGAGCAGCAGGAGGAAGTCCTGGCGAGGACGATCTTCGAGAGATGACCGGCCTCTCTGAGCAAACACGCGAAGACACCGGCGCCGTCAAGGGCTACATCCACTCCGTCGAGACCATGGGCACCGTGGACGACGGCGGGATACGGTTCGTGCTCTTCATGCAAGGGTGCGCCATGAGGTGCGTGTTCTGCCACAACCCCGACACCTGGCTGCGTTTGGGCCAGGAGGTGACTGTGGATGACGTCATGAGGGAGATCCTCGATTACAAGCCCTTCTTCGAGGCGTCTGGTGGAGGGGTCACCGTCTCCGGGGGAGAGCCGCTCCTGCAGCACAGATTCGTGAGAGCCCTCTTCGAGGCGTGCGGCCGACACGGCCTCCACCGGGCGCTGGACACCGCGGGTTACTGTAAGCACGGAAGCTTCGAATCGGTCCTCGATTGCACCGATCTCCTCCTCTTTTCCGTCAAGGTCGTGGACGAAGAGAAACACGTGAGGCTTACCGGTGTGAGGAACCACGTGATCCTCGCAAACCTGCGGCTCGCTGCTCAGCGCGGGATGGACATCGTGGTGAGGTACGTTCTCATACCAACCGTCAACGACTCCGACGACGACCTTCACGATGTCGCGGCGCTCGTGGCGTCGCTGAGGGGCGGCAGGGTGAGGGCGGACATCCTCCCCTATGACCGCATGGGCGTGCCCAAATGGAGACAACTCGGCCTCGACTGTGCCCTCGCAGGCGTGCCTGAGCCCACGCCCGATGACATCGCGAGAGCCCGCCGGATCTTCCGCGAGCATGGCGTCCCGCTCAGAACCAACTGACTTGCAGCCCGCTCAATGGAAAAGAATTTCCGTGGCGTTGAGAAGGACAATTGCATAATTCGTCGAATAGGCTAAGTCATAATCAGGATGAGCGCGCGGGTACCGGCACTGCGTTACGATTATCAGATTTGAGAAGACCGATTGGGGTGATTTTCGTGAACGATGTAGTCGTGCTGGATAAGCTTGACAAGGAGATCTTGTCGTGCATCCAGCGGGACGGTCGGATGCCCTTCACAGCCATCGCTGAGAAGCTCAAGGTCGCGGAGGGGACGGTAAGGAAGCGTGTCGCGCGCCTTCTTGAGGAAGGGGTGGCCAGGATCACCGGGGTGGTCGACCCGTTCCGCCTCGGGATGAACTTTGTCGCGATGGTCGGCATAAGCGTGGAGGGCGACTCGCCCGAACGCGTCGTGGCCGACCTAGTGAAATTGCCCGAGGTGCGGTACGTTGCCATCTGTACCGGCGCCTACGACGTCATGATGGAGGTCGTGCTCAAATCCAACAACGAGCTTTACGAGTTTCTCACGCACAAGCTGAGAAAGGTGGCGGGGATCGCGGGATCCCAGACCTCCCTCGTTCTCAAAGTGTGCAAGGAAAGCTCGGCGTGGAGCGGGTGGGCCGGCATCGAGGAGGAGGGTGGGAGCCATGGACGAGACGGACTTTGCGAAGCGGCAGGCTCCGGATGACGTTTCGAGACGCGCGCGGTCCTAGCTATTACTGCATTGTTTAGGAGGGATCCATATGGCTTCCAGAAAGTCGGGTGCTTCGCGGGCGATCCTGCTCGTAGCCGTTCTTGTGGTGCTCGGGGCGGCGCTGCTTGTTGCGAACGCGATCCAGAAGAGGTCCGCTGTCACGACCATCGGAATCATGCAGATCATCGAGCATCCCGCCCTGGACGCGGCGAAAAAGGGGTTTGTGGACGGCCTTGCTGAAGAGGGTTTTACCGAGGGTAAGGATGTCAAGTTTGAGTCGGAGAGCGCCCAGGGCGACATGGCGACCGCCCAATCCATAGCGCAGAAGTTCGTAAGCGACAAGGTTGACATGATCCTTGCGATAGCGACTCCGACGGCGCAGGCCGCGGCGAAGGCCACTACTACAATCCCGATACTCATCACGGCGGTGACCGACCCGGTGGCCGCCGAGCTGGTGAAGTCCATTGACAGACCCGGCACGAACGTCACGGGCACCTCGGACCTCACGCCCGTGGCGAAGCAGTTGGAGCTACTCAAGCAGCTCGTCCCGACAGCTCAGAGGGTCGGCATCGTGTACAACGCGGGCGAGACCAACTCAGTGGTCCAAGTGAACCTCGCGAGGCAGGCTGCGCCGGGGTTGGGCATCGAGCTCGTTGAAACGACGGCGAGCTCAACGAGCGGCGTATACGAGGCGGCTCAGTCTCTTGTAGGCAGGGTCGACGCCATATACGTGCCTACCGATAATACGGTCGTATCGGCCCTTGAGTCCGTGATCAAGGTAGCTGAGGACTCCAAGATCCCGCTCGTGGTGGGCGAGGAAGACGGAGTGAGGCGCGGCGCCCTCGCTACGGTTGGCATCGACTACTACGCGCTGGGCAAGCAGACGGCGAAGATGGCAGCGAGGATCCTCCGCGAGAGGGTGAAGCCGTCCGAGATGCCCATCGAGTACCAGGAAAACGTGCGGCTCGTCATAAACCTGAAGGCCGCGGAGAAGATGGGCGTCATCGTTCCACAGTCGCTGATAGACCAAGCTTATGAGGTGATACAGTGATCTCCCTAGGCGCGCTCAGTGGAGCCCTCGAACAGGGTCTGGTGTACGCGGTGATGGCTCTCGGGGTGTACCTTACCTTCCGCGTCCTCAACTTCCCCGATCTCACCGTGGATGGGAGTTTCCCGCTGGGTGCGGCCATTGCGGCGAAGCTGATATACACCGGGGGCGACCCCGTCATAGCGACCCTGGTCGCCCCGGTTCTCGGCTTCGTTGCGGGAGCGACGACCGGCGTCCTCAACACCAAGTTGAAGATCTCGGGGCTTCTCGCAGGCATATTGACGATGACCGCGCTCTACTCGGTGAATCTCCGGATCATGGGGAGGGCCAACATCCCTCTCCTCAGGAGCGCGACGGTGCTAACGACCCTGACGGGCCTTGGCGTGCCCGGGGGCGGCGCGGCGCTGATCCTCTTCTTGGTGACGGCGGCTGCGGCCAAGTTGTTGCTGGACGCGTTTCTCCGCACCGAGTTCGGCCTCGCGCTCCGCGCGACCGGCGACAACGAAGTGATGATACGCAGCCTCGGCGTGAATACCGACTCCATGAAGATCATCGGCCTAGGCCTGTCGAACGCGCTGGTCGCCTTGTGCGGCGCCATGGTCGCGCAGTACCAGGGGTTTGCGGACATTGGGATGGGCATAGGCATGGTTGTCGCGGGGCTCGCGTCCGTTATCATCGGCGGGGCGATCATCGCGCCTTCGTCCACCGGTCTCGCGACGTTCGGCGTGGTGGCTGGGTCGGTGATCTACAGGTTTGCGGTGTTCGTCGCGCTCCGGATGGGCTTCGCGCCGACCGACCTCAAGATCGTTACCGCGGCCCTCGTGGTGATCGCCCTGTCAGGGCCGGTCATCCGGACGACCCTCGGCCTGGAAAGGAGGCGAGCGCTCGGCTATGGTAAAGCTGAGGCATCTTCGGAAAACGTTCTTGCCAGGAACCACTAACGGCCGGATGGCGCTCCGGGATGTCTCGCTGGACCTTGCGCCCGGTGACTTCGTGACCATCATCGGGAGCAACGGCGCGGGGAAATCCACGCTCCTGAACGCGGTGGCAGGCGTGTTCCCGGTGGATGATGGCACGATCATCATCGACGGTCAGGACGTGACCTCGCTTCCCGAGCATGAGAGGGCTCCCATGATCGGCCGGGTCTTCCAGGACCCGATGCAAGGGACGGCAGGCTCCATGTCCATCGAGGAGAACCTGGCAATGGCCGCGAAGCGCGGGGAACGAAGGCGGCTCAAATGGGGCGTCACGCAGAAAGACCGCGACACGTTCAGGGAGTACCTCGCGCTCCTCGGCCTGGGCCTAGAAGAGCGGCTCTCTGAGCCTGTGAGGCTTCTCTCCGGCGGCCAGCGGCAAGCTCTCGCTCTCCTCATGGCCACGATAAAGAGGCCGAAACTCCTGCTCCTCGACGAGCATGCGGCCGCCCTCGACCCGAAGACGGCTCAGGACATCCTCGCCCTGACGGACCGGCTGGTGACGCGCCACGGCCTCACCGTCATGATGGTGACTCATAACCTCCGTCACGCGCTGGCCTACGGAAACCGGACCATCATGATGCATGAGGGGGAGATAGTGCTGGACGTAGGAGGGCCGGAACGGTCGGAGATGACCGTGGCCGACCTTCTCGAGCGCTTTCACGCCACTCGAGGGGAGAGGCTCCTGGACGACCGGATCCTTCTCGAGGTGTGACCTCGCGGCAGAGAGCAGCCGTGAGGTGATGGGCGGAAAGGCCCGGCGCAGTGCGCTGCGCCGGGCCTCACGCGCTCGGAACGCGTTGGGATCAAGGTTCTAGTTGTGTTCCGAAGGAGCCCTGCTCCGACATGTCTCGCGAGGCTTCCCTAGTTGAGACAGTCAAGTTGGGGCAGTCAAGACCGGGCGAGCGCCGAACGGGAACACCGCGCTGCCGCCGCGTCCTGCGCCGCCTTGCGCGCCTGTAGGTTCAGCCTGGCCGCCGAGGTGTCGAGGATCTTCTGGACGAGGTCCTCGAACGAGATCCCTCCCGCCATGGCGGCGATGGGGAACAGGCTCACTGTGGACAGGCCCGGCAACGGGTTGATCTCCAGAAAGTGGGGATTGCCCGCGCCATCAAGCCGCACGTCCACCCGTGCGAGGTCGCGGCACTCGAGCACCCGGAATGTCTTTATGGCCACGTCGCGAATCCTCTCCGCGAGCTCACCGGGGATCGGCGCCGGACACAGGAACTTCTCAAGGTTGTTATGTTTCGTGTTGTAGCAATACACGAATGACTCGGGCTCGACCTCCGCCGCGGGCCGCACTTCCATGATGGGAAAGGTCTCGAGCTTGCGGTTGCCCACTATTCCCACGGTGAACTCACGCCCGGGCAGAAACTCTTCCACCAAGGCGGGCTGCCGGTAGGCCCCCGTGATCCATTCCACCATGGCTACGAGCTCTTTTCTGTTATTGACCTTCGACGAACTCCTCACGCCCTTGCTGGAACCCTCGTAAGCGGGCTTAACAAAGAGGGGGAAGTCCATGCCGAGGTCGTCGGGAAGGTCCGCAGGGGATTCGACCTTGATTGCTTTAGGTGTTGGAATTCCGTACGATGAAACGAGAGCCTTGGTGACCGCCTTGTCAAGGCACACTGCTAAGGTGAGCGGGTCTGAACCGGTGTACGGGATCCCGAGAGACTCCAGTATCGCTGGGACAATCGCCTCACGGCACCGGCCTTCCCAGCCCTCGGCTATGTTGAAGACGATGTCAACGCGGTCGCGTTGCAGCTTCGAAAGAAGCCCCGGGCCGTATGGCATCCTCACGACGCGATGCCCTGCGGCTCGTAAAGCCTTCGCTATTCGGTCTACCGTTGCCTGTTCCTCAAACTCGGCGTCAGCGTCTTCGACTACCATCTCAGACCTGGGACAATCCTTCTTGAGGTTGTAGGCCAGACCTACCACAAATCCCATGGTCATCCCTCACTAATTGATGGTGTTCTCTGGTTGGTTATATCAGGCTTCCTCTCGTAAGCGGGACGGCCCCCGCTTCCGGTAGACCAGGATTTTCTACCACCCTGTTCGGCTCCTTGCGTTGCCTCCCAGGCCCCATGACCACCTCCGCGGCGCTTCCTCGGGCGCCCATCTTTTCAGTAGTTGAGTCTATACCCCACTGGAGGCGTTGTCTACTACGTAATAATGCCAATTTTGGGGCCCTTGGGCTGGAAACGTCATTTGCACCGCAAAGGAAGGTCTGTGCTTCGCGTGAGGCTTTAGTTTGGCGTCACAACACCTCAGGCTTGCCCTGGGAAGGATCCGCAGCCCCGCCCTGGAAGATGGTCTCGAGCACAACGTCCCTCACCGTGCGGAGGCTAGTGGCGCTGCACTTGTCCAAAGTGTCGAGGGTAGTATGCCAGTACGGGTAGTCGAAGTCGATGATGTCAACGGCGGGGACGCCCTTTTCAATGAAAGGAACGTGGTCGTCGAGGATATGGTAGCGGACCTCGCGGCTGAACGTGCTCCCGTAGCCAAGCCGTTCCGCCGTAGACCATACCGTGTCCACGACGTCGGGCGCGTTCAGCTGGGAGTAGCCTTCCACACATATGTTGAGGTCAGCGTCGCCCACCATGTCGACGAGCAGCATGTATGTCACCTGTCGCGGGTCCAGGCTCTCCGCAAGGCGACGCGACCCCAGGAACATAGAGTCCGCGGAAGCGCCAAGGTCCTCACCGTCGAAGAAGGCGATCATCACAGGAACCGGCGGCTTAGTTCGGGCGAGCACGCCCGCGATCTCCAGAAGCACGGCTACTCCCGAGGCCCCGTCGTTCGCACCCATTATGGGAGTGAGCCTCCGCGCGGGAAGGGGGTCGTGTTCCGCGCGAGGGCGGGTGTCGAAATGCGCCGCGAGCAGAATGAAAGGTTCCTCTTCGCCGGAGGAGGACTTGAAGAGCGCGGTGATATTGGCCATGGAATAGGTGGTACCTTCGTAAACGGCGTCGAACGGCCGGACCTGAACGTCATCAGCGGATTTCTCGAGCTCGGAGAGGATAAACTCAATTGCCTTCCGATGACCGTCCGACCCGGGATTCCTCGGGCCAAAGCTCACCTGGCGCTCCAAGTAGTGCCATGCGTCTTGAGGCTCGGCGTTGCTTGTTGCCGCCCCGTTTTCAGGTGCCGGGCCGCCATCGGGTGTACGCCCCGCGAGCCCCGAAACGCCCTTGTCGGCCGCGGAGTCTGCGGCGGCGGTGCCGCTGCGCCACCCGCCAGACGCGCATAGAATGACGAAGCCCAGCACCAGGCACCAGTTACGGAAGGCGGTGAACGTTTGCAAAAGTCGACGATAGCCTGCCGCCGGACCCACCCTCTCTCCCGCTCCCGAGCCGGCCCCTCCGCGCGAGGCCGCTGACGAGCCATCTTCTGGCGTCATCATATCGCACTCCCAGGCGGGTACTCAAGAGCCTCCGGGGAATGTCTCGTGGAAGGGCGCCTAGGTGAACGGGCAGAAACGCCCGCGGCTTTTGGGGACGGGCCAGGCTCTGTCATGGAGCCCAGCTTTGCTCGGGGCGGCGTCCCCGGGTGCGGGCCGACTACCTGGCAACCGCTGGCAATGAAGCGGTGACTAACCCGCCTCGTTTGGAAGCCATGCTGCGATGATGAAAAGGCCGCGACAAGGCTGCGGTGTTTTTCCGCGGGTGCGGAGGACTTTGGTTGCTTGGGGAGAATACTACCGTTATTAGGCCACGGGACGCATGATAGCTGGCCTCGAAGGGCGGTGAAGTGTGGGTTCGGGGGTCCGGGACGGGGGGTCGCAAGTCGTGAGGGGCATCGTGCGTGGCGCGCTCGTTGCCGCGGTTTACGTGGCGGTGTCGTATGCGCTCGCGCCGGTCAGCTTCGGGCCGCTGCAGTTCAGGGCAGCGGAAGGGCTTACGTTGCTTCCGATGGTCTTTCCCGAGGCCGTCCCCGGGCTTTTCGTCGGATGCCTCGTAGCCAACTTGATCGGGCCGTACGGCCTGCCGGACGTGGTGTTCGGTAGCCTCATCACCTTAGGCGCGGCCATCCTCACGCGGGTATTCCGGCGGAGCCCCGTCGCTTATGTCTCCCCGATCGCGCTAAACGCCATCTTCGTCAGCGCTTATCTCACCTTTCTCACTAAGGTTCCGTATTGGGCGCTCGTGCTCAGCATAGGCGCATCGGAAACCATCTCGGTGCTGGCCATCGGCGTGCCGCTTCTGAAGCTCATGAGCCGGGCGTTCGGAGAGAAGGAGCGCTGACTCGAATGCGAGGCCAAAACCGCGGAACGGAAAGGAGGTGCCATACGTGCCCATCGTTCAGATCGAGCTCATCGAGGGGAGGACCGTCGAGCAAAAGCGAGTGCTCGTGGAGAAGGTCACAAAGGCAGTGGTTGAATCGGTAGGTTGCCCCGAGAGCGCAGTAAGCATCATCCTTCGGGAGATGAAGAAGGAGAACTTCGCACAGGCCGGAAAGCTATGGTGCGACAAGTGACAAGCGATGACGTGACACGTAGAAAGAGGTGACCAGGGCGCCATGCGTAAGACGCGGGCCATGTTGAGGAACTACCTGTACCCGATACCGGCCGTCATGGTGAGCTGCACCGCGCCTTCCGGGCGGCCGAACATCATCACCGTGGCTTGGACGGGCGTTGCTTGCGGCACTCCGCCGATGGTGTCCATCGCGGTAAACCTGTCGAGGTACTCGCACGGGCTAATAAAGGAAACCGGCGCTTTCTGCGTGAACGTTCCAAGCGAGGACCTCCTTTATGCCACGGATTACTGTGGCAGTGTGTCCGGACGCGACGTCGACAAGTTCGCTGCGCTCGGGCTTTCGGCCGTGGCGTGTGACGAGGTGGAATGCCACTACATTGCCGAATGCCCGATAAACATGGAGTGCAAGGTGCGACATCAGATCGTGCTCGGATCGCACGAGCTGTTCGTGGGCGAGGTGGTTGCCGTCCACGCAGGCGAAGGCGTCCTCACGACCGAAGGGCGAATCGATGTGCGGGCCATGAGGCCCTTTGCCTATGTGGGGCCGGACTACTACCGACTCGGGGAGAAGATAGGACGGCACGGGTATTCCCTTGAAGAGGCCGCTAAGCAGAAACCGGAGAGATGAGGGAGAGGAGGGATGCCACCATAGGGTTCCGCGGACACGGAGCCCTTTTGTGGCGTGAGGCATGAGGCTTGCTCGGAGGACGATGCAGGTGAGCCCGTCGAAAACATTTGGCGTGGACGCGCTCGTCCGCGAGATGCGCAGCCGCGGCGTGGACATCGTCAATTTCAGCCTGGGGGAGCCTGACTTCGACACGCCCGACCATATCAAGGACAGGGCCGTCGACGCCATCAGAGCAGGGTTCACGAAGTACACGCCGACCGCCGGCATCCCTGAGCTGCGCGCGGCCATTTGCGAGAAGCTGCGAGCGGACAACGGGCTCGTGTACAGCCCTCAGGAAGTGCTCGTGTCGTGTGGTGCGAAGCACTCTATATTCAACGCAGTGTTCGCTCTGTGTGATGAAGGCGACGAGGTCATAATCCCGAGCCCCTATTGGGTTTCGTACCCAGAAATGGTTCGCCTCGCGGGGGGCGTCCCTGTGGTAGTCGAGGGTGACATCGGTAACGGGTTCAAAGTGAGCGCCTCCGCAATCGAGAAGGCCATCACTCCGAGGACTCGCGCGATGATCCTCAACAGCCCATGCAACCCGACCGGGTCGGTTTACTCGCGGCGGGAGATCGCCGAGATCGCTGAGGTCGCTGTGGCACACGGCGTGGTCGTGATATCCGACGAGATATACGAGAAGCTCGTTTATGGGGGCGCGGAACACGTCAGCATCGCCTCGCTCGGGCCGGAGATAAAGCAGCTCGCCATTGTGGTGAACGGCGTGTCGAAGACTTACGCCATGACCGGCTGGCGCGTGGGATACGCCGCTGGGCCGAGGGAGGTCATCCAGGCCATGGAGACCATCCAGGGGCATGTCACGTCGAACCCCACGTCTATCTCACAAAAGGCGGCGCTCGCCGGCATCGCCGGTCCGAAAGAGCCCGTGGAGCGCATGCGAGCAGAGTTCGCAAAGCGGCGCGACTATATGGTGCGGCGGCTCAACGAGATACCGGATGTGACGTGTCCCGCTCCCGACGGCGCGTTCTACGCGTTTCCCGATGTGTCGCGCTACTTCGGTCGTAGGATCGATGACGTGATGATAGAGGACTCCACCGCGTTCGCCGAGGCCCTTCTGCGGCACGGCCACGTGGCCGTAGTGCCGGGAATCGCGTTCGGATGCGATACGTGCGTGAGGCTCTCGTACGCAGCCTCCATGGAGAGGATCGCCGAAGGCCTCCACAGAATGGGCGAGGTTCTCAGTCGCGCGCGCTAAGTGAGGAGACCGCCAGACGCGGGTCCCTGCCGATTGCCAGCAGGTGGCAGGTTGCTGGTGTCGCGCTCGAGGATGGCGTTGAAAGCGGGGCGCCTCGACGCCAAAGGTCGACGGGGTCAAAGGTCGACGGAGTCAGTGGAGGGGCCGGCGACGAGCGCCGGCGGGTGGGCATGGAGGATTTGCGCAGCGGCTGTAGAACTCCCCACGACATGAGGCGTAGGGGATGGGGTCCGAGACAACGGGCGTTACCGACTTACGCGCGGGTGCTCTTCCTGCTGGCAGCGATCGGCGCGGTCGTGTTTCCATGCTGGCCCGCGAAGGCGACGAGCGGAGATTCGGGCGCGACCCCGCCAGCTCAGGCCATCGGGGGATCGCCTGCGGAAGCGCGCGTTGAATCGCGGGTCGACTGGAGCGCCATTGTGGCGGCGAACAAGGGGCGTCTCTCGGACGATCTTGAGGGGCGACTCTACCTCGCGGTAGCGTACGCGAACCAGGGGATGGTTCCAGAGGCGACGCGCGAGTTCCGCGCTATCGAGGCGGCGGGGTATGAAGAGTTCGGCCGCGAGGTCATCGCCAAGGCCGAGGAAGCCCTGGCAAAGGACGCGAACGACATCGTCAACCTCAACGTGGTTGCCTTCGCGTACTACGCGTTCTCAGATTTCGAGAAGTCCAGCGAGTGTTTTGAGAAGCTCGTGAGTCTGGACCCCCGGAACATCTGGACCCGTCACTACTTTGCCGTGAGCCTTTCCAGGATAGGAAAACTTGATAAAGCCATCGAGGTGCTGAAAGGCGCCCTTGCCCTGGACCCGTCCAACGAGTACACACACCTGCTCCTCGGGCTTGCGTATAGGGAGAAGGGCTGGTACATCCTGTCCATCCTGGAATTCGCCCGGGCGGGCAAGGCGATTCGCGAACTGTCGACTCTCATGTGAAACGCGTGCCCGTTCCGCGTCCTTCCTGTTCACGACGCCTCCCTGTCGTTGGTGGGCCCGGCGGCAGCGGATGCTGAGTATCACGCGGCGCGCCTGTGCTTGTCGGGAGGCGCCCGCCTATTATGGGACAACGGCAACGGAGGGGTGGTACGCTATGCGCAAGACGAGACAGCAAATGGAAAGGGCGGACATACTCATTAGCGGGGCACAGATCGTCTCCCCCCGCGAGGAAGGCCCGCTTGTGTTGCCGAAGGGCGACATTGCGGTGTCGGGGTCGGAGATCGCGTACGTCGGCCCGTCTCCCGCTCCTCGCGAATTCCAAGGCGCAGCGAAGGTCATAGATGGCTCGGACCTCGTAGCCATGCCGGGATTTGTAAACGCGCATACGCATGCCGCCATGACGTTGTTCCGGGGGTTCGCCGACGACATGCCGCTCATGGCGTGGCTCACCCAGAAGATTTGGCCCGCGGAGGCGCGGCTCAAAGCCGACGATGTGTACTGGGGCACGATGCTCGCATGCATCGAGATGATTCGGGCCGGGGTGACGACCTTCGCGGACATGTATTTCTTTATGGACGAGACCGCTAAGGCCGTGGAGAGAACTGGGATGAGGGCCTCGCTTTCTCGGGGCCTCATCGGAAACGCGCCGGGCGCGGAGCAGGGGCTTGCAGAGGGCAAGGAGCTGTGCGAACGCTGGAACGGCGCCTGCGGAGGCAGGATCACGACCATGCTCGGACCCCATGCTCCATACACATGTCCCAGGGGCTTCCTGGAGAGAGTCATGGAGGCGGCCTCCGAGCTCGGGGTGGGAATGCACATTCATCTCTCGGAGACCGAGGGCGAGGTGAGGGAGTGCAAGGCCCTCCACGGAGGGCTGTCTCCGATCGAGCTCATGGACGGTTACGGCCTCTTCGAGTTCCCGGTGCTTGCCGCGCACTGCGTGCACGTATCGGAGCGGGACATCGAGACCCTAAGCGCCAAAGGCGTGGGCGTAGCGCACAATCCCGGTTGCAACATGAAGATCTCCTCTGGCGTCGCTCCTCTCCCCAAAATGCTGAAGGCAGGGGTGAGGGTCGGCCTGGGGACGGACGGCGCGGCGAGCAACAACAACCTCGACCTTCTGGAAGAGGCACGAATCGCGGCTTTCCTTCATAAGCTTGCTTCAAGCGACCCCACGGTCCTGGCTGCCCCCGAGGCGCTGTGCCTTGCAACGCTCGGGAGCGCGAAGGCGCTCCGGCTCGAAGAGACGATTGGGACCATAGACGAGGGCAAGAAGGCGGACATCGTCCTCATGGATTCGAGACGGCCTCACATGTATCCTCGTCACGATATTGTGTCGCATATCGTGTACTCTGCGCGGTCGTCCGACATCCGGACGGTCATCATCGATGGGAAAATCGTGATGGAAGACGGCATCATCACCATTGTAGACGAGGAAGAGGTCCTAGCCCGCGCGGAGGAGCGAGCGCAAGCCCTGGTGCTGAAGTAGCCGGGCTCGTTACACGCTGGCCGTTGTAAGGTTTTGGAGTGCAAGAGGCGGGGACTGAAGGAGTTTCGGCGTGCGTTGCGAAATACGTCGGGAAAAGAGGCAAGGGGGGGTGAACTTTGGTGGTGACTCTCGTAATTCTTGCGATCATCGCCGTCATCGTGCTATTCTTTATAAGCTCGTACAACAGGCTCGTGGTGCTCCGGAACAGGATCCGAAACGCCTGGTCTCAGATAGACGTCCAGCTGCGCAGACGTTACGATCTCATCCCGAACTTGGTGGAGACGGTCAGGGGTTACGCCGCCCATGAGAAGGAGACCTTCGAGATGGTCACGAAGGCGCGGGCCCAGATGGCGAGCGCGAAAACCGTGAGCGAGCAGGCGGAAGCGCAGAACGCCATCACTGGTGCCCTGCGATCGCTTTTCGCTGTCGCGGAGGCTTATCCCGAGCTCAAGGCGAACCAGAACTTTCTCATGCTGCAGGAGGAGCTTTCGGGTACGGAAAGCAAGATCGCGTACGCCCGGCAGTTCTACAACGACACGGTGATGAAGTACAACAATGCCCTCCAGGTATTCCCGACGAACCTCATAGCCGGGATGTTCGGCTTCTCGTCCGAGGACTTCTTCGAGATCGAGGAGGCTGCCCGCGAGCCTGTGAAAGTGAAGTTCTAGAGCGGGCCACGGCATAGCGCGGAAGCGCTTTGCTCGCGGGATTCCGTGCTGAGCAGGTGACGTCATGTACGAACAGATAGCCAGCAACATCAACAGAACGCGGCTCCTGATGGGCCTCTTCATCGCGCTGGTGACGCTTCTCGGCTATGTGTTCGGGGAGATGTCGGGCGCTGGGTGGAGCGGCCTCGTCATCGCGCTCATCATCGCCGTGGTGATGAGTTTCGCGAGTTATTACTACAGCGACCAGATAGTCCTCAGCGTAAGTAGGGCGAGGCCGGTGACGAAGGAAGAACACCCGTACCTCTGGAACACCGTCGAAGGCCTCGCGATAGCCGCGGGGATTCCCGCACCGAAGCCGTATATCATCGATGACACGGCTATGAACGCGTTTGCGACGGGTCGCGACCCGGAGCACGCGGCGATCGTCGTTACCACGGGCCTCCTGGCAAAGCTCAATCGCCAGGAGCTCGAGGGCGTGGTCGCTCACGAGATGTCTCACATAAGGAACCGGGACATACTGCTCGCAAGTGTGACGGTGGTGCTCGTTGGGGTGGCGGCGCTGCTCTCCGACTGGATGCTGCGGTCGTTCTGGTGGGGAGGGACACGCCGACGCCGGGGCCGCGATGGATCAGGACAGGCCGGGGCGCTCATCGCCGTGATCGCCCTTGTCCTTGCGATACTGGCACCAGTGGCTGCGCAGCTCATAAGGTTCGCCATCTCGCGCAAGCGCGAGTTCCTGGCCGATGCCGACGGTGCGCTCCTCACGAGGTACCCTGCGGGGCTTGCTGATGCCCTTGAGAAGATCGCCAAGGACACCGAGCCGCTCGAGGCCGCGAACCGCGCGACGGCGCATCTTTATATCGTCAACCCCTTCAAAGACGCCGGGCGGCGCGTGAGCTATCTCTACAGCACCCATCCCCCCATTGAAGAGAGGATAGCAAGGCTCAGGTCCATGTGAGCGGCAGCAGTGCGCCGGCAAACTTGCACCTTCAGCCCCGCGGCCTCCGCCGCGAGGCTTATCTTTTTGGCCGCATTCTCCCATACTAAGCGTGAAACGTTGCCTGACCCACTTTCCACTTCATGACAGCCATACTGATAGCACGGAGGAGCGCGAGTCTATGGTTGGGAGGAAGTTTGCCGCGGCCGTTCTAGTCTTGGTAGTGGCATGCACGTTGAGCGCCGCGCCCCGCACAGAGGCGCAAGGGTGTGAGGAGGATACGGAGCACTGGTACACCATACTCGACGAGGACACGGGCCGGGTTGTGCTTCACACTTGCCACGTGGTTGTGGTGGGCGACGAGTTCGTGGACCCTGAGAACAATCGCTACAGGGTGGTAAGGGTCGAGGGTCATACGGCGTGGGCGAGGCTCGTCGAGCATGTTGAGCTGGGGACCGCGGCCGCGGCTTTCTACGCCGCATGGAAACAGGAGCTTGCCACCACGGGGCTCGCGACCCCGCGGCGCCTCGCTCAAGCGCCGGCCGGGCGGCTCGTGGCCATATACCACACCCATAGTGACGAATCTTACATTCCCACGAGCGGGACTCCGTCCGTGGCTCCGCATGGGGACGTCTACAACGTAGGAGCGGTTGTGAGAGCAGCTTTGCAGCGTTCGGTCGGGCTTCGCGTGGTGCAGTCATGGACGTCGCACTTGCCCCACGACGGCGGGGCCTACGACCGCTCCAGGCGGACGGCCATGGCTCTTCTGCGCAGGAACCCCGATGCCCTGTTCGACCTTCACAGGGACGCCGCCCCTCTGGAGGCGTACGCCACGACCGTGGGTGGCAAACCTGGGGCGAAGGTCATGATCGTGCTCGGCAGGCAGAACCCGAACCTCAAGGCCAACGAGCAATTCGCGTTCGCGGTGAAGAGCTTTGCCGATAAAAGCTTCCCAGGGTTCGTCAGGGGCATCTTCTACGGAGACGCGACCTTCAACCAGGACCTCTCGCCGCGTGCCCTGCTTTTCGAGATGGGCTCCCAGGAGAACAGCCAGGAAGCCGCTGAACGCGTCATGGTGAACTTCATACTCTCGATCCCCGCGATCTTGTATGGAATCACGCCCCAGGGGCCGACTGCCGGAACCGAGGCCGCGCGCCGTGCTGCTGGGGAACAGAGCGGGGCGCTGTCGGCCCTGGCCTGGATCGGCATACTAGTGCTCCTAGGAGGCGCCGTGTTCCTGCTCCTCAACGAGCGGAGCATGGAGGGGGTGCGCAGGAGAGTCCGGAAGCTCACGAGCTTGGAGTTCGCAAGCGTCCTCGGGCTAGGGAGGAAGGCGCGACGGCGACTGGGCAGGAGGCGCCCGGATCAGGACGGGGAGCACCGTCCTGACGGAAATGAGCAATGAACCACAACGGATGGTGAACGGTAACATGTGGATGGATTTCCACGCCTTTCGTCCGCGCCAGGGGGCAATCAAGCTTTCCTCGTGGTGGACTTGGGAGGCGGGATTTTCATCTATAGGCGCGCCTCCGCTCAGGTAGACTATGAATGCGGGTGTCCGCATCCATGGTTCAGAGGAGGTATCTAGCCCATGGCGGGCATTATCGACTGGGTTGCGAAGAGGCTCAATAGAACTGACGTGGAGGTCGCCGCGGAGATTGCCCGCGGGAGCCGGCTCAGCGCCAGCGGCAGGGCCGACGAGGAAGGCCTCCGCCCTACAAGCCCGGGGCCTGAGGGCAGTCGACGTGAAGCTCCCCCCGTGGAAGGAGCGGCCCCCGCGGACATGGGTGACGGGGTTTATGTGAGCCCCACTCCGATCACCGCGGGAGACTCCGTGTCTGTGAGGTACAGCGGGCTGCTGGCGAGATCCGGGGCTACGCAGGTCTACCTGCATATGGGCTACGGGATCGGCACCTGGAACTCGGTGACGGACGTGCCCATGGCCAGGACCGCTCCTGGGACCTTCGAGGCCCGTGTGGACCTGCCTCCTGAAGAGACGTCGAGATTCCATTTCTGCTTCAGAGATGACGCGGGAAACTGGGACAACAACGGGGGACGCAACTGGAGCTACGAGATACACGACGGTGAGCTGCTCGTGTAGCGGTCCGCGGAGCGTTGCGCGAGGCGACGAGGCCCCACGCTCCGCCTTTCCCCCTTCCCCCTCGGCACCGCTCATCGCGCCTCATGCTCTGCCCGCAGTGCCCTGCGGTTCGCATTCTGTGCCTTGAAGAGCCGCTGCTTGTAAGGTATAATGCAAAGCATGAAGGCTTGCGAGGGTCGTTGAGAGGGGTAGTGGCATGGATCGGGTCAGGGTCAGGTTCGCTCCGTCTCCCACAGGGCACCTGCACGTCGGAGGGGCGCGTACGGTGCTCTTTAACTGGCTTTTCGCTCGGCATCACGGTGGCGCGTTCGTTCTGCGGATTGAGGACACCGACGTGGAGAGGTCCACGGAAGCTTCGGTCGATGCCATCGTTGACAGCATAAAATGGCTAGGTCTCGATTGGGACGAAGGGCCGATCGTCGGCGGCGCGTACGGCCCGTACTTCCAGTCGCAAAGGCTCGACACGTACCGCGAGTATGCCGAGCGGCTCCTTTCGACCGGGCATGCTTACCGGTGCTACTGCACCCCTGAAGAGCTCGAGAAGGCCCGGGCCGCCGCGCTCAGCCGCGGCGAGTCTGTTGGGTACTCCGGGCGCTGCAGGCACCTGTCACCCGAAGAGCGCCGGGCGTTTGAGGCGGAGGGCCGTAAGCCCACGCTCCGGTTCAAAGTGGGCGATGGCGAGACGGTGGTGAACGATCTCATCAGGGGCGAGGTTCGCTTCGAGAACAAGTTCATCGACGATTTCGTCATCCTGAGGTCGGACGGGTATCCAACGTACAACTTCGCCGCGGTTGTCGACGATACTCTGATGCGGATCTCCCATATCATTCGAGGTGACGAGCACCTTCCCAACACTCCGAAGCAGATCATGATGTACCGGGCGCTCGGGTTCGACCTGCCGAAGTTCGCTCACGTCTCGATGATACTCGGGCCGGACAGGACCAAGCTTAGCAAACGCCACGGCGCGACGTCCATCGAGCAGTACCGCGAAGACGGCTATCTTCCCGACGCCCTTGTGAACTATCTGGTCCTCCTGGGGTGGGCGTATGATTCCAGCCAGCAGATATTCAGCAGGGACGAGCTCGTCGAGAAGTTCTCCCTGGAGAAGGTCTCCAAGAACCCGGCGGTCTTCGACCCGGACAAACTGCTCTGGATGAACGGGCATTACCTGCGGACCACGGACGTGAAGACCCTCGCGAATCTAGCCGTCCGGCACCTCGCGCGGGCGGGGTTTGTGCCGGCGGCTCCGGACGAGCGCGAAATGGCGCGTATCGAGAAGATCATGGGCCTCCTCAGGGAGAGGATGCGCACGGTGAAAGACGTTGTAACCGTGGGCGACTTCTTCTTCACGCAACAGGTTTCGTACGACCCGGAGGCTTTTGAGAAGTTTCTCGCTCGTGAGCACGTGCCGGAGACCCTGGGCGAGATCAGGCGAAGGCTTTGGGCGCTTGGAGACGAGTTCACGGCGGAGCGCATTGAGGGGGTCCTGCGAGGTTACGCCGCGGAGGTGGGCCGAAAGGCTGGCGATGTAATCCACCCGGTGCGCGTGGCCGTGACGGGGCGCGCGGCAAGCCCAGGGCTTTTCGAGGTCCTGGAGGTGCTCGGCAGGGAGGTAACATGCTCACGGCTGGACGCTGCCCTGGCCAAGCTTTCCGCGGGCAATTGAGGAGGTGACCGGGTCACAGGAATCGGCCTGGTGGCGAGATCTGGCGGGCGCGCACGCCCGCGGACGCACATCGCGGGAAAGACCGCGTGAGCCTGCAACAGGGGTTGACGCGGAGGCGTGGGCTGTGGTACAATTGCCACGTGGGGGCACCACGGTCGGGCGGCGGCCGCGGGCGGCCGCCCAGCACCTGATAAACGGGAACGAATTGCGCTGGGGAGTCGTCTAGTGGTAGGACGACAGACTCTGGATCTGTTTGCGGGGGTTCGAATCCTCCCTCCCCAGCCAGAATATGTTTGAAGTGTGTGGCCCCGTCGTCTAGCGGCCCAGGACACCGCCCTCTCAAGGCGGTGACACGGATTCGAATTCCGTCGGGGCCACCATTTTATGTACGCGTTCTCCTTGTACGCGGCTCTCGGCCTTTCACGCTTTCTGCACATCCCAGTGCATTTCCGCGCCGCGCGTCTCGCTGCTTACGCGAGGAACGCCGCCACCACCCCTACGAGGAAGATCCCGTCGTACACACCCGCTCCACCTATGCTGACGAGTTGAGCGCCGAGGGTGCGGATCTTAGGGAAATTCAGGAGGTCAGCTCCGATGAGCGTGCCGATGGTGCCTCCTATGTACGCCACGGGCGCGGCGTATTCGCCTGCCAGGAGCAACGCGGCGCCCGCTGCCACGAGCGGCGGTATGAATGCGGGCAAGGCGATGCCCACGCCGGGCACGAGGCGAGCCATGGACTTCGCGGCCCACGCGACGACGGCGGTTGCAGCGAGCGCCGGCAGGACCGGCGTTCTTTGCAGGAGATAAAAGGCGAACACGGTGGGGACTACCGCTCCGCCGAAATTCACGGCTATGACCTGTTCGCGCACTTGCGGCGGGTAATAAAAGAGGAAGGGGAAGAAAGGCCGCGACCGGTCTTCAACGACGACGCGGTTTCTGACGACCGGGATGTTGATGACGCTTCCGAGGAGCGAGAGCCCGAAAAGCAGGACAGCGCCTTCGGGTGACAGCCCGAGCTTAGTAAAGGATATCGCTGCGACGTTAAAGTAAAACAGGAACACGAGCGCCGGCAACAGCAGGATGAACAGCAGGACGAAGGGGAGCAAGCCAAACACCGGCACGTCCTCCGATCGGCCGCCGCTGGATTGCGCGGGCTTCTAGACTCCCGTGGCGCTGGTCCGCGTTTCGCGTCGCGGGCGGACCGGGCGGAAAGAGTCACCGGTCGGCGCGGCGACGGCCACCATTATTATAGCCGATTCGCGCGCGACAATGGAGCCGGCGAGGCGCGATTTGCCGCGGGCCCGTCCCGCGCGGGAAGGCGCGCCCGCAGCAAATCGCGGGGAATTCGGTCCGGGCGTGCCCCGGTGAGGCGAGGAGCTAGACTATCTCCACGCCCCAGTTGAGGCCGGAATTGTTGTCCCAGTGGTCTGCGCCGTCCTTGAAACAGAAGCTGAGGGTCTTGTCCCCTTCCACTGTCACATCGGCTGACCAGGTAACGTCGTCCACCTTGGTCATGGGGGTGAAACGCGCGTTCTCCCAGTTATCGCCGTATCCCGAGTAAAGATACACGGAATCGGCCCCGCACATGGAGAGGAGACCCTTGTACATGATCGTCCCTTTTTTCTTGCTGGCGAGTGGAACCGGATCCACCGCGACTCTCCTGTCGATGAACAGATCTCGCATGGCTTTTCTCGGCATGTGCCACCATCACTCCTTACATGCATGGCTGTTGATGTCAATATTATTATCTTGTCTTTGCTCGTGTTTATGTGCGTACGTGGGCGGCAGGGAACGCTCGCCGGCGCAGGCTCGCTCGCTCCGTGCGGGCTCGCGCCTGGTTGCACCCGCGTTTCGCCTCCCCGGCGATTCGCGCCGAAAGAAGCTGGTCGCGTGGAGGAGAACGGCGCATGGAGGAGAAATCACTACCCATACTACACCTGGAACTCTGGCAACGAGTGGAAGTCGATACGGTACGGGCCGGAGCTAGAAATGAAGAAGTCCGAGGCGCAGAGCCGAGGGCAAGCGACACCAAGCTGGGAGGGATCATGAGTGGTTGTGTCAGGCGAAGACCTGCGCCAC
>JBLNCC010000044.1:0-14448 GCA_050260395.1 Betaproteobacteria bacterium
GGCAACACGTGTTCTACACGTGTTGCCGGGCCGAGAAGGAACGGTGATTGTGATGGACGCGAGCGCGAGCCCGAGCCGTGGCACATCGTCGTATTGGCGAAACCGCGCGAGGCGCCACGCAATGCTGACAGGTTATCTTTTCATCGCACCTGTGGTGGTGTATGTTCTTGTCATCCATTTCATCCCTATCGTGTCTTCACTGTACCTGAGCTTCACCGATTACGACATCCTGACGGCGCCCAAGTGGGTGGGCCTGGCGAACTATGCCAAGCTCCTATTCCGCGACGACCTCTTTCGCAGAGCGATGAGGAACACGGTTCAGTATTCGCTGGAGGTCCTTCCGATTAACATCATCATATCCCTCGCGCTTGCGCTTCTTGTAAACCGGGCCACCCGTGGGATAGTCGTCTTCAGGACATTGTTCTACTTACCGGTGGTGACGTCCACGATTGCCGTGAGCATGATATGGCTCTGGCTGTATGAGCCGCGCTCCGGCCTCATCAACCTCGTCCTTGGAAAGCTCGGCATCGGTCCTGTCAACTGGCTAGGCAACCCGGCGCTCGCGCTTCATTCGCTCGTGGCCATGCGGGTGTGGAGAGGCGTAGGCTGGAACATGGTCATCTATCTCGCAGGGCTGCAAGGTATCCCGCAATACCTTTACGAAGCCGCGGATATCGACGGCGCGTCGGGCCTCAGTAAGTTCAGATACATAACCTGGCCCCTGTTAAAGCCGGTGACTTACTACATCATTGTGATGGGTCTCATAAGCACGTTCCAGACGTTCGGCGAAGTGTACGCGATGACGGGCGGCGGACCGCTCGACAGCACGGCCACCGTGGCGTTTCTTGTATACCAGCGGGCGTTTCAGTATTTCGAGATGGGAGAAGCGGCAGCCGTCGCATTCCTCCTCTTTCTGGTCATTCTCGCCCTGTCGCTGGCGAATATCAGGTACTTTCAGACAAGGCTAGAATGACGGTAGGGTGCGGTGCCCAGGGGCGAAGAAGCGGCCAAAAGGCGTGCAAGGGCAATAATAAGGATGTGAGGACACCGTTTCCACGATACTCTATCCAAGGCGTATGGAAAGGCCGGTGAGCGGACGGTGAGATCAACTAGCGGATTTACGCCGGGTCGGAATGACGCAACTGTGCGTGAGCTTCACGGAAACACATGCCGGACTGGACAACCACGGTCGCAAGCGCCCGGGTGGCGTCTTCCCAGGCCGCTTCGGGAAAGGCAGCGATCCCGGCTTGTTCGTTCCGTGCTGACCGGCACCGGGGTGTACGTCCTCCTGACGGCGGTCGCCATCATAATGGCCGGGCCCTTCGTCTGGATGCTGTTAAGCTCACTCAAGCCCAACCGGGATCTCTTCGCGTACCCACCGGTATGGCTTCCAACCAAGATAACCTTTGAACATTTCGTGAACGCGTTCAGATACACCAACTTCGCACGGTACTTTCTGAACAGCGCCGTTGTCTCGGTCACGACCACGCTGCTGAACCTGTTCTTTTGCTCCCTCGCGGGCTATGCCTTCGCAAGGCTTGATTTCCCGGGGAAAAATCTCATTTTCTTCGCAATCCTCGCGACTATGATGATACCCGTGTACGTGACCCTAATCCCCCTCTTCATCCTGGTGAAAAGGTTTCCTCTCGCAGGCGGCAACAACCTCTTCGGCCAGAACGGCACCGGCCTCATTAACACATACTGGGGTCTCAGCCTTCCCTATGTCGTGAGCGTATTCGGGGTATTCCTGACGCGCCAGTTCTTCAGCTCCATTCCCACGGAACTCAACGACGCGGCGCGGGTCGACGGGGCCAGTGAGTTCCAGATCTACTCCAAGATCTATCTCTCGCTCAGCCGCCCGGTGCTCGCGACTCTGGCCATATTCTCCTTCACGGGTGTATGGGATGACTTCCTGTGGCCGCTGGTCATAACAAACTCCGAACACATGCGCACGGTACAGCTGGGTCTTCAGATCTTCAGGTCCCAATTCCTCGTTGATTGGGGCCCCTTGATGGCCGCAACGCTTGTGGTTACCCTGCCCGTGCTCCTCATCTTCATATTCAACCAGCGGCACTTCGTAAAAGGAGTGGTCACAACGGGACTCAAGGGATAAGATCGGTCCCTCCGTCGCCAAATGATGTCCTCATGAGCGCGAGCAGAGGCGGAAACGCTGATAACCCACGAGCCTCGCCGGGGAGCCGATGGCTTCCTCCGGCGCGAGGGGCCGCGCCGTGACTACTTCAACCTCATCGGCGGCAAGGTCGTGGGAGCGGATGAGCTCTCTGAGCTTGTCTCTACACACCCGGCCGGGTAGGTCTCAATGTAGGAACGCACGCGCAGCGCGTGGCCAGTGTTTCTCCTGATGAGCTCCATGTAATGCAGAAAGCTCCCTTCTCATGAGTCGTTGCGGGACCGTCACGTAGTTACAGGACTATTTCAGTCCTATATATTTCGGATGTCAATTCCCCCTGTCAATTACCCCTCACTTGAGAAACAAGGCTTAAGAACCACCTGATCGGAGGATGGCATGACTGCCCTCATCATGATAGAATTGACTTGACATGAAGAGCACGATACCGGCCTCACTGGAGGGGAGTAACGTGACCGATGCCGACCGCGTCGGCGAAGCGACGCCTGAATACGCCCGCCCCTCTCCGCGCCTCACCTACAATGACTATTGCCAGATACCGCCGGGGCACCAGCGCTACGAGCTTGTAGGGGGGGCCATAAGAGTGGTGCCGTCGCCGAGCGTGTCTCACCAAAGGGTCTCTAAACGCCTACTGCTGGCGCTGGCTCAGTGGACCGAGAGCCACGGCCTCGGAGAAGTATACAGTGCACCTCTTGATGTCGTCCTGAGCGAGTATGACGTGGTCCAGCCCGACCTTGTATATGTATCGAAGGAGCGCTCCGGTATCATCAAAGAGGCAAACATCTGGGGCGCCCCCGACCTGGTGGTGGAGATCCTCTCGCCTGGCACCGCCAAGTGGGACCGTGACGTCAAGCGCCAGCTGTACGCGCGCTTCGCAGTGCAAGAGCTCTGGCTTGTAGATCCCCAGGCCCGTAGGGTTGAGATCGCGACCCTTAGAGACGGGGCCCTCTTGACCTCGCAGGTGTATTGCCCCGGCGTCACCCTGGCTAGCCCCTTGCTACCAGGGTTCGCGCTGGACGTAGAACGTCTATTTGCCTAGCCCCCTCCGCTCGGGGAGGGCGGTTCATCTGAGGAAACTGGTTCATCTGCGACTGCGGAGCTAGCAGCGTACAACCAAACAGGAACACCAATTGCTAAAGCCCGAGGAGCCGGACGGGCAAGCGTGGGGAAGTCGGGTTGACAGCCATTCCTATGATGTATATCATGATGTATAGAGACGTACAGCTAGGATGTGATCGCTCAATGCCCGAAATGGTGCGAAAGCAGTTCTATATAGAACCCAGGCAGGATGCTCTTCTGAAACAACGTGCCAAGGACCTAGGCATTACAGAAGCAGAACTTGTACGCGAAGCGCTGGATGCGTATGCAGGCGAGGCCGTAATCGCCCGCCTTGATCCCGCAGCGTGGCAACGCGAGAAGGCGTTTATTGAAGCCCTCGCCAGCGAGGTGTCGCTGTCCGCGACGCGGCCCGAGAAGGCCCGGACGGGAAAAGGCGCGAAGGATGCCGACGCAACGAAAAACGCAAAAGGGGTGGAGGGCGCCAAGGCCCAGAGGGGCTGGACACGGGATGAGCTCCATGAGAGGTAAGGTCTTCGTAGACACCAATGTGCTCGTCTACGCTTACGACCGGAGTGAGGCGGCAAAGCAGCGAAGAGCAGTTGAAGTCCTCGATCGTCTCATTGCTTCAGGCAAAGGCGTCATCAGCACTCAAGTGTTGTCAGAGTTCTTCAACGCCGTCACCCGCAAGACCAGGGTCCCGCTCGCTATCGAGGATGCGATGGCGAGCGTGGAAAACCATACCCGGGCATGGCGGGTGCTCGATGTTACGACCTTAATCATCCTCGAAGCTGTCCGGGGCGTGAGAGATCACCACCTCGCCTTTTGGGACGCCCAGATCTGGGCCACCGCAAGGCTGAATCAGGTCCCGGTCGTCTTCAGCGAAGACTTCGACCCAGGCAGGACGCTGGACGGGGTGCTCTTTGTGAACCCGTTTGCGGACGGTTTCGAACCAGCCGACTGGGCGATTTAGCCTAGGTGAGCCTCCTATTTCCCAGGTAGTCGCTCATGGCAGCCAACTGCCGCCGCCATCGAGAGAGTGAAAATGAGAACCACCAGCTATTTGCAAAGTAGCTTCGAAGGACTGCCCTCCACGTCAGCGCGAGCGCGGGCAGAAGCGCTCGTAGCCCATGAGCCTCGCCGGTCCAGCGGCGGTTACGCCGTAGAAGATGATTGGCTTGCCGTTCAAGACCGCGAGGAGGCCGTCGGCAGTCCCATTGGCCAGAACCGTCCCCGTGGGGAGGACGAGGTCGGCCCAGCCAATGACCTCGGGGTTGCGGTCGGCGCTTTCGACGGTCACGCCCTCGCGGGCCGTCCCAATGTTTGCTGGATCCATGTCGGTGACACGGACCTGGAAACAGCCCGCCCCCGCCAGGGCGCTCACTATTGCAGGCTGAAGGCCGATGACGGCCACGCGCGGCAGAGCCTGCCTCTGGCCGGAAGCCTCTTCATCCCTCTCATCGGCCCTTTCATCGGGCTGCGTGGCTGCAGTGGTGCAGCGAGACTCGGCCCCGGCGCCGCAGCTTGCACGGCCTGCGGTGAGCTGCTTCACGCGCTCGCGAAGAAGCCGGGCGCATTCCTCGGGCTCGTTGTCGCGGCAGTGAATCGTGTGGTCGACGAGGCCGAGGTGGCGCATGACGGCGTTGCACGTGGCTACGAACACGGCGCGCTCGTAGTTGGACCGCAGCGGAAGCGCGATGACATCGGCGAGCCTGCCTTGGAAAGGCGCGGGCATGTCGGTGTATGCTTGGCCGCTGCTGTCGCGAAAGCGCGCCTGGATCATTACCTCCTTCCCCTTGAGTAGCGGGAAGTCGCGCCTGGTCGGCGAGCCGATGGCCTCCTCGGGCGCGAGGGGTCGCGCCGTGACTACTTCAACATCATCGGCGGCAAGGTCGTAGGAACGTATAAGCTCTCTGAGCTTGTCTCTACACAAGTCAAGGACCTGCACTTTAAACCGTCCTCCTCCCGTCAAGCACAAGCGCCTCCCGCGCCCGGCCCGCCTTACAGGGCAGAGCGGCCGCGTCGGAACGAAGTGCGACAGTGCGACGCGGCAGAGGCGCTCGCCTTGCTCACGCCCGCCTTATTCCTTGGGGAGCCCGAACCCGCACTCCTCGAACGCTTTCCTGGCTTCGGGCGACCGCAGGTATGCAAGGAACTTTTGGACCTCTTGCCTGTGCTGCGTCCCTTTCACCATGGCGCCTTCAAACACCACGTCTTCGTACGACCCAGATGGCGCCTTAGCAAGCATCTTGGCCTTGGTTGACTTGTACAGGGTGCTTCCGTACACAAACCCGGCATCGGAATCCCCCAGCTCTACGTACGTCAGCACCTGCTGCACGGTCCTCGCGTACACCAGCCGTTCCGCGAGAAGCTTGTCGAGCCCCATGTGTTTCAAGACCTGCATGGCATATGTTCCCGCCGGCACGATCCGGGGATCGCCGATGGCTATCCTCTGGACGGATGGGCTCGAGAGCCATTTCCAAGGATCGCCGGCCACTTTCGTGCCACTCGGAACAGCGAGGACGATTACGTCACACGCTGCAACGAACCGCGTTTCGGGTGCGATGAACGCCTCGTGCTCGAGGGTGTCCATGTGGCCGCCGCCCGCGGGGAATATCACCGCGTCGAGTGGAGCGCCCTGCTTCACCTGGGCCGTTATCGCCCCCGCGCTCGCGAACGTCAGCGACACTGAGATGTCGGGGTTCGCGGCCTCGAACGAGGCTTTGATGAGCTGCAGGGCGTCCAACAAGCCCGCTCCCGCACCCACGGTTATCTCCCGGCGCGCGCCCGAGGTGACGCCGGTAGCAGCGACAAGCAACATCGCAGCTACAACGCAGAGCACTAGGGTCCGTCGCATCCTTCTTCAACCCCCCATCATTCTTACTTCGTAGTCTCAGCGCATCCCCTGGCCCCGGCACCCGCGCTGAGCTCCCGACCGGCATTTACACCAGCGCCGGCGGCAGCGGTGGCGGCGGTGGCGACGGTGGCGACAGTAGCAGTGGCAGCAGCGGCAGCGGTAGCGGCCACCGCCGTGGCCGTGCCATCAACGCCCGCTCTCATCCGCAGGTCCTGCTTTCCCCGATTCAGGTAGAGGATCGCATCCCCGAGCCTCTCAGCCTCCTCGCGGTCATGGGTCACGAGGACGAAAGGAATCGACCACTGGCGGTGCAGCGCGAGGAGTTCGTCCTGAACCGCGCGGCGCGTTTCTTCGTCTAGAGCGTTCCACGGCTCATCGAGCAGCAGCACCTCAGGTTCGGTCATCAGGGCGCGTGCGAGCGACACCCGCTGTTGCTCGCCTCCAGAGAGTTGACACGGATACCTATTCTGAAGGTGCACTATGCGGAGCATTTCGAGTATGTCCAGGACCGTTAGGCGAAAGCCCCGGCCGCGCTTGCACCGGCCCCCGATGCCATACATCACGTTTTGCTTGACCGTCATGTGAGGGAAAAGAGCGTAATTCTGGAAGACGTACCCAACCCGCCTCCGCTGCGGGGGTAGGTTTATCCCGCGTTCGGAGGAGTAAAGCAACCTTCCGCCGAGCTCGATGGCACCCCTGTCCGGCCTCTGCAGCCCCGCTATGCAGTCGAGGACTGTCGTCTTCCCAGCGCCGGACGGTCCGAAGATGACGATGATGCCCGGGCCCCACGAGAACGATACCTCAACCGTGAAATCCGCGAGGCGTTTCGTTATGTTTACCTGAAGTGAAGGTGAAGTCATCCCATTTGCAACACACCGCCCTACCACTGATGCGGCTTCCGTCATCCTCCAGCCCCGCGATCTTCGCCTCTAGGCTCCAGCCTTGCTTCCTCATCACAGCCTCGCCGCGACTACACCGCCCGCGGACGGCTCGCCGCGCCAGCCCATGGTCCGTGGCCGGCCGCGCCGCCGCGCCATGGATCCAGTGCCGCCGCACCATGGGTTCAGCGCCGCCGCGCCCGCCGGAACTTACCGAGCTGTTTTTCGGACCACATCCGGCTGAGATACGTGGCTGCGAACCCAAACACGAGCATGACGCCGACAAGCACGCCCGCAGCGCGCATGTCACCGGACTCGGTCGCGACGTAGATCGCCGTCGGCATCGTTTGCGTGCGCCCGGGGATGGACCCCGCTACCATGAGGGTCGCGCCGAACTCTCCGAGGGCGCGCATGAACGTGAGAAGAAGGCCGGCGACGAAACTCGGCCACGCCAAGGGCAGGGTGATCGTGAAGAACACCTTCGCCTCCGAAGCGCCGAGCGTGCGCCCGGCCTTCTCCAGGGATTCGTCGATCGAGTCAAGCCCTGCTTTGAGCGTGCCGTACATGAGCGGGAAGGCCACAACCGCTGACGCGATGGCCGCCGCCCACCACGTGAAGAGCACCTGAACCCCCAGGAAAGCTTGGAGAAACCGTCCCACGGGCCCGTTCTGCCCGAGGAGGACCAGCAAGACGAATCCAGTGACGGTAGGCGGCACCACCATGGGCAGGGTGAGCAGCGCGTCGACCGCGGGTTTCCCGACAAACGAGAACCTCCGCATGGCCCACGCAACCAGCGTGGCAACACACGCCACGGCCACCGTTGCTACCGCGGCGAGGCGTATTGAAAGCAGCATCGGCGCGCCCCAGTCTGCTAGCATCGAGCCTCATACTCCCGCATGTCCTTCCCGCACCGCCCTACCCCGGCTTGCCTAATCAGGCCCGCTCGCGCGCTCTCCGTCAAGCCCCTTTGCCGAAGGGGCACAGCGGGAACGAGCAGGTCTTGCATCCCAGGCATAGCCCGCCGTGGCCGTATTCCGCCACATCGGTGGGGCCTAAGGTCTCGCCCGCGAGAACCCGCGCGAGGATGAGATCGAAGAACGCCCGCGGGCGGGCCAGGATGCCTGCAGGCACCCCGAGCACAGGGATGGCTCCGTGATACGCGAGTAAGGTCATGGCTCCGGGCGAGACCGGCGCCCCGTAGAAAACGAGGCGTGCCCCGCTAGACTCGATGGCCCGCGGAGTGCAATCGTCGGGCGACATGCCGCCTGTGACGAGCACCATGTCCACCCCTCGCTCGAGCATGGCCTGAATGGCCCGAACGATCTCGCCGGTTTCATCGGGAACTATCTCCGAAACGGCAATCGTGCTGTCATATTCAGCGAGCCTGCTCGTGAGGAGAGGGACGAACGCGTCCCGGACGCGCCCTTCGTAGATTTCTCGCCCCGTCACGACAACACCGGCACGCACGGACCGGAACGGAACGACCCTGATGACCGGGTCGTCCCCTACGAGAGCGGCCGCGCTTGAGAGGCGCTCCTCATTTACGGCGAGCCCTCTTACTTTTGCCTTCGCCACAAGGTCCCCGGGGGCCACGCTAGAGTTGGTGTGCCGCGTGGCAACAAGGAGATCCCCGATGGCGTTTATCGCAAGCAGCCGTCGCACATCCACTTTGAGGAGGCCCTTCAGGGTGGCGCGTACGTCTGCCCACGCCTCTCCAGGCATCTCCACTTTGACGCCCGGTCCCGCGAGCGTAGACGCGAGGCGCAGAGCGGCGTCGTCCTCGTGCACCTCGCCTTCCTCCAGCTCCATGACGTACACTACGGACTTACCGACTCGCTCAAGCGTGGGGACGTCTTCCGCGGAAACCCGGTGCCCGTGCCTTAGGACCGCCCCTTTTCGTTGACCTGGGACGATCTCCGTTATGTCGTACGCAAGGCGAAGCCCCACCGCGTCTTCTATCCGTACCTCACGCAGCCTCATATGCGCATCTTGTCCTTCTCTTGTTGCGCACGCACGCGCCGTCTCTGCCCGTCCTCTTCCAGGCCCAGCTCGGCCTTGCCTTGCGTGCACTGCCCGGCCTTGCCCTGCCTCGCCTTACGCTGATGGCGTGAGCGAGGATGGCGCACCTACGCTCGCCGGGTTCAAGCTTTCCCGGGGCCCAGGCACGGGGCCGGAGCCCGAGCCTCGACGTGCTGGTTTGCCCGTCAGGGCTGCCGCATCCGTGCGCCCTGCTCAATGTGCCATCCGCCAGAACCTTCGACGCCCCAAGAGAAGATCCTTCAGCAACGTATGGCGGGTCTTCCACTACACGTCGAGTACAGAATCCAAACCAGCAGCACGAGGAAGGTCGCGCCCAAACTCGTGCAACAGATGGCGGGAGGACATTCCCAGAAAGGAGGAACTATTCTTAGAATGTAGAATCCTCATGCACATCCTCACCCAAACCCATGTCACGGAAGGGGGGATCGACGAGCGACGGGGGACGCGCGGTGGCGCCCTTGAGCTACCCGACAAGCCGGGTCGACAACCAGCGGATTACATACAAGGCATGAATGAGAACACCTGACACAAAAGGAGTGAGAAGCCATGAGAAGGATGAAGAGGGTTTTCATAACAACCTTGCTTGCGTCAGTGGTTTGGGCGGCTGTAGCCTCATGCGCCTGGGCGGCACCGACAACGCTTCTGGACATCTACGAGATTCTCAAGACCAAGGAGTTCGTAGACCTAACCCATGCGTTCGAGCCGGGAATCCCCCACTGGCCCGGCTTCCCGGACGAAAAGCGCGAGACCCTATACTACTATGAGCCGGGCATCGGCACCATGGGTTCGGGCTTCTCTGCGCAGTATTTCACCCACGTCGGGCAGTGGGGCACGCCGCTGATCCGCCGGCGCACTTCATCGAGGGGCTCCGCACTCTCGACCAAATCGACGTCAAAGAAATGGTCCTGCCCCTCGTGGTCATCGACATACACGAAAAGGTTGCAGCGAATCCGGATTACTGTGTCACCATGAATGACATTAGAGCGTGGGAGAGGAAGTATGGCAGGATTCCCGAAGGCGCTTTCGTCGCGCTCACGACCGACTGGTCCAAACGGTGGCCTGATGCTGCAGCCATGCGAAACAGGGACCAGAACGGAGTCGCCCACTACCCTGGCTGGAGCATGGACGTTTTGAAATACCTGTACGAGGAGCGTAAGATCACTGCGTCCGGCCATGAAACGACCGATACAGATCCAGGCCTGGTTACAAGCAAGGGGGATTATTCTCTCGAGACTTATGTGCTAAGCCAGAATTGCTACCAGATCGAACTCCTGACGAACCTTGACAAAGTGCCAGAGCATGGCGCACTCGTGGTGGTGGCGTTCCCGAAACCTAAGTACGGCTCTGGCTTCCCCGCGAGAGTATTCGCCATCCTCCCGTGACCTGGTTCCCGTCCTGTCGGGGAAGACGCGACGGGGCGCATCATCGCGCGCTTTCTCCGGAGATGCGCCCCAGTCTTTCGCATCTTCACAGTGCCGGTCCGGTTCGCCCTTACCAGGCGTAGAATACCGGGAGACCTCTCTTCCGCTCCCGACTCAGCCGTCGTTGTCGCCGAAATCGCAACAGGCGGGCGGTCCGCTTCCCTCAGCGGGTCGGGCGGTACCGCCCGCCTCGCACGGACGGATGGTTTCCCGCCGACCCGCGCGACAGGTGAGCCAGTGGCCATCGGCCGCCCGCCATCGGGGGAGGGGCGACTCGCGATGTGAAGCGGCCGGGTCAGTACATGCTGAGAGTTCCCAGGCGGCGGCAGCGGCGTCCGACGAGGCTGAAGGCCCAGAGCCCCAACGCGATCATGACGACCATGAATCCCGCAAGGATGGTCTGTTCCACATGGAGGGGCAGGAGGGTCCGGGTGCCGAGGAGAATGGCCCTCACCGCGTCGTAGCCGTAGGTGAGCGGGATAGCCATCGCGATTACCATCAGAAACCTCGGAAGGGCTACGACCGGCACCGTGCTGCCGCTGAGGAGGTTCACGAGGTAGCTGGATATGTCTATCATGGTATTGGCGTCGCGCACAAGCAGCACGAGGCCGGCGAACCCGAACCCGAAACCGTAGATGCCGACGACCATAGGCAGCGCCGTGACCAGAGCAGGGATGACGTCTCGCCCCAGGTCGAAGCGGAATACGAACCGCATGACCGCCATCAAGACAATGGATTCGCACGTCACGCTCACGAGGCTGAAAAGCGTGCGCCCCACAAGCTGCACGGCCTTGGGAACCGGCGCGAGCCAATTGGATTCGAGCACCCCGGTGCTCATCTCGTTCTTGAGGGTTGTCCCGATGCTCCAGAAAACCGCATTCACGTAGCTGGACATTATGCCGCCCAGCATCACGAAGGCCATGAAATCCGACGTGCCCGTGAACGCCTCGAACCCGGCCGCCCTTCCGCCCTCCACGAAACTCAGCCCCATGAAGTAGACCGGAGTGAACCAGATGAACGGCTGCATGAGCCAGAACACAGCGTTCATGGGATAACGCCAGTAGATGAGCCAGTCACGGCGAAATATCGCCCCAATGGCCCTGAGCGCAAGCCGCGCCTCCGACGCGGGCGCGACATGCGCTCCCCCCGGGACACGCGGGACACGCGCACCGCGCGTTAGCGCCGCCGTCGCCTCCTGCGCCTGCCCGCCCTGTGGGAGGTCAGGCAGCGCCTCACCTTCCGCTCCTGCTTGTGTACGCCCCACTTCACCTTCTGGTTCTGGGGGTCTCATCCGTACCACCCCTCGCTATGGTAGATCACAAGGTAGACCGCCACGAGTGAGCGCCGGTCCTAAAGAGTGAACGCGCCAAGGAGGGTTGCCGCTGTTGCGCTCAGTAGTGTGAAAGCGACCCCCGTCGCCTAGCCTGCCGCTCCATGTAGTTGAAAGCCGCAAGCCCGGAGGCCAGGAGAACGCACCCGTAGACAACCAGCATCGCGAGGTCCCGGCCGACAGCGCCAAGCCCTACCTTCGTGAGCGCCGCCGTCCTCACGGCGTTGATCGCGTATGTCAGCGGCAAGGCTGACGCGACCGCGCGCATCCATCCGGGAAGCACTGCGAGGGGAAAGCTCACCCCGCAGAAGATGAGGAAGGCGCCGCGAACCACGTTTACCATCGTGGACACATCCTTGGCCCACACCACGAGGCTGGCAAAGAGCAGGCTCAGGCCGTATACGCACGGAAGGACCGCCGCCACCGAGAGCGCGAGGACCCACGGTGAGCCCGTGACCCGGACGCCCAGCAGGAACCTGAACTCCAAGATGGCCATTGTCGTCATCACGAAACCCGTGAGAAGGCTGAAGAGTTCTGCCCCAAGAAGGTGCGAGAGGCGCGGAGCCGGTGTCATCCAATTACTGTCAAGGGTGCCCCGCATCTGCTCTTGTCGGAAGAACATCCCTGAGTCCCAAAGCGCAGCGTTCATCCACAGCCAAAGGACGGTGCCGACTGCGACGTACCCGGTGTAGTCAACCGTCCCGGTGAGCCTTGCGAAGACCGCGAGGCTCTCTCCGCTCGGGCCGGCCATGGCTCTCCCCCCGAAAGCGAATGAAAGGGGTAGCAGGATGGGCCACACAACCATGGCCAAGATCCAGCTGGGATAGCGTTTCGTGACGAGCCACTCCTTGCGCGCCACGGCCAAGATGGCCGTCCCCCAGCGCGGCGCCAAATGCGCAGGCCCTGGTTGTCCGGGCCGGGGTCCTGTGCGTGGTCCGGATGGTCCTGCGGGGCGAGGTACCGTTCCGCGAATCCGAGTGCTGGCGCTCGTATGGGTCCCCCCTCTCGACCGCTTACGATTTCAGGCCCTTACCAGTGAGCTTCAGGAAAACGTCCTCCAAGGTCGGCTCCACCGCCTGCACCCTTCGTATCCTGACTCCGGAGCGCGCCAGGACCGCGATGATCTCGGCGAGGACTACAGGCCCGTTATCCGTCACGACGCTCACCTGCCAGATCTCTTGCTCCGCGGCGTGTCTCGCGATCACCCCCGCAACCCCCTGGATCGCCCTCACCTTCCGGTCCGCGTCATCGTCCCAGTCGCTCACCTCTAGCTGCAAGCTCCTGCCTTCCCCAACAGAGTCCTTGAGCCGCCTCGGGCTGTCCAAGGCTATGATGCCTCCCTGGTCGATGATGGCCACCCTATCGCAGAGCTGGTCGGCCTCCTCCATGTAGTGGGTGGTGAGCAGAATGGTGCGGCCTTCCGTACGAAGCTCGCGTATGAGCTCGCGGATGGAGCGCGCGGCGGCCGGGTCGAGCCCGATGGTCGGCTCGTCAAGGAGGAGGATGGGTTGGTCCGCGAGAAGCGCCTTGCCCAGCGCGAGCCTCTGTTTCATGCCGGACGAGTACGTCTCCACAAGCTGGTCCGCTTTGTCGGCGAGGCCAAGCCGCTCGAGGATCGAGGCGGCCCGCTCCTTTTGATCCTTACGCGACAGCCCATATAGGGCCGCGAAGTACTCGAGGTTCTCGCGGCCCGTGAGCTTCCAGTATGTACTTCGTTCGCCTGTGAGAACCGTCCCCAAGCTGCGGCGCACCATGGAGGCTTCGCGAACGGTGTCGAAACCGTTGACGGTCGCCCTCCCACTGGTTGGCTCAAGAAGCGTGCAGAGCATCCGGATGGTGGTGGTCTTGCCTGCGCCGTTCGGGCCAAGGAGCCCGAATATCTCGCCCGGCTCCACGGCGAACGACACGTCGCTCACCGCGACCGTGGTCTCCTCGCGGCTGCTGCCGGACCCCGCTTGCCGGGCTTCTCGTCGCCCGTTCTCATCTTCGAGCTGTCGCTCATCGTGCCGTCCGTCCCGTCCCTCCGGACAGCGCCGGCGTCTCCAGAGGCCCAGCCCTTTCCGGCGCTTTGGGAACTCCTTGCGAAGATGCACCGCCTCCACAGCAAGTGCTGACCTGCCTCGCACGTCGCCCACTCCTTCATCGCCTCCGCGGGACAACCCCGGTCAACTTGGACCAAGACATGCCTTCCTCATGGCACGGTATGCCGTCGCCGACATCAATCATAAACCCGACTGCGAATGATGTCAATGGTGATATTAACATTATTAATTCATGCATTGATTTCTTCATATGCGGCTTCGCCCTGCGTCCCGTCGGAGGAAGACGCTGGAGCGTCCCCTGAAGAAGGCGAGTCACACGAGTCAGTCGCAATACGGGTGATACATTTGGGATCAACAGCGCGCAGGTCTTGCTCACTCCTGACCCTCCCCATGTACCGAGCCGCCACCCGTCCGACCCTGATAGATGTTGCAGCGGCGTAATCTCGGGGCCCTGTGTGCTCCTTCCACGCGAATGGTACGACACTTGCATGGGTCTCAGTCGGCCCGGCCGGGTGCATCTTGGCCATCAACGTGGCCGGAAACTCCAACTACGGCGAGAGGATGCGTGAACAGCGATTGACCGTTGAGAAGGTACTCATCGGGAGCCCGGTAAACCAGAAACCCGCAGTCTTGACGGAATTCCTCAGGTCTCTCTCCGAACTGGACGTCTCCAGC
>JBLNCC010000045.1:0-6427 GCA_050260395.1 Betaproteobacteria bacterium
TGACTAGAGGCGCTGATGCGGTGCGTGGTCCCCGGTCCGGACCCGCAGAGTGAGATGCGCGGCGGTGAGACGCGCCTGTGGCTTCCCGCGAATCCGGGGCGCTGTTGCCAAGTGAGCAGAGGGGATGGTAGAATATACGCAGATGCGCTATTATGCGCGTCCGAACCCATACGAACCTGGCAGGTGCCCTATCCAGGGAGAATAGGGAAGAGGCAGCAGGGCAAGGTCAAGCCCTGCAAGCCCGCGGTTCCCGCCACTGTACCCGGGGAGCGGCCTTGCACAGCCACTCCGGCTTGCCTCCAGCCGGGAACGCGCCGGCAACGGCGTGCTCGACTCGGAGGAGCGCTGGGGGAAGGCGCAAGGCGCGCGAGGATCCGGAAGCCAGGAGACCTGCCTGCCAGCTAGACTCTGCGCCTTCGGTGAAAGGGAGAGGCAGGTTGTGCTCGAGCGAGCAGCAGGCCCCGGCCGAAGGCCGGGGCTTTGTCGTGGCGGTGCCTGCACGGGGGCGGTGGGTTTGAATGCTGCGGAAAGGGGAGGTCCCAGCCATGGTTTTCTCGATGCCCGAGACGAGGAGAACGCGTCGCGGAACGTGCCTCGTTTTTCTCACGGTGCTGGTCGCTCTTGCGCTTGGTCCCCACGCGTCGCTGTGTGCGGGAGCACAGTCGGGTGAAGCCATCACTGTAACCGACGATCTCGGGAGGATCGTAACCCTTCCACACCGGCCCGCCCGTATTGTCTCCACGGCCCCGAGCAACACGGAGATCCTTTTCGCCCTCGGCCTCGGTGACAAGGTCGTGGGCGTGACCGACTCGTGCGATTACCCGCCGGAGGCCAAGGCCAAACCGAAGGTGGGAGCTGTCCAGCTCAATTACGAGAAGATCGTGGCGATGTCTCCCGACCTCGTGGTTGCGGTGGGAAGCCTTCAGCGTCAGGCGATCACGAGGCTTTCAGAGCTCGGGGTCACGGTCCTTGCGGTGGACCCGAAGAGCATCGACGGAGTCCTTCACGCGATAACGCTCATAGGGAAGGCCACGGGCGCGCAGGATCGGGCTTCCGAACTGGTGAGGGAGCTCTCGGGGAGGATGAAGCGCGTCGCCCAAAAGCTCGCGGGCCTTGCGCAGTCAGAAAGGCCTCGTGTTTTCGTGGAGATCTGGGGTGAGCCTCTTATGACGGCGGGCCCGGGGACTTTCGTGGACGAGCTTGTGTACGCGGCAGGCGGCTGGAACATCGCCCACGACGCCAAGGGAGAGTGGCCGGAATTTAGCGCGGAGGCTGTGATAGAGCGCGACCCCGACGTGGTGATCCTGACGAATTTCAACAAGGCCGAGGCTCTCGCGCGTCGTGCCTGGCAGGGGATATCCGCGTACAAGGCGGGGCGGGTATACGAGGTCAACCCGGACTTGTTGGTGCGGCCGGGCCCCCGGCTCGTGGACGGGCTCGAGACTTTAGCAGCCCTGCTGCATCCGGAGTTGTTTAGGTGAGGCCTGTGGAAAGGTCACGCGGGCAGGTGTTGGGTGATGGAGGCGAGGGTCGGGGCGGAGGCCCAGCCGGGCCGAAATCCGGCGGCGACGGGCGACGAGGAGAGGTAGGTGCTCAGGTGGCTCATGAAGAAGGCCGGAATGAGCCGGGCACGAAGGGGGTGGGCACAAACCCGCGAGGCTTCCCCGGGAGTGGTGACGGGAACGCCGTGCGCTCCACGCCGCGGCTGGCTTCCCGCATGAAGGTGCAACCTGTCTGGAGAGCGGCGCACCTGCCAGTTCTCGCCCTGGGCCTCGTCGCAGTCATGGTGACCGCCGCGGGCACGGGCTCCGTGCGCATTCCGCCGGCCGAGATAGCGGGCATACTGATGCGGCAGCTGTCTTCGGCTCTTGGGGGCCGGCTAGGCCTGCAACCGGGGTGGCCGGCGTCTCACGAGGTCATCCTTCTCCAGGTGCGCTTGCCCCGGATACTGCTTGCCGCCATGGTCGGGGCTTCCCTGGCCACCGCCGGCGCCGCGCTGCAGGGCCTTCTCAGGAATCCTCTCGCGGACCCGTATGTCGCGGGGGTATCGGCTGGGGCCGGGCTCGGCGCGACGATCGCCATGGTCGCCGGGGTGCCTGTTTCCATCCTCGGGATCGGCTCCGTGCCGATCCTCGCATTTCTCACCGCGCTCGCCACAATGGTGGTCGTATACTCCCTCGCACAGGTGTCGGGCAGGCTTCCCACCGACACGTTCCTGCTCGCAGGCGTCGTTGTGGGTTCTTTCCTCTGGGCGGCGATATCCTTCATCCTCGTCGTATCCGGCGATACCATGCGCGAGGCGCTGATGTGGCTCATGGGGAGCCTCTCGAATAAGGGGTACGCCCACGTCAAGATGGCGTTTCCGTACATGGCGGCCGGGATAGCCGCCCTCATCGTGCTGGCTCGTGACTTCAACCTCATCAGCCTGGGCGATGAAGAAGCCCGCTACCTTGGCCTCGACCCGGACGAGTTCAAGCGGGTCGCGATACTCGCCGCGTCGCTCGTTACCTCAGCAGCGGTTTCGGTTGGCGGCATCATCGGGTTCGTGGGCCTCGTGGTCCCTCACACGGTCAGGCTCCTCCTTGGGCCGGACCACAGAGTCCTCATGCCGGCGTGTGCTATTGTCGGGGCGGGGTTTCTTGTGGCCGCGGATACTCTCGCGCGCGTGGTCGTGGCTCCTGGGGAGATCCCGGTCGGAGTGATCACGGCTCTCGCAGGCGGCCCGTTCTTTCTGTACTTGTTGAGGCGCCGCAAGGCGTCCGGGGTGCTGTAGGATGAGGCTGGACGTGTTTGCCATCCGTTGCATGTACGGTATAATGACGGCGTTGGACGAAGTGTCTCTTTCCATCTCGGGGGGAGAACTCCTCGGAGTGCTTGGTCCGAACGGCTCGGGCAAGACGACCCTGCTCCGGGCGATGGCGGGCGCCGTTCGTCCTGTGAGCGGGAGAGTGACCCTGGATGGGAGAGACATCCGGAGGATGAGCGCGAGGGCCGTCGCGAGACACCTGGCGGTGGTCCCGCAGAACGGCCACATGCCGTTCCCGTTCACCGTGCGCGACATAGTGCTCATGGGCCGCTGGGCTCATCTCGGAAGGTTCTCCGGTGAAACCCAGCGTGACATGGAGGCCGCAGCCCGGGCCATGGAGGCGACGCGGGTGGCTCACCTCGCGGCGCGCCCTATCACGGAGCTCTCCTACGGGGAGAGGCAGCGGGTCATGGTGGCGCGCGCGCTCGCCCAGGCACCACAGATCCTGCTGCTCGACGAGCCTACGTCGCATCTCGACCCGAGGCATCAGGTGGAGATCATGGACCTTGTATGGAGCCTCTCGAGGCGGGAAGGCCTCGGTGTCGCAGCCGTGCTGCATGACGTGAATCTCGCCGCCCAGTACTGCGACAGAATAGTGATGTTGAAAGACGGACGTCTTGCGGCGTCCGGCACGCCCGGCGAGGTGGTTACCCCCCAGGCTATCGAGGAGGTGTACGGCGTAAGATCGTGCGTTGCACCTCACCCCGTGAACGGGCGGCCTCAGGTGGTCTTGCTGTCTGGACTTGCGCCACGCGAGCCGTGGTGATCCGGCGGATCCGGCGGCTACAGGCGGACGCGCCTTCGGCGGACGGGATGAAACGCGGCGGCTCCTGGCAAGGTGCTCCTGGCCGCTGAGGCCGGGACGTGACATGCGGGACCGTGAGTACGTGCAATTGATGGGATGGGGGCGGAGGCTTGATGGTTCCGGATATTCCCGATGGGACGGAGAGGCTTGCCGGCGCGTGCGCCACGCCGGCAGGCTTGGGCAGGGGCCTCGTCCAGGTGTACACGGGCGATGGCAAGGGGAAGACGACGGCGGCCTTGGGGCTCGCGCTACGTGCGGCGGGGCACAGGTTCCGCGTCGTCGTGATCCAGTTCGCGAAGGGGGCGAGCTACACCGGGGAGCTCTTCGCCGTGGAACGGTTGTATCCCGAGGTCCGCCTCTTTCAGTTCGGGCGCGACTGCCGGAAGACCTCCGCGATCAGGCAGGGCCTCGCGGCTTGTGAGGGGTGCTCGGAATGTTTCCTGCGGGAAGGCGAGCTGACGGATGAGGACCGGGAGCTTGCACGCGAGGGCCTCGCGATGGCGCGCGACGTGGCGTCCAGGGGCCTCGCGGACATTCTCGTTCTGGACGAGGTATCCATCGCCATTCGCTTCGGTCTCGTGCCCTTGGAGGAGGTCTTGAAGCTCATCGACACCAGGAACCCGCGCGTGGAGCTTGTGCTCACGGGGAGGGGGATGCCTGAAGAGGTGCTGGACCGCGCGGACCTCGTCACAGAGATGCGCCAGGTGAAACACCCGTTTGAGAAGGGCGTCGGGGCGCGCCGGGGGATCGAGTTTTGAGTTGCCTTTGAGGAGTCCTTGAGATTGCCGGGAACGTATGAGTGAGGTGCGGGGAGCCCGCTGCTCGTGTCCGTGGCGTGCTGCGTGTTGATTGGACAGCGAGGCATTGCGAAAGGATGGCGAAGATGAGCCGCATCAGGTTCGGAACAGACGGCTGGCGGGCCGTCATGTGCGATGAGTTCACCTTCTCAAACGTCCGCGTTGTGGTCCAGGCCATCGCGGATTACTTGAACGAGACAGGCCTTGGCGGCAAAGGAGTCGTGGTGGCTTACGACGCGCGGTTCCTGTCGGAGAGATTCGCGCAGGAGGCGGCCTCGGTCCTCGCGGAAAATGGCGTGAACGTGTGGGTCACGTCCCGCGACACGCCGACGCCCGTTGCGGCCCACGCGGTCGTCCACGGAAAACGGGCGGGGGCCGTGATGTTCACGGCGAGCCACAATCCTCCAGAATACAACGGCTTGAAATGGATCCCGGAGTACGGGGGCCCGGCCATGCCCGATGTGACCTCGGAAATAGAGAAGCGCATCGCGAAAGTCGAGGGTGCCGGGGAGGCCGAGCGCCCCGGGCCAGCTGGTGGTGGTCGGAGCGCGGCGGGCGGGGCCAAGCCCGTCGGCTCCATCGAGCCGTTTGATCCAATGGATGACTACATCAACCATGTGGTGCGCCTCGTGGACGTCGATGCCATCCGCCGCGCCTCGCTGCGTATCGTCTACGATCCTCTGTACGCTTCGGGGCGGGGGTATTTCGACCGTATCCTGGAACCCTGCGACGTTTTTGTCGTAAATGATAGGCGTGACCCGCTTTTTGGCGGAAGCCCCCCGGATCCCTCGGAGCGGAGGCTGCAAGGCCTTGCTTCGAAGGTGAGGGAAACCGGCGCCCACCTCGGCCTCGCGACCGATGGCGACGCCGACAGATTCGGGGTCATCGACGAGGACGGGACTTTCCTCTCGCCGAACCAGGTCATCTCGCTCCTCGCCGCGCACCTCGCGCGCAATCGCGGCATGAGGGGCGTCGCAGTGCGGACCATCGCCACGAGCCACATGGTGGACGCGGTCGCGCGCGCTTGCGGCCTCGAGGCGCGGGAGACTCCGGTTGGTTTCAAGTACATATCGGCGGAGATGAGGCGCGCGAAGGTGGTTATCGGGGGCGAGGAAAGCGGCGGCCTGAGTATCGGCGGTCACGTCCCGGAGAAAGACGGCATCCTGGCGTGCCTCCTCGTCGCCGAGATGCGCGCCGTTACGGGGCGGCCCCTCAAAGAGACCCTCCATGCTCTCATGGACGAGGTCGGCTACTTCTGCAGTCGGCGTGTGGACCTGCATGTCGAGGGCGGGGCCAGGGAGAGGATCATGGACATGCTCCGCTCAAGCCCCCCGCAGGAGGTTGCAGGCGTGCCGGTGTTGCGGGTATCGACCATGGACGGCGTGAAGACCGAGTGTGCGGACGGGAGCTGGTTCCTTGTCCGGGCATCGGGCACGGAGCCGGTGGTCCGGATCTACGCCGAGGCTCCGACGGCGGATGGGCTTTCAGCCATCCTAGAGGATGTCCGCAAGATCGTGAGGGTCGGGGACGAGACGGCGGCAAGAGTCTAGGCGCGGCTCATTCTCGAGCGGTGCGCGCAAGCGGGTCGGCCTGCGCAGCACGACGCTCCGCACGAGGTGAGGACCATGAGTTCCTTTGGCTACAGAACGAGGCGCGGGCCTTTCGCGACGTACTTCCTGGCGGCGCTCGCGGGAGCCGTTGTCGGCGGGCTCCTCGTAGGCGCGATACTCCTCAACGCAGTCGATAGGCGGATAGCCGCCCTGCCGCAGGCATCCACGCCCGAAGAAGGGTCTGGGGGCGCCACGGGCGCGCCCACAGGTGAGGCGCTACCGCCCGCGGCCGGTGGGTCGACTTCCGTGGTGGCAGCTATCGCTAGAGATGTTGGTCCGTCGGTTGTGAAGATCTCGACTCTCCGCGAGAGGGTCTTCTACAACTTCTTCTTCGAGCGTATGGTCCAGCAGGAAGAGGGGCTAGGCTCCGGGGTCATCTTCGACCCCCGCGGGTATGTGCTCACGAACT
>JBLNCC010000046.1:0-10543 GCA_050260395.1 Betaproteobacteria bacterium
ATCCGCTTCGGCAGTGCCATTACCTGCCACCTCCCAGGGATGTGGTTACCGTCGCGCCCCGTTCTTCGATGCACCCGCGCGCTCCAGGCGCGCCTCCGCGCCGCGGCGTGACGTGCCCTGCACGCGCGACCGCCTCATGTCGCGCCAGCGTCCGGTTCGGGACGAACGTGGATGATGCGGGCGCCCGAGGCACGGCGCAGCCTGTTCATGATGGCGAAGCCGAGGCCTCTCTGGTCGAATCCCTCCGCGAACACCACGTCAACCCCGTCCGTGTCAAAGAGGCGCAACGTGGCGAAGAGGGCGGCCGCCACAGTCGCGAGGTCCCTCCGCGACCCTACGGCACGGACTGCGTCGGCCCGCCCGGCGTACATCTCCTCGGTCTCACGGGAGCACATCACTCCCACCTTCTCGCCCGCGGCGCGGCGCATCCCAATCTCGCGGAGGATGCGCCGAACGACCGCGCCCGTGTCGCCCTCCACGAGAACCACTGGAGTCTTGGGGGCGTAATGCGTGTACTTCATGCCGGGCGATGGGACCGGGCCTTTCGTCGGCGCGGCGACGGAATCCGCGGCCGCCACGTCCACGACGCCCAGCACCTCACGCAGTTCCTCGACGGTGACTCCTCCGGGCCGTAGAACGGTCGGAGGGTTCGAGGTCATGTCCACCACGGTAGACTCCACGCCCACACTAGTCGGTCCCCCGTCGAGGATCATCTCGATCCTGCCGGCGAGGTCGGCGATCACGTGGTCAGCGGATGTAGGGCTCGGCCGTCCCGACGCGTTAGCGCTCGGAGCGGCGATGGGGACGCCGGACTCCGCTATAAGGGTGAGGGCGATGGTGTTGTCCGGCATGCGCACCCCCACAGTCGCGAGGCCTGCCGATACCTCATCGGGAACCTCCGGCCTCTTCGGAAGCACCAACGTGAGGGGCCCAGGCCAGAACCTTTCCATGAGCGTCTTGGCAGAGGGCGGCACGCCCAGCACCACGCGCCGGGCGTCCTCGGGAGCGGCGACGTGAAGTATGAGGGGGTTGTCTTGCGGCCGGCCCTTGGCCGTGAATATCCTCTCGACCGCGCGAGCCGAAAGGCCGTCCGCGCCAAGACCGTAAACGGTCTCAGTCGGAAACGCGACCAGGCCGCCCGCGCGAATCACCTCCGCGGCCCTGCGGATGGCGGCCAGATCCGGACGACCCGGGTCCAACTGTATTATCTCTGTCCCTCCGAACATCCGGGAGCCATACGCTTCCACCTCAAGAAGCGGCAGCCATGTGAGCGAGGCGCCCTGGCTGGCCGTCTCGTCCCCCTTTCCAAACATCATCGAGACTCGTTCCGCAGGCGGGCACGGCCCACCCCCGCCACAACCACGCGTTCCGTTCCGACGTAGTCTCGAATCACGTCCACGGCCGCGTACCCGAGCTCCTCCGCTGCGAACCCTCTCACGACGCCGGCCTGGTCGTGGCCTACTTCGAGCGCAACGAACCCCTCCTCCGAAAGGAATTTCCGCGCGCCCTCGAGGACCGCGCGCGCGAAGTCGAGGCCCTGTTCCCCCCCGGCGAGGGCCACGCGCGGCTCCTTCGCGACCTCCGGCGGAAGGCTTGCCATGGCTCTGCGAGAGAGGTACGGCGGGTTGCTCACAACAGCGAACACCTTGCCTTCGAGGCCTCGCCCCTCAAGGGGCAAGAGCAGATCCCCCTGCAGAAACTCGATCCTCTTCTCGACCCCGTGACGGCTCGCGTTCTCACGCGCCACGCGGAGCGCTTCGGGAGAGATGTCAACGGCAATCAGCGAGACGTCCCGGACGAACCACGCAATGCTCACAGCGATCGCCCCGCTGCCGGTGCCGATGTCCGCGACAATCGCGGCCCCTCCCTCGCGCCCGCGGAGGCGCTCAATCACAGCCTCAACGAGCGTCTCCGTCTCGGGCCTGGGAATGAGCACGTTCTCGTCCACGAGGAATTCAAGGGACATGAACTCTTTCCTGCCTGTTATGTAAGCCACAGGCAGCCTCGTGAGCCGCCGCTCCAGGGCTGCCTGGTACGCCGCGTATTCGCCCGCGTCGAGCCGCCTCTCCGGATGGGCGTAGAGCGTCTCGCGCCGCGTCCCGAGCACGTGCGCCAACAGGACCTCGGCGTCCAGGCGCGGCGTGGGGATCCCTGCATCGGCAAGGCGCGTTGTGGCCACGCGGAGCGCGTCCCGAACCGTAACGATCCCGACAGGCCTAGCCAATCTTTTTCAACCTCTCGCTTTGGTCGACCGTGATGAGCCCGGTGATTATCTCGTCTAGGTCTCCCTCGAGGATCTGGCCGAGTCTGTAGATAGTGAGGTCGATCCGGTGGTCCGTTACGCGGTTCTGCGGGAAATTGTACGTGCGGATCCGCTCGCTCCGTTCGCCGGTCCCCACCTGCATGCGCCTGGCCTCATCCACCTCAGCCTTCTGCTCTTGCTGAAGCTTGTCGAGGAGCCTGGCGCGGAGCACCCGCAGGGCCTTCTCCTTGTTCTTGAGCTGCGATTTCTCGTCCTGGCACGTGACGACCATTCCGGTGGGAAGGTGCGTTACCCTCACCGCCGAGTCGGTGGTGTTGACGCTCTGCCCGCCGTGCCCGGTGGACCGGTACACGTCGATGCGAAGGTCCTCGGGACGGATGTCCACCTCGACCTCCTCGGCTTCCGGCAAGACCGCCACGGTGGCGGTGGACGTGTGGATGCGCCCTCCCGCCTCGGTGGTGGGCACACGCTGGACCCTATGGACGCCGCTCTCGTACTTGAGTTTGCTGTACGCGCCGCGCCCCTGAACCGAGAATATGACTTCTTTGAACCCGCCGAGGTCCGTCGGGTTCGAACTCATGATCTCGATTTGCCAACCCTGTTGCTCGGCATACCGGGCGTACATCCTGTAAAGGTCGGCCGCGAACAGCGCGGCCTCCTCGCCGCCCGTGCCGGCCCGGATCTCCATGATGACGTCCTTTTCATCGTTGGGATCCTTCGGGAGGAGCAGGATCTTGAGCTCCCTTTCGAGCCGCGACTCCTCGGTTTTGAGCCTGTCGAGCTCGGACCGGAGGAACTGTTCGAGCTCCGGGTCTGCGCCGGACTTGAGCATCTCCCGTGCGTCGTTGATCTCGGCGCAAGTCTTCTTATACTCCCTGTATTTCGTGACGATCTCCTCGAGGCTGGCGTGGGCTTTCGCCGACTTCTGATACCTCTCCTGGTCGGCCACGACCTCCGGATCCGCGAGCGCAGCCTCGAGGTCCTCGTACTTTTGTTCGAGCGCGTCAAGCCTGTCCAACATCGATCTCACCCCCTCAACCCAACCGCGCCTGCGCCGGCGGCATCAGCGGCATCCCCCGTCTCGAGGAATCGGGCGAATCCGGCGCGCGGGTACGCGCACGCCTGGCCCTCGTCTCGGTACACCGTGCCCTGCGTGACCCTCCTTAACGCAGACGCGTGCCTAGACGCCGTCCGCCTCGAGCACGTCTTTCAGGGCGGCGATAGCCACCTCAAGCTGGGCGTCGTCAGGCTCGCGGGTCGTGAGCTTTTGGAGCCACAGCCCGGGCATGATCGCAAGCTCGATGATCCGCGGCGGATTGCGCCGGCCGGCGAGCCTCACCACTTCGTAGGATACCCCGGTGACCAAGGGCAGAAGCGCAAGCCGCGTCGCGATCCGGAGCAGCAGGGACGTCCTCCCGAGCAGGGAGAACATGAGCACCATGATGACCATCACGATGAGCAGGAAGGCCGTGCCGCATCTCGGGTGGAGCGTGCTGTGGCGCCTGGCGTTCTCAACCACAAGCTCCTCTCCAGCCTCGAAGCTGTGGATGACCTTGTGTTCGGCGCCGTGGTACTGGAACACCCGCTGTATATCTTGCAGCCGCGACACAGCAACGATGTAACCGAGGAACACGACCAGACGGAACACGCCTTCGGCGAGGTTCACGGCGACAGTGGAGCGGAGCCACCTCTGCAACAGGACGGCCACGAGGTTCGGCAGCACTATGAAGAGAGCCACGAACACCGCAAGCGACACGAGGAGCGTGAGAGTGAGTTCCCATGGCTTCAACTTTTCCTCCTCGCCTTCGCCCGCCGCCTGGTCCGCCGAAAACATGAGCGCACGGATCCCTACGACCAGCGTTTCGATGAACGCCACCACCCCGCGCACGAAAGCAAGCCGCAGCGCGGGGTACTTCGCGGTGACCGTTCCGATCGGCTGCCTGTTCACCACAACGGTCAGGTCCGGGCGTCTCACCGCTATCGCGATGGCCTTCCTGCCGCGCATCATCACGCCCTCGATAACTGCCTGACCGCCATAAAAGAAGTCCCCGCTCAAATCGAAAGCGCCTCCCTGCCACGCACCACGTGGCACCTGCGGCACCTTGCCTGATAAGACTCCTTCGCCCCGACGAGCACTATAGGATCGTCGAAGTGCGCGGGCATTCCGTTGATGAGCCTTTGACTGCGCGTCGCTGGCGCCCCGCACACCTCGCACACCGCATCCAGCTTGGTCACCTGGTCGGCGATGGCCATTATCTTAGCCACGTTGATAAACGGCTCTCCCCGGAAATCCGTGTCCAGCCCTGCTACGACAACGCGCACACCGCTCGACGCGAGTGCGTCGCAGACCCTGACTATGGCCTCGTCAAAGAACTGAGTCTCATCTATGGCGACCATGTCCACGGCCTCTCCGCGGGCGCTCATTTGAAGCACCTCCGCCGCGTTCGCCACGAGGATCGCGTCTATCCTGCCCCCGGAATGGGAGCTCACCTCGCGTGTGCTGTACCTATCATCTATGGCCGGCTTGTAAACCTGGACTTCCAAGCCGGCGATCCTGGCCCGCTTCACGCGGCGGATAAGCTCCTCAGTCTTCCCGCTGAACATAGGACCAACTATGGCCTCGATCCGTCCGGACGCCTCTCCCTTCCTCAACACGTTTCCCCTCTTCACAAAAACAGAGCCGCGTGGGGCTCTGCTTTCGCCTCGAATACATTCCATCCGTTACGATAGGCCGTGCCTCTTCTTGAACCGCTCCACCCGTCCACCGGTATCGACTATCCTCTGCTTGCCGGTGAACATCGGATGGCACTTCGAGCATATCTCGACCCTGAGATCCTTGCGGGTCGACCCGACCTCGAACTTCTCGCCACACGCGCAAGTCACGGTGGTTATGAAGTATTCAGGATGAATTCCCTTCTTCAACTCACTCACCTCCCGGACACGCTGCCGCCGCGTCAACGCTCAACGGCCTGATTATAGCACAAAGGACCCTCCTCATCAACGTATCAGCCGCTTCTCTTGAGTTTCCCCGTGCGCATCGCGTGAAGCTCGCCCAAGTCGAACACCTTGAGACCCAGCGGGATCAGGACTACCCCGATCGCAAGCAGAAGCATGAGGTCGCCTCCGATGTCGCGGATTGAGGCGTTCTGAAGCAGCGCCGCGCGTGCGGCTCTGAGGGTGTACGTGGCGGGCGATAGCCGTGAAAGCGGCCGCAGCCATACAGGCAAGACGTCCACTTCGTAGTACACGCCCGAGACCAGCAGGATGGCCGCCTCCAGGATGTGCGCTGCTTGCGAGCCTCTCTCCGGGGACAGTAGAGGCAAGACCGCGGCCATGAGCCCGACTCCGATGAAGGAGAGGCTGGACAACAAGAGCACGACGAACGCGGCGCCAAGGTTGGCGCTGCCGAGGTCCAACTTGAAGAGGGACACAACCGCCAGCATGACCACGACGGTCCTCACAGCCCCGTAAGACGCGGCGTAAAGGCACACCCCGCCGAGGTACGACAGCCTCTTCATGGGCGCCATGAACGAGTACTCGATAGTTCCCTCCCAGCGCTCCCACTGCACCGACTCCGCGACCTCATGGAACAGCACGGACAGAAATCCCCAAAGGAGCGCGCCAACGACGAGGTAAAGCACCCTGTCACCGCCCACGACTCCGCCGCCTGCGCCCGCACTCCCGCCCGCCCTGGCGCCGCCTCCGGGATTCACGCCGATGAACGCTATCGTGAGAGTGTTCACCACGGTATATATGAGAAACACGATCTCCCAGCCTATGTATCGTTTGATGAGGTTGAAGTTCCGCTCGACCAGAGCGTAGCTCCTTCTCAGCTCCCTTGCGAGTTCAACCACGCTAGTCCGCCTCCTCCGGGTGAGACTCCTTCAGCGCCTTGCCGGTGAGCGCGAAGAACACATCTTCCAGAGTCACCGTCTCCCCGTTCGTGGCAAGGCTCTCTTTGAGATGGGCGGGCGTATCCAACGCCACGAACCTGCCTTGGTCGATGACCGCCACCCTGTCACATAATCTGTCCGCTTCCTGCATGTCGTGGGTGGTCAGGATGACCGTCGTGTCATGGGAATCCCTTACTTCAAGGACGTAGTCCTGAACCTCACGTTTGGACACCGGGTCGAGCCCTGTCGTCGGCTCGTCGAGAAGGAGAAGCACAGGGGACGTGAGCAACGCCCTTGCCACGGCGACCTTCTGCTGCATGCCGCGGGACAGGTCCTCGAGCGGCTCGTACGCCTTGCTCTCGCTGAAGCCCAAACGGTTCAAGATCTCGATGGCCTTCCGTCGTGCCCAGCGGATGTCGACGTCGTAAAGACGCGCGGCGTAGCTCAGGTTCTCCATCGCCGACAGCTTCTTGAAGAAGGCCGCCTCCACTGAGACCCGGTTTATCATGCGCCTCACCGCAAAACGTTCCCGCACCACGTCGTGGCCGAACACCTTGATCTCGCCCTCATCGGGAAGGAGCAGCGTGGATATCAGCCTGATGAGCGTGGACTTGCCTGAGCCGTTAGGCCCCAAGATGCCGAATATCTCGCCGCGCTTCACGCTGAACGTTACGCCCGATACAGCCTCCACCCTCACGCTCCTCGGGAAGAGCGCTGCGACAGCCCGCGGCAGCGTATGCCTTTCCCTTGCCGCCGTCGGCGCAGGGGCGGCCCCCGAAGCCTGGCATCCATCGGATGCCCTCGCCTTGGGCGCCGTCTCCTTCCTTATGCAGAACACCTTCCGAGCGCCGGTACATTGAAGTGCTATCTCTCGCTCTTTCATGCTGCGCAAACCTCGCTTTCAGGCCCTGACAGCGGAAAGCCAGGGAGAAAAACGGTGTACTCGTGCGAAACCAAAAAAGGAGAGCCGGGTCTTGCCCACGACTCCCCTGAAGTCGGCGCCAAAGGGTGTTCAGCGCCAAATATAAAGGGTCGTGGGCACTCGTGCGGCCCACGACCCTGCCATTATCTACCAGCTAGAAGGCAGGGTCCGGCCGCGCGTAAACGGAACCGCCGTCCGAACGCGCGCTCGCGAGCGCACGGGACGGGGCAACACCGGCAAGCCATACCTTGACGACGTGCAACGCCTTGATGATCATCCGCGCGACCTCCCTTCTCCTCTCACTTAATACTCCCCCTCACCCACGCAAGGGTTCCCACTATTACCAAGTTCCAGTATAACTTATGCACCACCCGGCGTCAACCATGACTTTGGAGCGCCTCGTCGGAGAGACCTTTCAGCTCAGCGCTTCCCGAGCCGGCTCAGGATCTCCCGGGCCGCCACGACGCCTGAAGCGGACGCCTGCATGAGCCCCCTCGTGATGCCAGCGCCGTCGCCGATGGCGAAGAGGTTCTTGACCTGCGTCTCGAGGGAGCCGGTCACAGACAGCCGGGAAGAATAGAATTTCACCTCGACCCCGTACAGCAGGGTATTACGCCCGTAGACGCCGGGTGCCACGGCGTCCAGCGCCTTCAGCATCTCTATGATGCTCACGAGATGCCTATAGGGAAACACCAAGCTGAGGTCGCCCGGGGTGGCGTCCTCCAGCGTGGGGACGACCGTGCCCTTGGACAGCCTCTCCCTTGTGGACCGGCGGCCTGTGATGAGATCGCCCAATCTCTGGACGATCACCCCACCGCCGAGGAGGTTCGCGAGGCCCGCCACGTATTTGCCGTACGCTATGGGGTCCTTGAACGGCTCGGTGAAGGTCTTGCTCACGAGAAGCGCGAAATTGGTGTTCTCCGTTTTCTTCTCGAAGTGCGTGTGACCATTGACCGTGATTAGCCCGTCTGAGCTTTCTGTGACGACCTCTCCGTAAGGGCACATGCAGAAAGTACGCACCTTGTCGTCGAATGAACGCGAGTGGTAGATGAGCTTCGACTCGTATGCCACGTTCGTGAGAGGCTCCGCCACCACGGCCGGCAGCTCCACACGCACGCCGATGTCCACAGGGTTGATGGCCATAGAGAGTCCGAGCCTGCGCGCCTCATGCGCGAGCCACTCTGCTCCGTCTCTGCCCGGGGCCACGATGACGTAATCTCCCAGGATGGTGCGGCCTTTGGACGTCTCGACCCCGGCGACCTTGCCGTCTTGCACCAAGATCCTGGTTGCGCTCTCGCGCAGCGCTATCTCGGCGTATTGGGCGAGGTGCTTCTTCATGCCGTCCAGGACGTCTTTCGTCTTACCGGTGCCGAGGTGCCTGATCTTCGCGGGGATGAACTTCAACTCCGCAATCAGGGCTTTCCGCTCGAGCTCGTGGAGAGCCTCCTCGTCTCCCCCGTACACCTTTGTGGGCGCCCCGAACCCAAGGTAGATGCCGTCCACATATTCAATAAGCTCTTTAAGCTTCTGATCGCTTATATACACGTCGAGCATCCCGCCGACTTTCGTGGACAGGGTGAGCTTCCCGTCGCTGAACGCGCCCGCCCCGCCCCAGCCAGACACGATGCTGCACGGTTGACACCGACGGCACGCGGTCTTGCCCTCGTTGGATGGACAAACCCTGGCATCCAGATCGGAGCCCTTCTCGACGATGACCATCCTGATCCGGCCGCGAGTCGCCTCGACAAGCTCGAGCGCGGAGAAGATGCCGGCCGGGCCCGCGCCCACGATTATCACGTCGTAGCGACCAGGTCTCGTTTCGCCCATCGCGCTTTGAACCTCTCCTTCGTTTGAGCCAGGCTGGCGCTCCATCCCAGGAGCGCCCGCAACCCCGACCTGGGACCCCGACCGGGCGCGCTCACGATCCGTCGTTCGCCGCCTTTGTGGAGAACTCGAACACCCGGGAGGCAGCGACATTTCCCGCCACGTCTCGGGAGAGCACCCTGAACCTGTACTTGGTCGAAGGCTTCAGGCCGTCCAACCTGATATGGTGAAGCATAGTCATGTCCCTGTCTCGGACCGTCGTCGACTTTCGCCCCGCATCCTGATCCTCGGCGTACTCGACCGCCGAGTCCGAGTCCTCACCGGTCGCCCACACGATATCAGCGGCCGTTGCGCCGAGAGCAGCCACGCGGACCCACAACAGGTCCGGGGGGCGCGTATCCAGCACGATCCGGGCCGAGACGGGCGCGGATACGTTCCCCGCTCTATCTTGGAACCGTGCGTATACCTTCTTGGCACCGTCGCCCGGCGGAACGTCCCAGTCTTTCGTGAGCTGGTACATGGTCCACGCGCTCCACGTGGCGCCATCGTTGCTCATGGACACGTTGAGCACGCCGCTCGTGCGATCGTTCGCCCGCAACTGCAAGGTAACCCGCGTCTCATTGGTGAAACGCGCCCCGCCATTTATCTCGAGCGAACCCCAAGGCGGCTCGCGGTCCAACACGATGGAAGCCTCCGCCACGCACGCGCCCCGCGCGCCCGTCCCTGCCCTGCCGCTGGTGCCGCCAGGCACGAAAAGGGCATCAACATAATACACCGCCTTGACGAGGGTCTCCCCGTCCTTCGCCTCGCCGCGCGGGCGCCACTCTATGACCGAGGACCGCCAGTCGTGCCACCTGAAGGGCTCGTCGCCCACGGCGAGGAAGAACCCCCTCACAGGAACGACCGGGTCCACGCCTAGCATGAGTTTCACCTGGGGCGTCGCGGCATATGGAGCTCCCCCGTTTATAAGCAGCATCCCGTTTACAGGTGCAGGCGCACCGCTCCCACCGGCTCCACCGGCGGGGCTCCCCGCGCCGTGCGTGGCCGTGGCGCCCGTGGTGGCCGCGGCGCCCGTGGTGGCCGCGGCGCCCGCGGCACCTGTGGCACCTGCGGCGACCCCGCCACCGGCACCCGGGGCCGGTGTGGCGGCAGCAGCGCCCGACCCGCCGGAGCCAGTTCTTTGAAGCGCCTCCCTGACGCTCGCAAAGTATATGGGCATGCCGAACGAAAGCTTCTCTAGATAGGCGGAGGCGACTGGGTTCTCCGGGAAAGCCTCCAGCGCGCGGGAAAACATCTCCGCCGCCCCAACCGCGTCCTTAGCCTCGAACTTTGCTATGCCGAGAAGCGTGTACGCGATGTCGAGATCTTCCGGCCCCGTCGCGACCTCGAGCGCGCCCTCGAACTCGCGGCAGGCATCCTCCACCTTACCCAAATCCAGCAGCGCTTGCCCCGCCCCAACCCTTGCGCGAAACCGTCCCCGAGCGTCGGCGGCGCGTTGCAGGCTCTCCCGGAACGCAGCCAATGCTTCTTCTTCCCGGCCCATGCACCACGACACGTAACCAAGGAGGTCGAAAGCCGTGGCCGCATCGGGCGCGTCCGGGCTCGCAGCAACCGCGCGTGAAAGCGTGGCCGTGGCCTCCT
>JBLNCC010000047.1:0-18481 GCA_050260395.1 Betaproteobacteria bacterium
TGTGAGGCCCACGGCGTCCGAAAAGGCACTCCATTCGACCGCGGACGGCCCGTTCGAGGTGCGCGCCGGAGACCTTCCGGGCGAAGTCGTGTTGGTGACCTCATCGGGTGGGACTATGTCCTTCGTGAGCGGGGGCGTACGCATTGCGCCCCGGGACTCCCTTGACATTGGCTTTACTCTTGGGGGTGTCAGATACAGAGGTGAGCTCGAGATAAGAAGGAAGGATTCCTGGGACGGGAAGGTCGAGCTCGTGGCCATCAACCGTATCGACATCGAATCCTACGTTGAGGGCGTGCTCGCGGGGGAGGTATACCCAAGCTGGGAGATGGAGGCGCTAAAAGCTCAGGCTGTGGCTGCGAGGACCTACGCGCTTTACCGGAAGGCCGCGAGCTCTGGCCGGGATTACGATGTGGACGACACCGTGGCGTACCAGAAGTACTCGGGCGGGCACGCCATCGAGTCGTTCAGGCGCGCGGTGACGGAAACGCGCGGCGAGGTCGTCACATACCAGGGCAACCTCATCAACGCGCATTACTTCGCCTCAGGCGGTGGGACGACCGAGGGTGACGAGGATGTCTGGCCCGGGGGAGACGACGAGCCATACCTCGAGGCTGTGGCTGATTTCGACCAGGCGTCCCCTCACTACGTGTGGCAGAACCCCCCAGCGTTATGGGCGTCGGACCTCCTCACCAAGCTTGGCCTTCAGGCGCAGTTTCCCGCACGGATAGAGCCTGCGCTGATCTCGGGCGACAAGGTCCTGACCTACCGCTTTAGCACGCCGTCCGCCAGCATGACCCTCACGAGGGAAGAGATCAGGCGTAAGGTGGGGCTCAAGAGCCCCCGCTTCACTATCAGGGTCGTGGGACCCGAGGAGACGGGGATAGTCGTGCCCAACGAAGCCCCTGACGCGCCCGGGGCACATGTAGGCCCGAACGGAACGGCTCGCAACGGCGGGCCTGGGAGCGCCGCGACGGACGGCACGGCGAAGCCAACGCTTCCGGTGGTCGGTGGATGCGTAGCGCTGAGGGAAGGCGCCTCTGCGAAAGGCTACGTCGTCAGCCTTGACAGGGACGTGGTAGTCCTAGGGAAGGCTGTCGGGCCTGGGTCTGCGGGCGAACTTAAGTGGCCTGGAACCCTCGTCATCATCGACGGCGTGGGGTACGGCCACGGGGTCGGCCTCAGCCAATGGGGAGCGCAGGGCATGGCGTCGATGCGAGACGAGTGCGGGAATCCCGTGTACTCGTACGTGGACATCCTGAAGCACTACTATCCTGGCACTGAGGTGGTCGCGAACTACAATTCACCCATCTTTCCCGCCGGACCCGCCACGAGACCCGTCGTCCCCGCTGTCGGCGTTCCGCTCGAGCCCTCTCCACCCGATCATGCTGGCGAACTCCAGCCTTGCGAGCCCCTTCGTCGTGATTAGCCTCGGCGCGAAACGCTTCTTACACGAGACCAGCCAGTAAAGAGAGACCGCGGCGATCCAGACGAGACCCGAGACGAGGCCGACGCGCTGTCCGGGCACGAACGGCAGCGTCAAGATCACGCCGGCTATCAGGGCAACCGTCATCCATGAGGTATACGGATACCCGGGCATCCTGAACCTGAGCGCTGACGGGTTCTGCGCCAGGATGCGCCGGCGCATGTATATCTGGGACAAGCTTATTATCAGCCACGAAAACAGGAACCCGAAGCCTCCTATTCCCGTGATGTAGAGGAACGCGGTTTTCGGCACCAGGTAGTACAGGATCACGCCTACGTACAGGAAGAAAGTGCTGCCGATGACCGCGAGATATGGAACGCGGGATTTCTTGCCGAGCCTGCTGAAGAACTTTGGAGCGGCCCCGGCTTCGGCCAGCGAGTACAGCATGCGCGAGCTCGTGTACAGCCCTGAATTCATGCTGGACAACGCCGCCGTGATGACCACGAAGTTCATGATATCTGCGGCGGCCGGGATCCTGAGCAGTTGGTATACCCGAACGAACGGGCTCGCGCCGAGCCCCACCTCGAACCACGGTATCGTGCCCACGAGCACGGCCATGGAGCCGATGTACAGGACGATGGTTCTTATGGCGACGCCCTTCACGGCTTGAGGAACGCTGGTTGCCGGGTCTTGCGTCTCCGCTGCCGCAACTCCGATGACCTCGGTCCCGCCGTAGGCTACCATCACCATGACCATTGCGAGGAGCACGCCGCCGATTCCCCTCGGGGCGAAACCCCCGTGCCCCACGTAATTCTTGATGCCTATCGGAGTGAAGGGGCCGATCCCGAGTATTGCGGCCGCGCCTATCAGGATGAAGGCGACTATGGCGGCGACCTTTATCATGGCGAACCAGAATTCGAACTCGCCGAACGACCTGACGCTCGCGAGGTTCACGAGGGTCATCGCCACGGCGAACACGAGGCCGAAGGCGAGGGCGAGCTCAGGAGCAACCCAAAGACGCATGTACGTGGAGGCTGCGACGATCTCGGCAGCCATGATGACCACCCAGGCGATCCAGTAGGTCCAACCAACCACGAAGCCAGCATACGGGTGCAGCGATTCCGCTGCATACGTGCGGAAAGAGCCTTCCACCGGTTCGGCCACGGACATCTCAGCGAGGGCGAGCATCACCATCATCATGATGACGCCGCCGAGCGCGAAGGACAGGATCACCGCGGGGCCGGCCAGCCTCACCGTGGCGGCGCTTCCGAGGAACATCCCCACCCCTATGACCCCACCTATGGATATCATGGAGAGGTGGCGAGAGGCAAGGCCGCGGCGGAGCGTGTTTCGGCCGGGAGAAGCCAAGGAATTCACCCCGAACGCTAGGATTTCCAGGCGAGGCGTCGAATATTCCCTAGAGGTCCTTCCTGGCGCCAGGGGAGGTTTCGTGGATAGCGAGGTTTGCTCAGTTACCTATCCCCCGGCGGGGCACGTGCTGGCTCGCACCCTGTGGGGGGCTCAAGGAGGTGGGCGCTTGTGCGTATGGGGGCGTGTAAGCTCGCCTTTGCGCTCCTGTTGTGTCTGGTTGGGCTCGCGGGTTGTCTTCCGAAGACGCGTGAGTCAGGCCAAGACCCGGCAGGTCTGTTGAGGGCTGCGGTGAACAACACGCTAGCCCTGAAGAGCGTCCGAGTGGTCGAGGAAACGGCGTTTCCCTCCTCGGAGAAGCTCCTATCCGCCCGGGAGGTCAGAGCTCTCGGCACGGGCGTTTGGACCCGTGTCACGGAGTATGTGGCTCCCGACCGTGTCCACTACACATCGTCTTCTGAGGACGGAGGGATAGAGGCATACCGGGTGGGCCAGTCCATCGCTTACCGCCTGCTCGACCTCGAAACGCCCGGCGGCAGGCCCCTCGGTGAAGGCACCGGTGGGGAGTGGGTCCGGGTCGAGCGTGCGGCGGACGTGAGCGACGAGGCGGTTCGTTCAGAACTCGAATGGCTCTCCGGGGTGACGGGGGTTGAGACCATTCTCGGTGGAGACCTACGCGACGTCGAAAACGTCACCAAGACCGGAGAGGAGGAGGTCGAGCGCGTCCGGTGCGCGGTCCTGAGTTTCGCGAGCCCCGCCTGGTTGAAGCGGTTCGAGGCGAGCCTGACTGAAGCGGGCGTCGGTGCTAAACCCGTGAAATACGAAATAACGGCGTGGGTGACGCTGAGGGGTGAACCGCTCATCTGCAAGATAGAGGACATGTGGGTATACCAGGAGCCCGGCTCTGATGTTTACGAGTACACCATAAGCACCAAGGTGGTCGAACCGGCATCCGCGCTCGGTATAGAGCTCCCCTGACGGTGCTATGCGAGGGTGCGTTAGTCGTTGTGGCATTTTCAGCGGTTGGCCGGGCCGCCGGTGTTGAACTCGGGGAGGGCGCCCCAAGCGGTGTGCGTACGCGCTTCGCCAAAACCCGGCTCATGAAGGGAGCGGCCGGATCTTGGCGTTGCTCGCGCAATCACCGGCAACCCCTCCCGAAAGTCGGGAGCATCTTCACACCCCCACACAGAGCGCGCGCTGATCTACGCCGGTCCGGGCGACACGCGGCGCCCGGAAATAAGAGGAAGGAGGTGATCCCTGGGTCGGGTCGGCAAGAGGTGTGCTATACTTGAGTCAAACTGGGTCAAAGTGCGAATCTGATGCTCCGAGTCACTGCGCCTGCGCCTTTCACGGATGGCGGGTGACCGGCAGCCGCGAAAGTCACGTCTTCGCGGCTCGAGGGTTTGCTGGGAAACTGGCAAGCCTCCCACTATTGGAAAGGAGATGTTAAGGATCATGCCAGAGCCCAAAGGTTTCCTGTGTCGTCATGTGGAAGCTCGTCTCCTCGCGCTCGCGCTTGTCGCGGGCATCCTCCTCGCTGCTGCCCTCGGAACCGCTGCCACCGCGGCGCCCGCCGCGCGTGAGGTCATCCTGGCTACCACCACGAGCACCCAGGACACCGGCCTGCTCGACGTGCTCGTTCCCATGTTCGAAAGCGAGACCGGTTACATAGTGAAAACCATAGCCGTCGGCACAGGGCAGGCGCTCGCGCTCGGCGCGCGGGGCGAGGCCGATGTGCTTTTGTGCCATGCGCCCGAGTCAGAGATGGAGCTCGTGAAGAGCGGGCTTGTAACCAACCGCAGGCTGGTCATGCACAACGACTTCATAATCGTCGGGCCGCCGAGTGACCCGGCGGGGATACGCGGCTTGAGTTCCGCGCCTGAAGCCTTCAAGAAGATCGCGGCGGCAGAGGCGGTTTTCGTGTCGCGGGGCGACGACTCGGGCACGCACAAGAAAGAGAAGGAGATCTGGGCCAAGACCTCGATACAGCCTGGAGGGCGTTGGTACCAGGAGGCCGGCTCAGGCATGGGGCAAACCCTCAATATCGCGTCGGAGAAAGAAGGCTATACGCTGACGGACCGGGGTACCTATCTTGCCCTCAAGAAGCGCCTCGGCCTGGAGGTCTTGGTGCAGGGTGACGCGATGCTTCTCAACATCTACCACGTGATGCAGGTGAACCCTGAGAAGTTCGACAAAGTGAACGGCCCGGGAGCCAAGGCTTTCGTGGACTTCATGGTGGCTCCGGACACCCAAAAGGTGATCGCCTCGTTCGGAGTCAAGGATTACGGCGAACCGCTCTTCTTCGCCGACGCCGGCAAGAGCGAAGACGGTCTCGGACGGTGATGCCGGGTTGGACCTTGTAATCGAGGGCATCGTCAAGGCGTTCTGGCTTCTTGTGAGGGGAGACCGTGAGGTCATCCGGATCACCTTGCTCACCCTACGAGTGTCGGGGCTCGCGACCCTGATAGCCGTGGTGGTAGGCGTGCCCCTTGGGACCGTACTCGCGCTCTCCACTTTTCGCGGGCGGCAGACCGCTGTCAGCCTTATCAACACCGGAATGGGGCTCCCGCCCGTGGTGGTGGGGCTGTGGGTGAGCATCCTTCTCTGGCGATACGGGCCCCTGGGTTTCCTGCACCTCATGTATACCCCAACCGCCATGGTGATAGCCCAGTCGGTCATAGCGATGCCCATAGTCACGGGGTTCACGATGGCTGGCATAGGCCAGCTCGACCCGGGGGTGCGGTTACAGATGCTTTCGCTGGGCGCGTCGCGATGGCAGCTGCTTTGGATACTCCTGGGTGAGGCTAGGCTTTCGGTGTTCGCCGCGGTGATAGCTGGCTTCGGGGGCGTGGTCTCCGAGATCGGTGCGTCCATGATGGTCGGCGGAAACGTGATGGGCCAGACGCGCATCCTTACCACCGCGACAGCCATGGAGGTGTCGCGCGGTCATTTTGATGTCGCGATAGCGCTCAGCGTGATCCTCTTGGCGCTCGCTTACGGCGTCACGTTCGGCCTCACGCACCTGCAGCAGAAGGGCGGGCGTGCGTAGGCCACCCGCGAGGCGCGGCGCAAGCCCGTGTCCGGGACGGGGGAGGGGAATGGTACTGTTGGAAGAGGCTGTTCTCGAGCTCAGGGACGTCAAGGTATTCCGTGGCTCCAAGATGGTGCTGGACGTCCCGCGCCTCGTGGTGCGGCGCGGTGAGACCCTGGCGGTGGTAGGCCCTAACGGCGCCGGGAAGACCACTCTCCTTCAAGTGATGGCGTGTCTCCTCCGGCCCGGGGCAGGCGAGGTTTTCGCGTGCGGGGAGAAGGTCGAAAAGCGCACGAACCTCCTGAGACTCCGGCGTCGCATGGCCATGGTGCTTCAGCGCCCGTACCTCCTGGACGGCACGGTGTTTGACAACGTGGCGGTGGGCCTTCGGATGCGCCGCGTCCCGCGCGAAGAGATCCGCGCCAGAGTGGGACGGGCGCTCGCCGCCTTCAACATCGAGCACCTGGCCGCGCGGCGTGCGCGGGCGCTCTCTGGCGGCGAAAGCCAAAGGGTGAGCCTGGCGAGGGCCATCGTCCTCGAGCCTGAGGTGCTCTTCCTGGACGAGCCCACGAGCTCGCTGGACGTCCCAACCAGGATAGCGCTCCTGGCCGAGCTGGCCGAGGTGGTTCGCGAGACGCGCGTGACCACGGTGTTCGTGACCCACGATGTCATAGAGATTCCGTTCCTGGCTGAGAGGACCGCGGTCATGGCAGGCGGGCGGATCGTGGCTGACGGGCCGGTTAGAGACGTGCTCGGCGACGAGATGAGGCGGGCCCTCTCCGCTCTTGCCGGTTCCGCCCGCTGGATCTTGTCTCAGGACGGTGATGCAGTTGCCGGTTTTCCTGTCGGTTCTGCCTCCCGATGAGGCGTGGCGGAGGCTGGAGGAGCACTTTGAGTACGGACCGCGCCGTATCGAGACCGTCGACCTCCTCGAGGGTTACGGTCGTGTGCTTGCGGAGGATGTAACCGCTCCCGCGGACATTCCGGGCTTTCCCAGGTCGACCGTGGACGGCTTCGCCGTGCGCGCCCGGGACACCTTTGGGGCTACCGACGCCATGCCGGCGCTCCTCGCCGTCGCTGGCGAGGTGCGAATCGGGGACGCCGCGTGCTTTGCGCTGAAGCCGGGGGAGTGCGTGAGGATCGCGACCGGGGCGATGCTGCCGCAAGGCGCGGACGCCGTGGTTATGGTGGAGGCCACCATGGAGACGGGCGGGGGGCTCGTGGCGGTGGAGAAGGCCGTGGCGCCAGGCGAGAACGCGGTCGGCCCGGCGGAGGATGTGGCGCGCGGCGACGTGCTGTTGAAGAAGGGTGCGAGACTGCGTCCGCAGGACATCGGGGCTCTCGCTGCCGCCGGCGTGTCTCGCGTGAAGGTCGCGGCAAGGCCGAATGTCGCGATAATGTCCACCGGGGACGAGCTCGTGGAGGTCGCGGGCACCCCTCCGCCGGGGAAGGTGCGCGACACGAACTCGTATTCCCTGTGCGCAGCCGTGCTCGCGGCGGGCGGAAGGCCTCTCGCTGCTGGGATCGTGCGAGACGATTACCGCGAGCTTGCTTCGGCGATGCGGGAGCAACTCGCCGGCGCGGACATGCTCATCATTTCGGGCGGAAGCTCCATTGGCGCGCGGGACTTCACACGCGACGCGGTGGACTCCCTCGGGCCGCCCGGGGTCTTGGTGCACGGCGTCGCTGTGAGGCCGGGCAAGCCCACCATCCTCGCGGTCGCCGGAGGGAAGCCCGTGTTCGGGCTGCCAGGCCACCCCGTGTCCTGTCTCACAGTCTTCAGGCTTTTCGTGGAGCCTGCCATAGCGAGGTGGATGGGCACGGTCCCTGAGAGGCGCGAGCTTCTGGCCCGTCTCGGGGCAAACGTGCCGTCTGCGGCTGGGCGGGAGGATTATATCGGAGTGAACGTGGTGACGCGTGACGGAGAGGTGTGGGCGGACCCGGTCTTCACCAAATCCTCACTGATATCAGGGCTTGTGGCGTCTAGCGGGATCGTTAGGATCCCGGCGGACGTCGAGGGCCTGGAGAAAGGCGCTCGTGTCACCGTTTCGCTGTTCTAAGTGTGGGTGCAACACCGGTAGCTGGCAATTACTGGAAGAGGGGCGACGACTAATGCACCCTCACTTAGCTGTGCCGCGTGGGTGGCGCGCTTGGGCGTCGGGATGGGAGCCCCCGCGTTCTCTCCAGCGGCCGTGATGTGGCTGCTCCCGACAACGAGCGGACTGGAGGGTGGAGATGACGAAGCGCGATGTATACCTCAAAGAGACGCCTCTCGATGAGGCGCTGCAAAGGTTCTTGTCGGCTCTCGAGGCGAGGGGGATGACGGCTCCGCGGGAGGGCGAGACGATTCCCGTGGACATCCCCGCGCTCGGGCGCATCACCGCCTCGCCCGTGGTGGCGTGCGTGTCCTCGCCGTACTATCATTCGTGCGCCATGGACGGGATCGCCACTCGCGCCGAAGCCACGTTTGGCGCAAGCGAGAGAAACCCCGTTACGTTGCGCCTCGGAGAGGAGGCGCGGTGGGTCGATACCGGAGACCCGCTGCCGCCCGGGTTCGACGCTGTCATCATGGTTGAGGACCTCGTTGAGGTGCGAGAGGACTCGGTCACAGTCATTGCCCCGGCAAAACCGTGGCAGCACGTGCGCGCCGTGGGCGAGGACATCGTGGCCACGGAGCTCGTCCTGCCGGCGAATCACGCCATCCGGCCTGCGGATCTCGGAGCCATGCTCGCCGCAGGAGTCACGGAGGTGAGCGTCCGCAGGAAACCGAAGGTGGCTGTGATTCCCACCGGCGATGAGCTCGTGCCGCCCGGAACTCCGCTTGCGCCCGGGAACATCGTTGAATTCAACTCGAGGATCGTGGGCGGCATGGTTCACGAATGGGGTGGCGAGCCCATCCTGCATGACATCGTGAAAGACGACTACGAAGCCATTATGGGGGCCGTGCGCGCCGCCGCCGACGCGGCCGACATCGTCGTCGTGAATGCGGGGTCCTCAGCCGGCAGCGAAGACTACACGAGTCACGTGGCGAGCTCCCTAGGCGAGCTCCTGGTCCACGGGGTCGCGATCAAACCCGGGAAACCTACCATCCTGGGCATCGCTTGCGGGCGACCGTTCTTAGGGATCCCCGGGTACCCCGTGTCCGCTTCGCTCGCGTGCGAACTCTTCCTGAAACCGCTCGTGGCGAGGATGTTGGGGCGGCCAGCGCGGAGCCGCCCGAAGGTGCTCGCCGTGGCAACCCGGCGAATCGTCTCGACGCCGGGCGTGGACGAGTTCGTCAGGGTCAAGGTGGGCGAGGTGAACGGGAAGCGCGTGGTCACGCCGCTTGCGCGGGGAGCGGCCGCAGTGATGTCCCTTGTGAGGGCGGACGGGTTGATCCGCATACCGCCCTCGGCTCAGGGTGTGGAGGAGTCGTCCACGGTCGAGGTGGAGCTGCTGCGGGAGCCCGATGACATATCCAGCACCATAGTCGTGATAGGCAGCCACGATCTCACTCTCGATCTCCTCGCAAGCCATCTTGCGTGCAGGTATCCCGGCACGAGCCTCTCCTCTGCGCACGTGGGCAGCATGGGGGGGATCATGGCGGTCCGGAGGGGCGAGGCCCACCTCGCGGGAGTTCACCTCATCGATGAGGAGACCGGGGAGTACAACGTTCCCTACGTCGAGCGGTTCCTCGGGACGAAGGGCTTCGCTCTCGTGAACCTCGTCCATCGCGAGCAGGGCTTCATTGTCGCCAAGGGAAATCCCAAAGGGATCTCCGGTTTCGGCGACCTCGCAAGGCCCGGCGTGGTCTTCGTGAACAGGCAGAAGGGCGCGGGAACCAGGGTGCTCCTGGACCTCGAGCTCGCAAGGCTTGGTGTGGATCCGGGAAGGATAGCGGGGTACGAGCGCGAAGAATATACGCATATGGGCGTCGCGTCCTGCGTGGCGAGCGGAGCCGCCGACGTGGGTCTCGGGATACGCAGCGCCGCGGCGGCGCTCGGCCTGGATTTCGTGCCGGTCGCGAAGGAACGATACGATCTCCTCACCACCAAGGCTTTCCTCGGCTCTTCAATGATGGAGAAGCTTCTCGCCGTGATGAGGTCGGACGACTTCAAGGCGGCGGTCGTGGGGCTTGGCGGGTACGACGTATCGGACACCGGAAAGGTCGTGTGGCAAAGGTGACGGGGCTCGTAGACAACTTTGGCCGGAGGATCACGTATCTGCGCGTGTCCGTGACAGACAGGTGCAACCTCCGGTGCGTTTATTGCATGCCTGAGGACGGGGTGAAGCCCCGGTCCCACCACGAGATACTCAGGCTCGAGGAAATCGCTCGCGTGGTCCGGATCGCCACCGCCCTCGGGATCGAGAAGGTCAGGATCACGGGAGGCGAGCCCCTTGTGCGCAAGGGCCTCGTGGAGCTCGTGAGGATGATCGCCGCTATTCCGGGCCTCCGCGACTTTGCGATGACCACCAACGGCACGTTTCTCCACGACCACGCGGCCGAGCTTGCGGCCGCAGGGCTCAAGCGGGTCAACATCAGCCTGGACACGCTGAAGCCCGACGTGTACTCGAGGATCACGCGGCGTGGCGACATCCGGGCGGCGCTCGACGGCATAGCCGCTGCGGAAGCGGCAGGGCTTCGTCCCATCAGGCTGAACGCCGTGGTGGTCCGGGGCGTGAATGACTGGGAGATCGAGGATCTCGCCAGACTCACGCTGGAACACGCCTGGGATGTGAGGTTCATAGAGCTCATGCCGTTCTGGGGCAACGGCGGGAGCCTTGGGCTTTCCCATGTGGTCTCCATTGAAGAGGTGAGGGAGAGGGTGAAAGCCATTGCCCATGGTGGCGCCTCGGTCGCTTGCCAGGCGCCGGGCTCGGCCGTGGCGGCAAGCCGGCCGGGCTTGGAGGCAGGCGAGTCTGGCCCCGCGACCTACCTGCAGCTTCCCGCAGCCCTCGGGCGAGTCGGCTTCATATCCAGGGAGGGCGACGGCTTTTGCGTGAGGTGCAACAGGCTGCGCCTCACGGCCGATGGCAAGCTCCTGCCGTGCCTTCTCGCGAGGTCTGGGGTCGACTTGCGAGGGCCGCTTCGCGATGGGGCCGATGACGGCGTCATCGCGGGGCTTATACGGAAAGCGGTGAGCATGAAGCCGGAAAGCGGCGCAGCGCGCGCAAGCGTGATGGGCGATGGTGCGTCGAGCCCTTCACCGTCCCTGTGTGAGATCGGCGGTTGACACAATGGGGGGAGCAGGCGAGCGCTCGGGGAGGTTAGCCGATGACGGAAGGAGTATCTGGGGGGACCTTGACCCATCTTGACGGGTCGGGCAAGGCGCGGATGGTCGACGTGACATCAAAGCCTGACACCGCCCGCGAGGCACAGGCTCGATGCAGGGTCCGGATGGCTCCTGAGACCCTCGCGATGGCCGAGAGGGGCGAGGGGCCGAAGGGCGACGTCTTCGGGGTGGCGAGGGTGGCTGCGGTGATGGGCGCGAAGAGCACGTCCTCGCTGATCCCGATGTGCCATCCCATTCCCATCACCGGGATCGACGTGGACTTTCGGACCGACGTTGCCAGCGGAGTCGTCGACGTTCAGGTCACGGTGCGCACCTTCGGAAAGACCGGGGCCGAGATGGAGGCCCTTACCGGCGCGTGCGTGGCCGCGCTCACCATTTACGACATGTGCAAGGCGGTGGACCGGTCCATGGTGATAGGCGATGTGAGGCTCGTGCGCAAGTCCGGCGGCAAGAGCGGCGAGTTTGTGCGGGAGGGAGAGGCGATTTGGGAGGGCTAGTCGTTGCGGTGTGTGTCAGCGAAACGAGGGGCGTGAGCAAACGCGACGTCGGTCGGGCCAGGCTTGTGGAAGGGCACGGCTTCGAAGGGGACGCCCACGCCGGTCCGTGGCACCGGCAAGTGAGCCTGCTAGCGGAGGAGAGCATCGATAAGATGCGCGCGAGGGGAATCGAGGTTGGGCCGGGGGCGTTCGCGGAGAATATCACCACCCGTGGCATCGACCTCCATCACTTGGCGGCGGGCACCCGTCTTGAGATAGGGCCCGAGGCGGTGCTTGAGATCACCCAGATAGGCAAGGAGTGTCACGCGGGGTGCGCCATCTTTCGGCAAGTGGGCGAGTGTGTGATGCCGCGCGAGGGAGTGTTCGCGAGAGTGGTACGGGGTGGAGAAATCGAGCGGGGAGATGAGATACGGGTGAAAACGCCGGTTGAGTTCGCGGTCTTGACGGTGAGCGATAAAGGAAGCCGGGGGGAGAGGCACGACGAGAGCGGCGACGTCATCGAGCGCATGGTCTCGAGCATCGGCAGGGTCGTGGAGAGGCGCATCATCCCCGACGAATACGACTTGATCGTCGAGGAACTGCGCCGTATGGCCGATAAGCTCGGGGTTGACGTGGTCCTGACCACGGGAGGCACGGGATTCAGCCCGCGCGACGTCACGCCTGAGGCCACGAGATCGGTCATTGACCGGCTCGTCCCCGGGATTCCCGAGGCCATGCGCGCGGCTGGGTTCGCCAAGACGCCTCATGCAATGTTGAGCAGGGCTGCCGCGGGCATCCGAAGGAAGACCCTGATCGTGAACCTGCCCGGCAGCCCGAAGGGGGTCGAGGAAAGCTTAGCAGTGCTCCTCCCGGCCATCCCCCATGCGGTGGAAACCTTGAGGGGGACCGCCGGAGAGTGCGCGCGTGACCATAACAAGAACGACTGAGCGCTTACTGAGCTCTTGCGGTTTCGCGCCGCTGCCCGGTGACGCATGGTGCTTGTCCCCAGGGGACGGAGATTGTATAATATACACGTTGTTCCAGCTGACCGATGAGAAGAGGTGGGAACGGTGAGCGGGCGCCTACCTCGCCGGAGCTGGGGAGAGCACATTGCGGGAGGCGGATAAAGTGGTAAACGACCTTGAGCAGATCCTCCTGAGCGAAGAGGTCATCGCCAAGAGGGTCAAGGAGCTCGGCGAGCAGATCTCCCGAGATTACAGCGGATGCGACCTTGTGGTGGTGGGCATACTCAAAGGCGCGCTCGTATTCATGGCGGACCTCATACGGCATTTGTCGATCCCCGTGATAATGGATTTCGCCGTGGTGTCGAGCTACGGCACGGCCACCAAGACTTCGGGTGTCGTGCGGATCCTCAAAGATCTCGACCAGCCCATCGAAGGCAAACACGTGCTCATAGTCGAGGATATAATAGACACCGGTCTCACCATGCACTATCTCATCAACAACTTCAAGGCGAGAAAGCCTCTCTCGGTGAAGGTGTGTACCCTTCTCGACAAGCCGAGCCGCAGAGAAGTGGACATCGTGCCTGACTACTGCGGGTTCTCCATACCCGACCATTTCGTGGTCGGGTATGGCCTTGACTACGCGGAATACTACCGCAACCTGCCGCAGGTTGGCGTGTTGAAACCGGAAGTATATCGAAAATGATAGTAGTCCTTGACTTCGGCTCACAATACAGCATGTTGATCGCCCGCAAGGTCCGCGAGCTCGAGGTGTACTGCGAGATCCTTCCTCACGGCACACCCGCGACCCGGCTCGCTGAATTGAAGCCTGAGGGGATCATCCTTTCGGGCGGGCCGTCGAGCGTGTATGAGGAGAACGCCCCTCTATGCGACCGGCGGATCCTCGACATGGGCATCCCCGTGCTTGGGATTTGTTACGGCATGCAGCTCATGGCGCGGGTCCTTGGGGGCGAGGTGGCCCATCTGGGCTTGCGGGAGTACGGCAAGACCACGGTTTTCGTGGACGACCGGTCCGACCTCTTCGCCGGCGCGGAGCCCAGCTTCACGTCATGGATGAGCCACCAAGACCAGGTGAACGTGCCTCCCGCCGGGTTCGATGTTATCGCCCACACCGAGAACACCGCTGTTGCGGCCATGCGCGACCGCGCGCGGAAGCTCTATGGGCTCCAGTTCCATCCGGAGGTGGTTCACACCGAACACGGCAAGGAGATCCTGGCGAACTTCCTCTTCAAGGTGTGCGGGTGTGAAAGGTCATGGACTCGCGGCCGGTTCATCCAGGACCAGGTGGAGCGCGTCCGTGAGCAGGTGGGAGACGGGCGCGCGATCGCCGCGCTCTCAGGCGGGGTTGACTCCTCCGTGGCTGCGCTCCTGGTTCACCGAGCAATCGGTGACAGGCTCACGTGCGTGTTCGTCGACACCGGCCTTCTTCGGAAGGGGGAGCCGGAGCAGGTGAAGACCACCTTCGGGGAACACTTCAACATGAAGCTCCGCACCGTGGACGCGCGCGAGAGGTTCATGACCGCGCTGCGCGGGGTGGTGGACCCCGAGGAAAAGCGCAAGAGGATCGGTCGCGAGTTCATCAGCGTGTTTGAGGAAGAGGCTCGCAAGTGCGGTGAAGTCGACTTCCTTGTCCAGGGGACGCTGTATCCCGATGTCATTGAAAGCGCGGGATCCCATCTCGGGCCTGCGGCCAAGATCAAGTCCCATCACAACGTGGGCGGGCTTCCCGAAACCATGCGGCTGCGGCTCATTGAGCCCCTGCGCTACCTCTTCAAGGATGAAGTCCGGATCATCGGGCGAGACCTCGGTCTGCCGGCCTCGATAATCGAGCGTCACCCATTTCCTGGGCCCGGCCTCGCTGTTCGGGTGGTGGGCGAGGTCACCCCGGAGAGCCTCGAGATAGTGCGCGAGGCGGATGCGATTGTTGAGGAAGAGATGAAGGCCGCGGGGCTCTATACCAAAGTCTGGCAGGCTTTCGCGGTGCTCCTGGACGTGCGGAGCGTAGGAGTCATGGGTGACATGCGCACGTACGAGCGGCCCATCGTGATCCGAGCGGTAACGAGCGAAGACGGGATGACGTGCGACTGGGTGAGGCTGCCGTCGGAAGTGCTCGAGAGGATCTCCACACGTATCGTCAACGAGGTCAAGGGCGTGAACCGCGTCGTATATGACATAAGCACGAAGCCACCGGCGACGATCGAATGGGAATAACCATGCGCGTCAGCCCGGACCACAAGGCCCATGCGATGCCTCGATGAGCCTCGATAGGCACCGCAGGGGCCTTGCTGCATACAACGCCGATGTCCTCGCATCCCAGCACCCGACCGGGACGATGAGCATTCCTGTCTCTCGGCCGCGCGCCAAGGGCCGCGCCAGGTTTTGTGGTCCCTAGCCAAGTCTTGTCATCAGGTTATGAGAGGCAGGATGAACCTGAGAACGAAGAGCACCGCGAGCACCCACATGGTAGCGCTGATCTCTTTCGTCCTGCCCACCAGCAGCTTGATGGTGACGTACCCGAGAACCCCGAACACCAGACCCTCCGCTATGCTGTACGCGAACGGCATCATCGCGATGGCAAGGAACGCCGGGATCGCCTCGGTGAAGTCGGTGAAGTCGATCTTCATGACCGGCTCCATCATGAAGATGCCCACGATGATGAGGGCTGGGGCGGTCGCGGCGGCGGGGATCATCTTCACGAGCGGCGCAAAGAAGAGCGAGAGCAGGAACAGTATTGCGACTGTGACAGCGGTGAGGCCGGTTCGCCCGCCCTCGGCGACGCCGGACGCGCTTTCCACGTACGTAGTGACGGTGCTGGTTCCGAAGATCGCTCCGGCGATGGTGCCGACCGCGTCGGCGAGAAGCGCCTGGTCAGCTCTGGGCAATTCGCCCTTTTCGTTCAGGAACCCGGCTTTCGTTGAGACACCGATGAGTGTACCGGCCGTATCGAACATGTCTACAAAGGTGAAGGTGAAGATCACTGTTATCAGTCCGACGTCCAAGAGCCCGCTGAAATCCATCTTGAGGAAGGTCGGGGCGAGGCTTGGTGGAGCGCCGATGATGTCAGCGATCCCGCTGGGTGCGGGGTTCAGCTTGAATATCATCCCCACGACCGTGGTGATGAGGATGCCAAGGAGGAGAGAGCCTTTGACGCGCCGCGAGACGAGGAATCCCATCACAGCCAGGCCGAACAGGGACAGGAGAACCGTCGGGGATGTTATGTTGCCCAGCCCCACGAGCGTGGCCTCATTCCTCACGATTATCCCAGCTTCTTGCATTCCTATGAAAGCGATGAAGAGGCCGATGCCCACGCTTACCGCGAGTTTCAGAGTCATCGGGACACCGTTGATGATGGCCTTTCGGACTGGGAGGAGCGTCAGTATCAGGAAGATCACACCGTCAACGAATACAGCGGCAAGAGCCGTCTGCCAGCTTATGCCCATTCCGAGGACCACTGTGAATGCGAAGAAGGCGTTCAAGCCCATCCCGGGCGCCATGGCGAACGGGTAATTCGCGTAAAGCGCCATAACCAGCGTGCCCAGGGCTGTGCCGAGGATGGTCGCGACCATCACAGCTCCGACGTCCATGCCGGTGTTCCCGAGGATGGATGGATTGACGATGATGATGTAAGCCATTGTCATGAAAGTCGTGATGCCGGCCACGATCTCCGTTCTCACGTTGGTTCGGTTCTCTCTCAGGTGAAACACGCTTTCGAGAAACCCGGCATCCACGTTCTGTAATTTCGCCTGTGCCATACCCGAACCTCCTTAGGTGCATAGCGTGCGAGTCACACGGGTACATGTGCCCTGTACCAGACCTTAGCCCACTCCGCGCGGGAAGCTGCTGACTTGCGTACTCCCGTGCCTCCCCTCCTTTCCGTAACAAAACCTTTTCCGGAGCTCCCGGAGCCGGACCACCTGTGCTCGAACCGCGCTCCCTGGCCCCGCGTGAGATGGCTGGGTCCTCGCCGGCATTTCAGGTGTATACGGTGTGATTCCACGAGAAGTCGCCATGGGTGTGCGCTGCTTCTCCGCGCTCGAGTTGAACCTGGGGCGGCGGTCATCGCCCTCTGGCGAGGGCGCCCCGCGAGCGCGCGAGGGACTTTCGCCGGCGCACTTTAGTGCTTCGACGTCTCCCTCGAAAGACCTTCTTGGGGTTGGTTGGTTTCTCCTTTGCAGGGCATGTCTGCCACAGCGGCTCTACAGGCCGACACCCACCGAGTTGGCTAGGGCGCGCACTACATGGTCCAGATCGTCTTTTGTTAGTCCGGGGTGAACGGGGAGCGATAGAACCCGCCGGTAGGCCTGCTCTGTGACCGGACTAAGCGCGGCTTGCCCTCCGAACCGGTCTCGAAGCGCCGGCTGGGAGTAGATCGGTTCCGGGTAGTGCACGCCCGTTTCGACACCGGCGGCTTTCATTGAGGCGGCTATCTCATCGCGCGAGCGGCCCGCAACGTTTTCATCGATGCTCACGGTGTACTGGTGGAAAACGCACGTTACGTGGGGCGGGGCATAAGGCGGCGTGACACCCGGGAGCGACGAGATCGCGCTGCTAAGGTAAGCCGCGTTTTGGCGCCGAACTCTCGAAAACTCGTCTATGAGGCCCAGTTGTGCCCGCCCGATGGCGGCCGCAACTTCTGTCATGCGGTAGTTGAAGCCGACGAGCGTGTGACGGTACTTGCTCTCCTGGCCGATGTTGCGCAGGCGTCTGATTTTCGTTGCAAGGTCGTGGTCCTCTGTGGCGACGAACCCCCCTTCCATGGTGTGGAGGTTCTTTGTGGCGTAAGTGCTGAAACACGTCACATCGCCAATGGTTCCGATCTTTCTGCCTCGGTATTCCGCCCCGATGGCCTGAGCGGCGTCTTCCACGATGAAGAGGCCGTGCCGCGCGGCTATGTCGCGGATGGCGTCCATCTCCGCCGGCTGCCCGTAGAGGTGCACGGGTTCGATGCCGACTGTGCGCGGGGTTATTCTTTCCTCGATCGACGCTGGGTCTATGTTGAAGGTCCTGGGATCGATGTCAGCGAACACCGGCGTCGCACCGCAATACATGATGGCGTAGGCGGACGACGCGAAGCTGAACGGTGTGGTGATGACCTCGTCTCCAGGGCCGACCCCAAGTGCCAGGAAGGCGAGGTGAAGAGCGGCAGTGCCGCTTCCCACAGCCACGACGTGCCTGGCGCCCAGGTAATTCGCAAGGCCCGTTTCGAATTCCTCGACCACCCGCCCTTGGATGAGCATCCCCGATCTGAGCACCTGGAGGACGGCCTCTTCTATCTCGGGACCGTGATAAGGTTTCGCCATAGGGACCTTTCGGAACTCGAGCCTCGTTGAAGTGCGCGATTCTGATTCCATCGTATCTCTCCTCATGTGACGGCTTTCGCCGGGATACTGCGCGGATGACGCTGGGTTGCCGCGGTTCGCCACATCGTATTCTGCGCGACCCGCCGATTTCCTTCCTTGGGCGCATGCACGCGCTTAGCTAGCAGCCCGGAAAATCGGGCTTTGGTGTGAAGGGATGGGGCAGCGTTATGTAGAATACCCAACCAATAGGTGGATACCGGGGCGCGGGGCGCGGGTCATGCCGCAACGCGTCCGCGACGAGACACCTGGAAGCTTGGCGGTCGGAGGAGGGAGCGATCTTGCTGGATGTGCCGGAACTGAAAGACGCCCTTGATCTCGCCGTATCGAGGGGGGCGAGCTATGCCGATGTGAGAGTAGTGCGCAGGCGGCAGGAATCGATCTCCGTCAAGAACGGAGCGGTCAGAGGCGTATCTGTGAGCGAGGACAAGGGTCTCGGTATAAGGGTGCTCGTGGACGGCGCTTGGGGTTTCGCGTCCAGCTCCAAGCTCGACCTGGACGAAGCCTTGCGGGTTGCGGGCGATGCTGTGAGAATCGCGCGGGCGAGCGCCACGGTGAAGCGGCGCGACG
>JBLNCC010000048.1:0-41640 GCA_050260395.1 Betaproteobacteria bacterium
CCGCCCCCCCCGCCCCCCCCCCCCCCCCCGCCCCCCCCCGCCCGCCCGCCCCGCCCCCCCCGCGCCGCCCCCCCCCCCGCCGCCGCGTGCGTGAGCCGAGCCTTTTGCAGTTCGTTGCCCTGGCGTACGCCGGTAACCCTCCCCAACAATTGAACAGCCGAAAAGCGCTGATCCCAGAGGATCAGTCCCCCAGCCCGAACGGCGCGAAGGCGTTAGAAAGCCCGGGAGACATCGAGGCTCGCAACGCGTTTCACCGTAGCCGGGTACGACATCTTGCCCCGCACGAGGTCGTCCTTGATGCACGAGACATCAACCCGGCGTGCGATGAGGCTGCGGAGAACCCCGGCTGTGCGGACGTATCTGCCCGCCACCACCGCTCCGACCAAGCGGTTCCGCCGGAACACGAGTCGTGCGTAATCGCCGTCATCGCCGCCGTTGCCGCGGGTGAGCGTGTGGACTTCGTCACCATCCTCGGGCCTGGCCTTTCCGATCGCCGCGACGCACGCGCCCCGGAACGTGACAGTGTTCATCCCTACGTCGCCGGGGTACGTCACGCGCAGGCCCGCCATGTTGTAGCCCGCCACCCTGCCTTGCCAGACCGCGCTGGACCACAAGGCGTTCACAGCAGCCGCGCCCCGGGCGATATCGAAGCCCTCGGCCAAGTCGCCCGCCGCGTATACCCCGGGGACGCTGGTTTCCATCATCTCGTTGACGATGACTCCCCGTTCCGTGGCAATGCCCGTGCCCCGCGTGCAGAGAAGGTTGGGAGCGACGCCCTTTCCGACAACCACCATCTCGCACTCGATGCTCTGGCCGGTGCCGAGGACGACCCTTTCAACCTTTCCGTTACCCTCGACCTTAGTGACGTCGCACTTTAGGAGGATGTGAAGCCCGGGCGTCCCCTGGAAAACATTGAGCACCGGGGCGGCATCCTCGGGGGCAGTAACCTGCGACAGCAACCGCCCCGAAGACACCACCATCCATACCTCGAGGCCGCGGGCGAGCAGGCCTTCCGCGGTCTTGAGGCTGACCAGCCCTCCCCCTATCACGACAGCTCGCCGGGCGAAGGACACAGCCTGGGCTATTCTCTCGGCGTCGTCGAACGTCCTCAGGTAGTAGACCCCCGGAAGCCTCACCCCGCATACATCTGGCACTTGCGGAGAACTCCCCATAGCGAGAAGCAGCTTGTCGTACGCGAGCCTCTGCCTATTTGACAGCTCCACGACTTTTCCTTCCGGGTCGATACGGGTTGCGGCCACCCCGAAAACCGTCTTGGCGCCGTTTTTCTCATAGAAGTCCTCGCCGACCAGGAACAGGCTTGGGAACCTCACCTTCCCGGCGATCCAGTAGGTCAGGAGGATCTTGGAGTAGTGCCGCCACCTCTCCGGCGACACCACGGTGATGTCACCGGCGCGGTCCACCTCCCTGATCGCTTTCAGGGCACTTATCCCGGCGGGACCATTTCCGAGGATCACGTACTTCATGAGGCCATCCTCCATCCCGTGCACGCGCCTTGCGCGCCCCCGTGCGTTCCTTTCCCTTCGTTCTTCCTTGTTGCCGTCTCTTCTCGTTGGAGCGGCCGTTCCCCTCTTCTCTTCGCAACCTCTTTTCGCAGTCTCTCAAAGATGCCGCTCCTCGCTAGCCTCCTCCGCCTCGACCGGCCGCGTGGCAGGCGCCCGCAGCCCGTTTTTCTCCCGCGGGCGCCATGAGTCGCTGCCACGCCTACCCCCCGTCAACCCCCTGCGACCGGTGAAAGGAAGCTGACCGTGTCGTCATCGTTAAGCTTCGTGTCAGCTCCTTCCAAGAACTGGACATTACGGCCGTTCACGAGGATGTTGATGTCTCGGCGGATCTCCCCATCCTCGGTAACGATCTGACGGGCGAGGCGTTCTCCGAAGCGGTCTTGGAGGACCCGCACCAAGGCCCGGAGGCAAGGAGCGGATTCCGCGGGTATTGCGACTTCGTCCTGGCCCGTCGCCTCTTTCAGGAAGAAGAAGAATCGGACGCGCAACGCGTGCACCCCTCATTCACGCACACGCGGTAAGCCCGAGCCGCTCCAGCGTCTCCTCGGAAGGCTTGCCGTCTTCACTCCAGCCTCTAGCCGAGTAATAATCGGCAAGCATCTCATCAAGCTCACACACCTGCCCGGCGGCCGGGCCCTCCGGCATCGGCTCGGCGAGAAGCCTCGGCGCCAGCGAATCGTCGGCCTTCGTGAGCCCTTCCCTCATGTTGAACAGGCGCTCGAGATTCCAGATACGTTCCCCCGCCAACACGGCGTTCTCGGTGGTGAACGGAAGTCCCGTCGCGAACCGGAGCATGGTCGCCACGTCCTCCGCCCCCAGCGCGAATGTGGTGAATAGGCACATCCCAACGGAATCCACGAGTGCGGTCACGTCCTGGAACGACTTGACCAAGGCGGCCTTCCCTTCCTTGATCAATGGGTCGACTTTCTCCGGTACGCCGAGCACCTCGGAGGATATGGTGTAGCCCCTCACGTGGCAGCCGCCTCTGTTGGACGTGGCGTAGTTCAATCCGATGCCCTTCACGCCACGCGGGTCGTACGCCGGGTACTCTTGTTTCTTCGCGGTCATGGAAAGTTCCGGATGCCCGAACTCCGCGGCAAGACGGTACGAGCCTCTCGCAAGCATATCACCAAAGCCTTCACGGTACCCGGTCTTGCGGGTGGCCTCCACCACAGCGTCGGCGTCGCCGAAGTTGAGGGCAATGTCGATCGCGCTCTTCGGCAGATAGCCCTTTTCATACAGCTCCATGGCGCACGCGATGGTCGAACCCATGGTTATTGGGTCGAGGCCAAGCTCGTTGCAGATGTGGTTGGCCTTGGTCACCGCCTCGAGGTTGTCGACGCCGCAGGCGGCTCCAAGCGCCCAGATGGCCTCGTATTCGGGCCCCTCGCCCTGCCCTTTGTACTTCCCGCTCTTTATCACGGTGGGCCGCCCACACGCGATGGGGCAACCAAAACACGCGCGCTTCCTTACGAGAAGCGTCGCGGCCAATGTCTCACCGGATATCTTTTCAGCGCCCTCAAACACGCCAGTTTGGTAGTTGCGCGTCGGAAAAGCCCCATGCTGGTTAATGACGTTCACGAGAACGGCCGTCCCGTATGTGGGAAGGCCCTGCGACGTCACGGGAGACGCCTTGATTTTCCTAAAAGCCACCAGCACGGCTTCCCTGAACTTCGCGGGATCGGCTACTTTCACGTCGCCCGTTCCGCGCACCACGATTGCCTTCAAGTTCTTGGAGCCCATGACCGCGCCCACGCCCGAGCGCCCGGCGGCGCGACCCTTGTCATTCACCACGCACGCAAAGAGCACGAGCTTCTCGCCGGCAGGGCCGATGCACGCCACCTTTGCATCAGGATCCGTCTCTGAGACGAGGACGTCTGTGGTCTCAGCAGTGGTCTTCCCCCAGACGTGCTTCGCCGAGCGGATCTCGGCTTTGCCGTTGTGTACCCAAATGTAAACGGGCTCGTCCGCGACGCCCTCCACGATAATGGCGTCGAAGCCCGCATACTTCATTTCGGCAGGGAAGTACCCACCAGAGTTGGATCCGGCGATGAACCCGGTGAGCGGCGATTTGGTGACGACGTTATAGCGGCCTGCTGACGTAGCCGCGGTGCCAGTGAGGGGGCCCGTGGCGAAGATGATCTTGTTGTCCGGGCCGAGAGGGTCCACACCGGGCCTGAGCTCATCGTAAAGGATCTTAGTGCCGAGGCCCCTCGCCCCGAGGTACTTCTCGGCGACGCTTGGGCACAGGTCTTCCACACACGCGGACCGTGTGCTGAGACAAACCCGAAGGATCTTCCCCGTCCACCCGAACATCACACCTTCACCTCCTGGAGGGCGTTCTTGAGCTTCTCGCCCACGGCCTTGCGCTTGCGCAGCGCGGCCTCGTCCGCTTGGACGTACTTGATAGCGTCCCACGGGCAGAACAAAACGCATTCGGGCTCACCGCCGCAGAGATCGCACTTCACGACCTTGCCCTCGGCAGGCGAGTACGCGATGGCCCCGAACGGACACGCGGCTTGGCACATCCTGCAACCTATACATTTCGAGTCATCGATGACCACCGCCCCCGTTTCCGAATGCCGCCCTATGGCGCCGGTGGGGCACACATCTTGACAGAGGGGTTCGTCGCAGTGCTGGCATGTGACCGGGAAGAAGAAGTTGTCTTCGAGAAACGTCTCCACGGTGATCCGCGCCCTCGCCGGGTTGAACGACCCTGCCTGTTTCGCCGAACATACTAGCTCGCAGATACGGCACGCCGTACACTTCTCATGCTCCACTAGCAGGACCTTTTCCAAGGCACCGTCCCCCCCTTCTTTTCATTTTAATATACAATTTCGTGAAATCACAGTGGATTCCTTCTACCGTATTGAAAGTCACGGAAGGTGTGAATCGAGGGTTGAGGCCGTTTCGAAGGCCATCTCGCCGAGGGATGGACGGTACAGCTGTACGCGGTTCCCACCCGAGCCCTTCGCCGCGTACATCGCCCGGTCCGCCTTGTCAAGAAGGACAAGGGCATCCTCGCCGTCATCCGGAAAGACCGCGATCCCAGCGCTTATAGTGATCCGCAGGGTCTGCCCGTTCGGCCCCGAGAAGCCTGTCTCAGAAACCGCGTATCTGGCCCTTTCCATGGCAGCAAGAGCATCTTGACATCCGGTCTTTGGCATCACGACCGCGATCTCGTCACCACCATATCGAGCCAGGCAGTCGGTGGCACGGAATGTCTTCTTCAGCGTGTACGCGAGTTGAGTGAGGATCTTGTCGCCCGCGAGGTGCCCGAAGGAATCATTGACGCTCTTGAAGAGGTCAAGGTCTATCATGCTCACCGCCAGAGGCTCTCCGTACCGAGCCGCTCGCTTGAGCTCGACCCCGAGGACGTCGAGGAGATAACGGTGGTTGTAAATCCCGGTAAGAGGGTCGATCCGCGAGAGGGCAAGAACCTCCTGTCTCAGTTGCTTCTCCTCCTCCACAAGCATACCCAGGAAGAAGCTGATGAGAAGCAACATTGCTCCCGTGAACACGAGCCTGCACAGGTTCAGCCCGGATAACCCACCCGGGATCTTTCCTGTGGCCAGAACAGCAGCGGAGACGGCGCAAGCGGCGAAGGCGGTCGCGAGCCCGGCTTTGAGCCCGAACCTGAGGGTGGCCGCGAGTATGGGCAACGCGGCTAGCGGCCAGAAAGGGCTCGAAGGCCCGCCGGACACGTATATAGCGGCCTCCACGATGGCGATATCTGCGCTGGTAAACAGCAGCTTCAACCAAACGCCGTCCCCCAACTCAGTGGATGCGAGGCGCCGCCTGATCCACACGTACGCAGGACCGATGAGCGCCAGCACGACGGGAAGGAGGCCTGGTTTCCACTCGATCTCATCGAGGAACGCCACGCCCACCATCACGGATACGACGGCAGCAGACATCCAGAGCCTGTCGATGACCGGCGCATCGCGGCCTGTAAGAATGCCTTCTCGATCAGGTCTTTCGCGGGTCACTTCTCCGGCCTCGCCTTACCGCAACTGCGGGGAGCTTGCTGGCGCCCGTGAAACGTGTGGGTCAGTCAAATCTTGCGGCAGCACTAATGTCTATGCCAGGTCGAGCCGATATTCCTAATAAGGGAACCAGTCGTACGCGGGCACAAGCCTGTTACTGTGTCGCTATGTGCCCGAGACAAACGACGCCAGGGTTTCCCCCACTCCCCCGTGTTCTTGATTCTACCATAGCACCCGAAGGAAAGCAATGGCAAGTGAACTCCACGTTGCCTGTGTAGAAGTAACGATGGATAGTCGGCACATCCGCGACAAGGTGGCACTTAGGAGGCAATCCGCGAAGTGCGGCGAATTCGCACCACAAATGTCGAGGATGGCAGAACATGCAGCCGGTCCCAAACTTCACATCAGGCTGCGGGGTCAGCCGCAAACATCTCGCGCACGGAGGCGGTCCCATGAAGAGCAGGCTTTCTTCCGGCCAGCGCTCCACGAGATCCTGGCGACAGAGGCTCGCGGGGATCAGGCTGAGGCCGGGCATAGGATCGAAAATCATGGGCATGGTCGTGTTGCTGTTGCTCCTGATAGGCGGCGTCGCATATCTGGGCATGTATGGCATGCAGGTGCAGGAAGGCGTGTACTCAAGGATCCTCGACTTCGGCGTGCCGCTCCAAAAGCATATCGACAGCTTGCGGATCGCGACGTGGAAGAAAGCCGCAACCATCTTGTCGTACGCTCTCACGCAAGACGAAGAAGTCCTGAAAGAATTCGAAGCTACTGATGAGGCCTCCAAGACAGAGCTCAGCAACATACTCACCGTGATGCCTAACGACAGCGCCAGTGCGCAGTACCTTCAGCAACTCGGCGATGCGAACAGCAGGTTCGCGTCGCGCGCGAACGTCGCCAAGATGCTGGTCCAGGCGGGGGATTCCCCAAAGGCCCTCGAATTCATTCGCACCGACGGGCTACCCATCATCGCCGAGCTCAGCTCGGTCGCTGATGAGTGGATCGCTTCCACCAACGAGGAACATACGAATCAGCTAGCGGCAGCGAGAGATCAAAGCAGGCGGGTAAGGATGATCCTCATTGGGGGAATGGCCGCGGCCGCTCTCGCGGGTCTCCTGATAGGATTAACCCTCACGTGGAACATCACCCGGCCGGTCTCGAGGCTGACGCGGGCGGCGCGGGAGGTCGCCCGGGGCAACCTCGCGCAGGACATTCCGACACTGAAACGCCGCGATGAGATAGCCACGCTCTCTCAAGCCTTCGCAGATATGTTGTCAAGCCTCAGGACGCTCGTTTCGCATATCGGCGAATCTTCACGTGAACTCGCCTCCACCGGGGAAAGCCTCTCGGAAAGCGCCGCCGGGGCGAACCAAGCAACCACCCAGATCGCGGAGGTCATGAAGACCGTGGCCGCGGGAGCCGCAGAGCAGACCCGTCGAGCCCACGAGACTCACAAGACCATGAATCAACTGGGTGAGGCCATAAACCAGATAGCGAGGGGCGCCGAGAACCAGGTCGCGTCAGTGACGGAGGCGAGCGATACCGTATCGCAGATGGTAAGCGCCATCGATATGGTGGCTAAAAGCGCGGACTCCCTCGTTCACGCATTCGACGGAATGCGGACCACGGCCTTCTCGGGGAAGGAGGCTGTCGGCAAGGCGATAAACAGCATGAGAAGGATCGCGGACCTCATCGCAGAGACAGCCGGAGCGACCAAGCAGCTCGGGGAGGATTCCACAAGGATCGGCGACATCATTGAGGTTATCGACGAGATAGCCGAGCAAACCAACCTTCTCGCCCTGAACGCTGCCATAGAGGCTGCCAGGGCAGGCGAGCACGGCAGGGGATTCGCCGTGGTGGCTGACGAGGTTGGAAAACTCGCGACGAGGTCGAGTGAAGCCACTAAAGAGATCTCTGCTATTGTCGGAAAGATGCAGCATAGCGTCGGGGCGGCCGACAAGTTCATGAACGTGACGGCTTCGGAGGCACAAGGCAGCAACGCCCTTGCAGGCGAGGCCGGCAAGGCGCTCTCGGACGTAATGGACGCGGTGGAACACATGGCCGCGGAAGTCGACGCCATCGCGGACCTCGTTCGGAAGATGGCGTCCCACAGCTCGCGGGCAATCAAAGCCATCGAGAGCGCGGCGAGCATAACGGAGGAAAACACTGCCGCCACTGAGGAAATGGCGGCCGCCAGTGAGGAAGTGCGAAAAGCCGTCGAGGCGGTGGCGTCGGTCTCGACCCAGACGGCCGCCTCCGTGGAGCAAGCCTCCGCTTCGACCGAGGAGATGGCTGCAACCATTGCTGAGGTGACAGGCTCGGCACGTCGCTTGGCAGAACTTGCTGCCGACCTGAGCAAGCTCGTGAGCTCATTCGCCGTGTGAGCATTTGAGCTCCTGAAATGGCCGTCGTTCGCGCCGTAGAGCGCCAGCAGGCGAACGGCCTGAACCTGACGACCCCAAACGATCGAGCCCGGCAACGGACGGCCGTGCCGCGACGAGGCTCGGGCGCCTAAACAGGCAGCACGTGCAAGTCCTCTAGGTCGAAGCTGAGGCCCACCGTTGCTCCGAGGCTCAGTGCGCGGGATCGCCTGGGGTTGTGCACGGTCGCCAGGATCTTGATATCCTGGGTCACCTTGACCTCGTATTCGAGCAGCGATCCCAGGTAGGTGCAGGACGTGACGGTGCCCTGCAGCAGCCCCTCCGAGGGAGCAGTCTCCAAACGCAGCTGCTCTGGACGGACAACCACGTCGACCTTGCGGCCAACGCCAAAAGGTAGCTTCGGCACGCTTACGAGCCGCCCGAGCACGTTGAGGGCTGACGTCGGTGCTTCCAAGCCGAGTTCCTTCAGCCGATTCACGTCACCCCACGTCCTGCCATAAGCGACGATAGGGGACGTAACCTCGGGCCAGGCCGCATCGGCCCCCCCGTCGGCTCCGAGCCCCTGGGGCCTTTGCGCGGGCCCTTGCGCGTTGGCGCTTCCCGCAGCCGCCGCTATGCCATCCCCCGGCGAGAAACCGGGCGCGCCGGTCGCATCCGCGGGGTGCTGGCCCGCAATGGTCTCTCGGGAAACACCAACGCACGGCGTCCCGTTCTCATCGAGCACCTCGATGACCATGACATGCTGGTTGGAATCAAGCACTTCGGCCAGCACCGACCGAAGCGAGGAATAGTTGCCCATGACCACTGGCTCAAGGCTGTAATTGGCGATGAGGCGAGCAATGAGGATGCCCGCCTCGGTCATGTGTTGCCGATACTGCCGCATCGTGCGCTCGAGCGTGATCCAAGATGTCGCGACTACGACCGCAACTATGAGCCCGGACATTGCGACCGCGATCTTCGAGTAGATCGAAAACGGGAATATCCGTTCCATTTCGGGTTACCTCCCCCGGGCGATCGCGACGAGATTCCAAGCCTCCACCAATCTTTGCTTGTGTGCTGCAGCCCAAACCAGGTCGTACGCGACGACCTCGACGGCATCCAGGGGGACTGCCCCGCGCGGCACAGCCGCGAGACGGTTCGTCGGAAGGCGGAACTCCCCCATGAGCTGCACGAGTGTTGCCAGCACGGTGTACCCGGTCCCGGAAGATACCGGGTTTGCCATGCTGATTTCCCCGCGAAGCCTGCCAGATAACAAGTCGTCCCAGGATGTCGGCGGACCCACGCCAAGAGCCTGAAGCCGTTTTGTTTATGGCGAACTCAATGCTCCCAACATATACGCCGCTCCAGAACCCCTTGTCGTCGAGGTAGACTCGAGGAATGTTGCGCCTCTCGGGAGACAAGTACTCTTCGAAAAGGCCTTCTTGTGTACTCGTCCTCAAAGCGCCGTATCGCACGCGCGATGTCCTCTTCAGACGTGAGGGACGGAGCGTGCTCTTCTTCACCCCGGTTCGCCGGCGAGGAATCTTCCAGCATCTAGATACTCCCCCTTCAAGCTACCTGCGGACAAGCCGGTGGCAAACACAAAAGCCACCGCCCGAGAAGCTGCCGCTTCTTCCCAGGCGGTGGCCTACTTGCCAGCCTGCCATCCTTCCTCCGCGCATGCCCTTTCACTAGGGACTTCACCGCGGCCCGCGCAATCGCTCAAACGCCGACCGAGTGAGGATGCGCCGATCCCCGCCCCGTCGCCAATAGGCGTCGGCTCGCCGGTGTTGCACTCGGGGACGGCGCCTCAAGCAGAGCGCCTTGACAAAACCCAGCCTCTCGCCCAGATGACCGGGTCTTGACACGTCTCACGGCATCACCGGCAACTCGTACCGATCTTGCGGGAAAGACGGCCCTCCGGCCTGTCTACCACCGGTATTCGCAGCTCACTATCGTTCTTTCTGGTTTCTCCTTGTTCGTAATGTCTCGCACCAGGGAACTCAGCAACACCCGGGAATTCTCCACTAACCGCGCGCGGAACTGCTTGATAAGCTCCCGTCTCTCCGCGCTCTTCGCGAGATGCGTCTCCGCGGGCGTAAGCACGCCTCGCTCTCGTACCACCACCATATCCTCAACGATGAAGGCACGGATGTCATCCGGGCCCCTCCCCATGTGCTCCTTCTCAAACTTGAGAACGGCGTTGCTTATCTCAGCTTCGATCTGGCCCTTTGTCCTTGCCACCCGCAATCTTCCCCCGCCCTGGGCTAGCGTGCCTTCCCCGGGCTTGCCGCCGTCACAAGCACCGTTCCCGCAGCATCGGGATGTTGATTCCATGCTTGCGTGCAGTCTCGATGGCTTTTTCGTAGCCCGCGTCGGCATGACGGATGACGCCCGAACCCGGGTCCGTGGTAAGCACGTGCTCGAGGCGCCAATCGGCATCGTCGGTCCCGTCAGCCACCACGACCATTCCAGCGTGGATGGAGTAGCCGATCCCCACGCCGCCCCCATGATGAACCGAAACCCACGACGCTCCCGAAACGGCATTGAGCAGGGCGTTCAAGATGGGCCAGTCCGCGATGGCGTCGCTCCCGTCGCGCATTCCCTCTGTCTCACGGTTGGGCGACGCCACCGACCCCGTATCCAGATGGTCGCGGCCGATCACAATGGGCGCGGAGATCTCACCACGGCGAACGAGTTCGTTTATGGCCTTCCCGAACTTCGCCCTTTCACCGTATCCAAGCCAGCATATCCTGGCGGGCAGCCCTTGGAAGCGCACCTTCTCGCGGGCCATCTTGATCCAGCGGGTGAGACGTTCGTTTTCTGGAAACTCGCGCAACACGACCTCGTCGGTTTTGTAGATGTCCTCGGGATCGCCCGAGAGCGCCACCCACCGGAAGGGTCCCTTGCCCTCACAGAACAGCGGGCGTATGTAAGCAGGCACGAACCCTGGGTAACTGAAAGCCTCTTTCACTCCGGCGTTGAACGCCTGCTGTCTCAGGTTGTTCCCGTAATCAAAGACCACGGCGCCGCGACGCTTCATCTCGAGCATGGCTTCGACCTGCGTAGCCATGGATTTCATGGCTCGCTCGATGTATTGCTTGGGATCGCGCTTGCGCAGCTCAGCGGCCTCGTCCACAGAAAGACCCGCCGGGATGTATCCCCCTAATGGATCGTGGGCGGACGTCTGGTCGGTCACGATGTCGGGGATGACCCCGCGGCGCACCAACTCCGGGTGGGTTTCAGCGGCGTTCCCGAGGAGGGCGATGGAGAGAGCCTCCCGCTTTTCCAAAGCCTTGCGCGCGAGGGACATCGCTTCGTCGATGCTGCGGGCCATGACGTCGCAGTACTTGGTCGCGAGCCGCCGCTTGATGCGCTCCTCATCAACCTCCACGGCTATGATGACACCGCCGTTCATGGTGACCGCGAGCGGCTGAGCGCCACCCATGCCGCCGAGCCCAGCCGTGAGGGCCAGCCTGCCGGCAAGTGTGCCGTTGAAATGCTGGCGCGCGGCCTCCGCGAACGTTTCGTACGTCCCCTGCAAAATACCCTGCGTACCTATGTAGATCCAGCTTCCCGCGGTCATCTGACCGTACATGGTGAGGCCTTTCGCCTCCAGCTCCCAGAACTTCTCCCACGTCGCCCACGCTGGGACGAGCATGGAATTGGAGATGAGGACCCTTGGCGCAAGCCGGTGCGTCTTGAAAACACCCACTGGTTTGCCCGATTGGACCAGCAGGGTCTCATCATTTTCGAGAACCTTGAGGGAATCCACAATGGCATGGAATGCTTCCCAGCTACGCGCCGCCTTGCCTCGACCGCCGTAAACCACGAGTTCCTCCGGTTTTTCTGCCACCTCCGGGTCAAGGTTGTTCATGAGCATCCGCATGGCAGCCTCTTGCTGCCATCCCTTGCACGAAAGCTCCCGTCCTCTCGGTGCACGAACCACCTCTGCCACCGGTTCTCCCTCCTCCAAAAGGACAAGCTCCTGGGGACAGAATCTCAGATCAAGACGGGCCAGGTGCTCGTTTCCTCCTCATCGCACACGAGCACCCGGCCCGCGTATTCCGTTAGGCCCTGCCCGGGCTCTCCGCAAGCTTTGGAGGCCTGGACGGAACGCGCCCCTTGGCACCGCATTCCTCATCCGAGGCGCCGCACTGCCCCTCGCCGAGAGTCGCAGCCGCCGCGGCAGCAGGCACCGCCTCGCCAGCGCACCCCTCCTCGGACGGCGCCGCTTCAGACAGAAGCGCGTCAAGCTCCGCTCCTTCGATCGTCTCTCTTTCCTTGAGAGCGTTAGCCAACCTCTCCAGCTTGTCCCTGTTCCCGCCGATGAGGTCCTTCGCCCTCGTATAACACTCGTCCACTATCCTCCGCACCTCGCGGTCGATCGCCGCGGCAACTTCCTCGCTGTAATCGCGATCGTGAGCGAGGTCTCTGCCGAGGAACACGGTCTCCTCGCGTTTTCTGCCGAACGTGAGCGGACCCAGCTTCTCGCTCATGCCGTACTCCGTCACCATCCTGCGCACCGCTTTCGTGACCCCGTTCAGGTCGTTCTCGGCGCCGGTTGAGATCTCACCCAGCATGATCTCCTCGGCCACGCGGCCCGCGAGCCCCACGACGACTTCATCGAGGATCTCCGACTTCGTCAGGAAGTGCCGGTCCTCCTCGGGAAGCATGAGAGTGTAGCCGCCCATCCTTCCACGAGGTATTATCGAGACCTTCTGAACGGGATTCGCGTGCGGCAGCAGTTTCGCCGCAAGCGCGTGCCCCGCCTCATGGAAGGCCACCAGGTTCTTTTCGCGCTCGCTCATGACCCGCCCTTTCTTCTGCGGGCCGGCCACCACGCGATCGATGGCCTCGTCACACTCCGCCATGGTGATCTTCCGCTTACCACGACGCGCTGCCAGTATGGCGGCCTCGTTCAGTAGGTTCTCGAGGTCCGCGCCGGTGAAGCCCGGCGTCCTCTGAGCGAGCACCCTGAGGTTGACATCAGGCGCGAGAGGCTTGTTCCTCGCGTGCACCTTCAGGATGGCCTCTCTGCCCGGGAGGTCGGGCATATCCACGACTACCTGCCTGTCGAACCTCCCCGGTCGCAGGAGAGCCGGGTCAAGCACGTCAGGCCTGTTAGTCGCGGCAAGAAGGATTATGCCGGTGTTCGGCTCGAATCCGTCCATCTCCACGAGAAGTTGGTTGAGCGTCTGCTCCCTCTCGTCGTGCCCACCGCCCAGGCCTGCACCGCGCTGCCTGCCCACCGCGTCTATCTCGTCGATGAACACGATGCACGGGGCGTTCTTCTTCGCCTGGTCGAAAAGATCTCTCACCCTCGCCGCGCCGACGCCCACGAACATCTCCACGAAATCGGACCCGCTTATGATGAAGAACGGCACACCCGCCTCACCTGCGATGGCCCGTCCGAGGAGCGTCTTGCCGGTTCCCGGGGGCCCCACGAGCAACACGCCTTTTGGTATCTTGGCCCCGAGGTCCACGAACTTCTTCGGGTGTTTGAGGAACTCCACTATCTCCGCGAGCTCCTCCTTGGCCTCGTCAACACCGGCAACGTCAGCGAACGTGGTCTTGCCCCGCTCCTCAACGTGGAGCCTGGCCCTGCTCTTTCCAAACGAGAGCGCCTTGTTGCCGCCCCCTTGCATTTGGTTGAGGATGAATAGCCACAAGCCCACGAAGAACAGGATCGAGATTATCTGGGGCAGGATGGTATACCACCATGGAGCCGAAGGCTTCGGATCCGCCGTGACCTCGACCCCAGCGAGCGGCCCCTGAGCATCTTTCAGCCTGTCCGTGACGAGGCTTATATCGGGCACATAAGTCTCGAACTCGGTGCCATCGGTGAATCTTCCTTCTACTTTGTCGTAACCAATAATGTGAAGCTGCGACACATTGCCTGCGTCGAGCTTCTCCATGAACGTGCTCAAGCTGACTTTCTGGGGTTGCTCCCTCTGGCTGTAAAAGCTGCTGGCGATGGACACGGTCATCAGCCCCAGGAGCAGCCACAAGCCAAGCGTGCGTAGCGCTTTGTTCAATTGATCTCCTCCCACTGGTCATCACCACGCGGCCGGCTGGGCCTCGCTGAGAGGCCACCGGACCAGTTCATTTCCGCCATGAAGACCTAGGATTCAGAAATCCCATGATATGCAAGCACATTATAGCATACGGTCCTATCAATCACAACCGAAGGTACCTCTGGCTCCTCGCCACGCAAGTCCGCGACCAGCCGCGTGCGCCCGCCGTTCGCCTGCCCCTGAGAACGATCGGACCCGGTCCGTTCGCGGTTCGCCTGTCAGCCTCAGACTCGTGACCTCGCTCACCCCGACTCACTACGCCGCGCAGCCCGCGCCGCCAGGCGCAAGACTCTGCGCGTCGACGGACCCACCCTGGCGAGGTCGCTCCTTTTGATGCCGACGACCCACAGGATCTCCTTTCCAGCTACTATAACGGGCACGCGGTCCCGAATGTTCCGCGGGACCTTCTCATCAATGAAGAGATCCTTCAGTTTCTTGCGGCCGTCCATGCCGAACGGGCGAATCCTATCCCCTTCGCGCCTCGTCCTCACCGTAAGGCCTGATCCGAGCGCATCGAAGTCGAAGAACGCTTCGAATGGGCCGGGTTTGAGATGGGCCGCGCAGGCGCCCTCGCCGTGGCTCTCGGCTTCGAAGACCTCAGCCTCTATGGTCACCCCGAGCTCGGGGACAAACGTCGTTCCCGGCACGTTCAAGGTGCGCTCGAGCCCCTGGGCCGCAAGTGGGTCTCCGGGGCGTGACTGCAGGACCGACTGCGGGGCCACCCCGGTCTCCGGGCCTAGCCCGGGTTCGGGCTCGGCACCGAACGCGGTGCCGAACTCCAGGACCAGCTCGACCGGAAATCCGATGGGCGGGCCTGCCCCTCGCCTCTCTGGTCCGCCGGGAGGTTCCGCGGGACGGTAGACCTTCCTCGCCCAGATCCCCCGGGGCAGGCTCACGGTCGCCCCGTGGGAACCTCCCCGGGCGAGCTCGAGCACGGTTTCCACGTGCTCAAATCCCACGTCCTCCACGCCTCGCCCGGCGAGCGCTATGGCCTCACGGACAACGCGCCGCTGGACGGCGATAGGCTCAGCGAGAAGGCGCTCGACGCTGAGGAATGCGCCTCCGGGAAACCTCCCGCGGATGATATGTCTCATCCTTCGCCGGACCTCCCCGGTTATGAACGCGTCGTCCTCCCTGACGAGTTCGGCCGTCCTCGAGATGCTCTCCACAACGCGCGGGTTGTAGCGGCGCTCGAGGAGAGGGATGAGCTCGTGCCTCACCCTGTTCCGCGTATACACCGAGGTGAGGTTTGACGCGTCAACCCTGGGAGAGAGATGGCTGTCCGCACAATACGCCTCGATCTCGCGGCGCGGCACGCCGATAAGGGGACGGATGATGACCGGGCCCCCGCCGCCATTGTCGGCATCCTCGCCTGCCCCCAAAGGGCGCACGGGCGGGATCCCGCCGAGCCCTGTGGTACCCGTGCCGCGCAGAAGCCTGAGGAGAACCGTCTCGGCCTGGTCGCCGGCGTGATGGCCCAGCGCCACCCTCGTTGCGCCGGTCGATCGCGCCACTTCGCGATAGAACTCGTAGCGAACTTCCCTCGCGGCAAGCTCCAGTGAGATCCGCTCCTTGCGTGCGACAGCCGCCACGTCCCTGGATTCGATAGTCACCGGCAGGCCGAGGCGGCCCGCGAGGTCGCTCACGTAAGCAGCATCCTCGTCGGCCGCCTCACCGCGAAGCATGTGGTTCAGGTGCACGACATGCAAAACGATGTCGAGCTCCTCCGAAAGGACCCACAGGACGTGCAAGAGCGCCACAGAATCGGGGCCGCCCGATACTCCGACCAGCACCCGGTCACCCGGCTTTGTCATCTCATACTTCTGAATAGTCGACCTCACCTTTTCGATGAGGCCTGTTACCCCTGTAGGGGTTGCGTCGGCTCTCACGCCGTGCGGATGTTCCCTTGACTTTCCTCGCAATGTGCCAATCGGCTCCTCGCCGAGAGAGTCTTTTCCACGATGATTATACCATTTTCGGATTCGATCCGCGCTATGCAGCCATGCGTCACCGGTCGCCGGTGGCGGTCATCGGCATGGCAGCCAGGCCGCGCTCCGGCGCTCTTCCCCGGGCTCGCGCAGGCGCGCGGTCAGGCATCCCGGGACTGTACGCAAGCTTCTTGTCGGAGAGACGGCGGTACACGCGGCCTACGACGACGGTCATGTCGTCTAGCGTCCTCCCTTTGCAGTACTGGCGGGCCTTATCAAGGATGAAACGAGCCACCTCCTCAGGTTCATCGGACGAGAGCCGCGAAAGGGCGGCCGTGACCCACTCGCCTCTTTCCTGCGAACGCTCCGCGGCGTTCAGCACACCATCGCTCACCATAACGAGGAGGTCGCCATCGGCCAGCTTCGCGTGAGCCTTCTCCACATCTATCACATCGAAGATGCCTGCGGGCAGCGTCGCGGATTCGACCACGCTCACCCCACGCGCGGTCTTGATGAAGCTCGGGGGCGATCCAACCTTTATGAACTGGGCATCGCCCGTGCCGAGATCGACGGTGACCACGTCCAGCGTAGCGAAGGTCTCGCCCGAGGACCGCAGAAGGAGGATGAGGTTCACGGTCTTCACGGCAAACTCATCGTCGAACCCAGCCTCCAGCAGCCGCTCCAGCATGCTGACCGCGGTGGAGCTTTCGACCGCCGCGGCCTCCCCCGCGCCCATTCCATCGCTCAGCACGAATACCATCCTGCCGTCGGCCAGTTCCAACACGGAGTGGGTGTCTCCTGACACGGCGCTCCCGCCTCTCGCAAGCACGCTCGCAGCCGTCGCGAGCCCGAACACGCGCGCCTGTGACAGAAGCACCTCGCACGTGGGAAGGCCGCCCCTCGCTCCGCACCGGATCTTCGACGCCTCCATGTGCCGCCCCATCAAGCGCGACACGAGAGGCGCTATGGCTTTCTTGCATTCCTCCTCGCCGCAACAAGCGCTTTTCTTGATCGTTACGTCCAACCGGCCCCTGTTCCGCGCTACCACGCTTACCTCGGATATCCCAAAGCCGAACCGCGCGAGCTCCTTCGCGATTCGCTCCTCCGACCAGGTTTCGAACTCCACGCGCTGCCATACATCCTCTCCGAGACCGCGTAGGATCGCGGCCACCCCTTGCAGCTGCCCTGACAACATCTGGCGGCCTTCCGCCAGGCGTCTCGCGGAGGTGAGATTCTGCCGGAACGTCCCGGTGGTGCTGTTCACAGCGGCAACAAGGCCGGGGATGTCGATGCATCGCCGCCTCAGTTGGCCTTTCACTTCGGACGGGTCCACCCTCCCTTTGAGCTCCGCGAGGGCGACCAGGTCGAGCACGTCGCGGAACGTCCTATGAAAGACGTCTTGCCAGCAAAAGAGGTACGACCTGCAGCGGCTGCAAGCAAGCTGCGCCACTCTATGAAGGACGCACGCGACGTCCGCGCGCTCCGCGAGATCAGGATCGTACGGGGTCTGCTTTAGCATGGAGGAGAGGTCGTCGAAGACCTTAGAGAAGTCTTGGAGTTTCCTGGAGAGAAGCTCCTGAACGCGGCGTGCGTGCGCGTCTCCGCTCGCAGACGTGCGAGTGGTCGAGGGGACGAGGGCCCTGACCCTGTAGAGATACCTGTGCGGTGTACACATGAACCCAATGCCCGACGCGGCGAGCTGGCCCATGAACGCAGGCACGGCGGCGCCGGAAGCCACTTGGAATACGAGAAGCGACGCGCCCGCGAAGAATCCCCCCGCTGAGGCAATCTTGCCATGATGGCGGAAGACCCCCGCAACGAACCCGCCCACTGCGTAAGCCCCTACGATAGGCACTCCGCCTTGCCCGGACATGGCGCACGCAAGGCCCATCAAGGCACCGGAGACCGCCCCGAGCGCTCCACCTCCTGCGTACGCTAGGGCGATGGTGGTCAGACCGGCCGCGACCGCGCCGGCCCCAACGCCCCGCCACTCAAGCCCCGCAAGGCCCATGGTGATCCCGGCACACAAGAGGCTTAACGAAGCGATGTCCTCGAGGTCCGCCGCGCCTCGCCGACCTGCGGCAGAGCCGGCAAGCCAGCCGCTCCTGCTCCAAGAGAACACGGCCGCCACCACCGTGCCGATGATCGCCTCGAGCGCGGCCACCGGAAACGAGGGCACGGGGAGGCGCATGAGAGTCTTCACGGCCCAAGGAAGCGCGAATCCGAGTGAAAAGACCACGCCCGGCAGAACAAAGGCGTCCTGTTTCGCCTTTCTGGACACAAGACGCCCTGCGAGGGCGACAAGGGCCACGGGGAGGGCGGGCCAGATGGTGCGCGCGTTCAGAACCGGCCCCGCCATGCCGAGAAAGACCCCGGCGGTGGTCAGCGGAAGCGCGTCGCTTCGCAATGCTGCCACGTGCGCGAGGTAGGCGAGTCCGAAAGGCGAGGCTGTGCCCAAGAGCGTCGCCCTTGCGAGGAGGAAACCGACAACACTGGATGTCACGGACTCAGGGGAGAACGCCCCTGACAAGAAGGCAAAGACCCGCCCGCCACGGCCGGTTCGAGCCCCACCTTGTCCGCCGCCGCCCCCCATTCCGTCCGGGTCCAGGCTGCCGGGTCGCTCGACCGGCGGCCGCCACGCGCCCGCCTCTGCCCGTGGAATATACACCCTTCGAACCGCGCGGCCGTCGGCCCGGTCCTCGTCCGGACCCGAAGCCTCGGCCGTCTCGCATCTTGGCACCTGCAGTCGTGCAGAAGTGCTGGAAAACCGGTGTATGGTGCGTCCTGCCATGCGTGGTTCCCCCTTCTCGAGTCTGATACCTCACGGCAATTCCGCGTCCGCGAGGATGATACCACAGGGCCACAGGGGGAACCTGACGGAAATTGTACCCGCCCCGGAGGAATCGACCGACATGCCCGGCGACGAATCGCCAGAACTTGCGGGGAAAGGCGGGAACCTCTCCTGCTCTCTATTCGTAACGAAGAGCCTCGATAGGGTCGAGGTTCGCGGCCTTGTACGCAGGATATACCCCGAAAACCAGCCCGACCGCGGTCGCAGAGAAAAACGCCACGAACACCGCGAGCGGAGATACGTAAGTAGGCCACTTCGCCAGCTTAGCCAAGAGGGCGGCGCCGCCGCTCCCAAGCAAGGTCCCGATGGCCCCGCCAGCGAGACACAGCGCGACGGCTTCCACTATGAACTGCCTCAGTATGTCGCGTCTCTTCGCCCCGACCGCCTTCCTTATGCCGATCTCGCGCGTCCTCTCGGTCACGGACACGAGCATGATGTTCATGACGCCGATGCCGCCGACCAACAACGATATGCTCCCTATACCTGCGAGTATCACCGTGAATATGCTCATCACGGTTTCAGCCGACTTAAGTATTGTGGAGCTACTGATCACCATGAACGGGGGATTCTCGCCGTACTTGCGCGCGAGGACGGCGTTGATCTGGTCCGTCGCCTGTTTAACGTGAGCGACGTCCACGGCCTCGACCGTGATCGCGGCCACGTCGTCGTTGCCCATCATACGTCGGGCATAGCTTATCGGCAGGTAGACAGACATATCCGCCGTGCTGTCCCCCAAGATGCTCCTGCCTTGCTCCTTCTGCAGCCCGACGACGACGAACGAAAGCCCGTTCACCTTGACCTTCTCGCCGAGAGGGTCTTTCGCGTCGAACAACTTTCGAGCCAAGCCTCCTCCCAAGACGACAGCAGGACGGCGGGCTGTGACATCAAGCTCCGTGAGGAGCCTTCCCTCGGCAAGCATCCCACCCTGTGTCGAAGAAAGGCCATCGTCCGTGAAAGTCGCGTTGACGTTCTGACGCTTCGCGCCATACTTCACAACTGCCGGCCCGACCTTGGTGACGCTCACGTCGGCCACAGCGGGGCACGCCTTTCGTATGAGGTCCGCGTCATCCACGGTGAGCGGCTTGACGTGGCCCCAGATCACCTCCTGGCGAGTGTAGTCTTGCTGGACAAAGATGAGGTTGGCGCCCATACCCACGAACTCCCCTGTCACCAGCCTTTTGGCGCCTTCGCCCATGGAAATCATGGTGATGACGGACGCGATGCCTATGATGATACCCAGCAGCGTGAGGGCGGACCGCATCTTGTTCGCGCGAAGGCTGCGGAGAGCAAGCTTGACGCACTCGTAGAGGCTCATCCCTCCCCCACCTCGCCCTCTCCAACAGCGTCATCGCCGACAACTCTGCCGTCCTTCAGTCGAATGACGCGGTCTGTATGGGACGCCACGTCAGGATCGTGCGTAACCACCACGATCGTCATCCCCTGTTCGTTCAAGGTCTCGAGTATGCGGATGACCTCCTCCCCCGCCTTGCTGTCCAGGTTTCCCGTGGGCTCATCCGCGAGGATGATGGACGGGGCGGTGACGAGCGCCCGCGCGATAGCCACCCTTTGCGCCTGACCGCCGGAAAGCTCGTTCGGCTTGTGTCTTATGCGCTGTCCGAGGCCAACGGCCTCGAGCGCCTCCATCGCTCTACGCCTGCGCTCAGCGGGAGGGACCCCGCCATACGTAAGCGGCAATTCCACGTTCTCGAGCGCGGTCGCCCTCGGCAGCAGGTTGAACGTTTGAAAGACGAAGCCTATTTTCTTGTTTCTGACCTCCGCAAGCTCGTCATCGGAGAGGTCGCTTACGAGCTTTCCATCAAGGCGGTAGATGCCTCGGGTGGGTCTGTCGAGACAGCCCAGGATGTTCATGAGGGTCGACTTGCCCGAGCCGGACGGGCCCATGATGGAAACGAACTCTCCTGCCCGAATCTCGAGGGACACCCCGCGCAGCGCGGCCACCTCGACCGCGCCGGTCGTGTATACCTTCTCGAGGTCTTGTACGACGATCACTTCTTTTCACCTTTCCTCCCGCTGCCCGCGCTCGTGGCCTTACGGCCCGGTCTGCACACGAACCCCAAGGCCCGAAGCGTCCGCCTCCTCCTTCTTCCCGGCTCTGCGTTTCACGCGGTCGCCGTCCTTAAGCTTCTTCAAGACCGCCGCGTCTCCGACCACGACCTCCTCGCCGGGATGGATTCCATCGAGGATCTCCGCATCCATGAGGCTCTCCCGGCCCACGGTCACGTTGACCTCTTTCACGGTGGAGCTTTCCGGGTCCACCACAAACAGCGTTCTGCCTCCGTTCTTGTCGAGAACGGCCTGAAGCGGCACAACGAGGGCATCCGGCTTCGAATAGGTCACGATCTCGACATCCGCGCTCATCCCCGGGAGAAGCCCCGACCGCCCATCATCCAATTGGATGAGCACGGGGAATCGCGGGATCGTCCCATCCATGATCGCCGCGGGCGCGACCTCGCCCACCCTGCCGCTGAACTCAATGCCAGCCAAAGCATCTGTCGTGAAGGTAGCCCGCTGCCCCGGGGCGACGGCGGCGATATCCGTTTCGTCCACGCGCGCTCTGACCCTCACGCCGCCCGGCCGCGCCAACGTCGTTACGGGCATCCCATCGGTGACCACGGCTCCCTTCTTGACCGACACGCTGATGACGGTGCCGTCGGCGGGCGCCGCGATGCGGGCCCTCGCCAGCTGGGCTTGAGTGAGAGCCAGGTTCGTCTTGGCCTGCTCCAGGCGGGCCGTGGCAGCCTGTCTGCTCTTCTCCCTGGAGAGCTCACGCTCTCTCGCCATAGCGAGAGCGATCTCGGCTTCCTTCAATTGTGCGCGAGCTATCTCCAGCTCCTCGGCGGTGGGTGACGCGACGAGGGCATCGTACTGCCTCTTTGCCGAGTCATGCGCAGCCTGGGCATTTACAAACCTCGTCTTCGCCTCATCGACCGCGGATTTGGCGACCGCACCCTCCTCATACAGCGCCTCCATGGCCTGGAGATTCCTCTCTGCATCCTTGAGAGCCGTTTCCGCTTGGGTCAACTGGGCGCGGACCTGGGCGATCTGCGCTTCTGACGGGCCCCGCTGCGTTTCCGCGAGCCTGGCTCGCGCTGCGGCCAGCTGCGCCTCCGCCTGCTGTACCTCAAGAGACTTGCCCACCTCGACGGTGGGTGGCAGCCCGAACTGAGCGAGGTCCGCCTCCGCGGAGGCGATGGCCGCCTTTGCCTGCTCCAACTGAGCCAAGAGGTCGGACTGGTCGAGCCGGACTATCTCCTGCCCAGCCTGCACCACGTCGCCCTCCTCCACGAGGACCTCCGCAACGCGCCCAGCCACCTGCGCCCTCACCTCAACCGTGGATATGGGCTCCACGGTGCCTTGCGCCGAGACGGTCACCACGAACTCCTTGGGCTCGACTTTAGCGGTATCCACTGTGTACGTGGGCTTCTTCTCGCCCGATAACTTGCTGCCCAGTATGGTGAGGACCACGATGCCCACAAGACCCGCAACGACGAGGATCGTTCTCCGTCTGCGCGACAATCCAGCACACTCCCTTCGGGTTCGGACGCGTGTAGGGACGTATGTTCAACTTGTTTTGACGTCGCCTCTCGCAGACTTATTCGCTTGAAAGACGATGTCCACCTCCGGTCGGAAGCAAATCTATTTCCGCGGCGTCGCATCACCATGAAGGAAACCGCGCGCCGCGCGCGAAATAACATGACGCGGCAAACGGCGAACCCGGCCGAAGAAAACCAGAAAGGGGACGGTTGGAATGACCGACACGAGCGCAAGGCCCCGAAAAGGACTCCTCGCCCGCATGGTGGGCGTGCTGATCGACCCAGGCGCGACGTTCGACGACATAGTCGCGAAGCCCGACGCCGCCGGGCCGGTGCTTTTCATAATCATCACGGGAGCGCTTTCGGCCGTATCGATAATCTCGACCCTACGCACTCTTCCGGAGACGACGCCAACCGGAGTCCCCATGCCGCCGCCCGCCCTGACGGCGGTGAGCGGCATACTCGGCCTCGTCATCGGCCTTCTCGTCTGGTGGCCTATTCGCGCCTTGATCTTCATGGGCGTCGGCTCGCTTCTCGGGGGAAAGTCCACGTTCTCGCAGAGCTTGGCAGTGTCCGGTTATCTCAACGTGACGCAGGTGCTTTCCGCACTCGTCTCGGCCATCGCGTTCGCGACTACGGGCCGTTCGGTAACGTTAGGCCTTGGTATGATGCTTTCCGCGGAGCAGGCCGCGACACCGCTCGGTGTTGTGCTAAACGCGGTCAACGTCTTCGGGCTCATCTACATCGTCCTCAGCATAGTAGCCCTTGCTAAGCTCTGGAAGGTCAGCACCTCGAAGTCTGCGGCTGCGACCATCGTGCTTTGGCTCATCGTGGTCGGCCTATCCGCGGGCAGCGCGCACCTCGGGCGTCAGTTCACCGAAATGCTCCAGGTGCCGGAATAGGGGTGCCGCAATAGGTATTTAGTGCGGTCGCCCGCTCGGAAGAAGGTGGCGTGAGGCATTATCGGACGCCTCACCCCCGCGTCTGGAAGTTGCTTTCTCCAGCGGCTCCATCGGGCGGGAAGGAACCGAGGACTCTCGTGAAGAATGGTTTTCCGCTTCCTCGCTATATGCACCCCTCTCGCCCTGAAAGGCTACGATCTGTCCCACGATGCCAACGCCTCCTTCTCGTCGGAGCCTCCTCACGTCTTTAGGAATCACCCCGTGCTACACCGTGCTATACAAATAAGTCTACGAACCTGAACCTCCGTGTGTCCACCAGACCCCTGTTCGTGATGCGAAGCTCCGGGATCACGGGGAGGGCCAGCAGAGCCATGGTCATGAACGGCGATGCCATGGTGCAGCCCAGGGTCCTCCAGGCGCGCGCCAGCTCTTCCACCCCGGTGCGGACTCTTTCCACAGGATCCGCTGACATGAGGCCCGCGATAGGAAGCGGCAGGATTGCAAGGGGCTCACCGCCCCTCACCACGACCATCCCGCCGCCCGCGTCGACGAGGAAGTTGCCCGCCGCAGCCATGTCCTGGTCGTTCATGCCGACCACGAGCAGGTTGTGGCTGTCGTGGGCGACGGTGGACGCCACAGCGCCGTCCAAGAGGCCGAAGCCACGCACCAATCCCACCGCCATGGTTCCAGACGCCCTGTGGCGCTCCACAACCGCCACCTTGGCCACATCCTTTTCGAGACACGCGCGCACCTCGCCGTGCTCGTCCACGGGAACGTCGACCTCCACGTGTCTAGTGAGAGCGCTCGCCTCGATGACCTCGATCACGTGCGCCCGCACACTCCGGCCCGCGGCCGGTCCCGAACCCGCTCCTGAGGAAGCGGGGGCGTCGACCTTGATGCGGAAGTCCGCAGGCTCCAAACGCTTCGCAAGGCGGACCGATCGCGTCGCGAAGTCCGGGTATGCGAAAGAAGGCATGTCAACCACCATGCGCCCGCCCTCGGCCACGACCTCCCCGTCGGCAATGACTTTGTCAGGACGAGGATCCGCGAGGTCGCGAATGAAGAGGATGTCCGCCACCTTGCCTGGTGCGATGCTTCCGAGGTCTTGGCTCATTCTGAAGCACTCGGCCGTGTTGATGGTGGCCATCTGGATCGCCCGTATCGGCCGGACGCCCTCCTCGATAGCGCGCCTCACCACATGGTTCACGTGTCCGAGGGTGATTAGCGTATCAGGGTGGGCGTCGTCGGTCACGAGGACGATGTGTCGAGGATCTATACCCGTTTCCGTGTAGCTTTTGATCGTGGCCTTGATATCGCGCCACGCGGACCCCTCTCGCAGTTTCGCATACATGCCGAGGCGCAGCTTGGCCAGGGCATCCTCCGCCCGGGTAGACTCGTGGTCCGAGATGACCCCCGCGGCTACGTATGCCGCCAGATCAGGCCCTGTGTCCGGAATCGAATAATGCCCGGTGACCACTTTGCCCGCTCTCAGGGTTTCCTGGATTTCCTTATGGACCGCCTCATCGCCCGCAAGGACCCCGGGGAAGTTCATCATCTCTCCCAGGCCTGCCATTTCATCCCAGGCCATGGCTTCGCGAATGTCATCAGGGCCGATGACCGCGCCCCCGTCCTCGAACCCCGGCGCCGCTGGCACGCACGACGGCATTGTCGCGAAAACCTTCAGCGGCAGGCCGCGCGCCTCCTCCAGCATGAGACGCACGCCTTCGACGCCAAGGACGTTCGCTATCTCGTGGGGGTCCATGAATATCGCGGTGGTGCCGTACGGGAGCACAGCCTTGGCGAACTCCCGCACCGTCATCATGCTGCTTTCCACGTGGACGTGCCCGTCCAGGAAACCGGGAACCAGGTAATACCCGCTCGCGTCGATGACGCGCGTGCCTTGTCCGATACACCGCGAGGCGTCTCCGACCACGGCCACGCGGCCATGACGCACCGCCACGTCAGCGCCGTCCTGGATCTCCGCGGTATGCACGTTGACCAGCCTTCCCCCGCGGATGACGATGTCCGCGGGTTCACGACCCATAGCCGTCGCAACGAGCTCCCGACCGACGTCGTACAGGGGCCTGCGCACGCCACAACGCAACATCCGTCCTCGCTCCTTTCCGCGCCGCCGCGAGTCAGGAAGGAAATTCGGCGGGTTAGGGGAAACTCCTTCCTGTAAAGACGGAAGGGGGACACGAATGCTCTTCATCATCTCGGCGCCGTCCGCCGCGGGGAAGACCACCATAGTGAAGGAGCTCGTGAGGCGCGTCCCGAACCTCGCCCGCCTGACGACCATTACCACCAGAGCCCCACGGGAGGGCGAGGTGGATGGCAGGGACTATCGTTTCGTCTCCAAGGAAGAGTTCCTCGAGATGATCGAGCGGGGCGACCTAGTTGAGTGGAAAGAGACTTACGGAAATTACTACGGTGTACCGAAGGACGCGGTAGAAGAAGCGCTTGAGTCCCGCGCGCCCGACTTTGTGATCGTTCTCGACGTGTATGGAAAAGAGGAATTCGTGAGAAAGTGGCCGTCGTGCGTATCCATCTTCATAATGCCCGTCGAGGTGCACGACCTCCTCGAGAGGCTTGCGTCGCGCGGGGACTGCCCGGCGAATGAGCTCAGGGCGCGCATCTCCCGCATCGACGAGGAGTTGGCGTTCGCGCCGACCTACGACCACGTCGTGGTGAACCGGTCGGTTGATCAGGCGGTTACCAAGATCGCCGAGATCGTAGCCCGGCATCGCGCGAAGCGGGATGAGACAATATGAAATGTCACACAATCACGTTCTGCGGCCGTCCCTCCATGAACCTCTCGATGTTCTCGATGGTCGTCTCGAGAATCCTGACAGCGGCCTCCCTGCTGTTGAAGGCGTTGTGCGGCGTCACTACCACGTCCTCCCGGCGCAGGAGCATCTGGTTGCGCACGAAGGACCGCAGGACGTCCGCGGAGTATTCCTTCCGCAGGACGTACCCTTCCTCCATCATAAGTTCCTCGCCTTCGAGCACGTCCAGGCCGGCCCCGCGAAGGATCCCTTGGTCCAGCGCCCACAGGAGAGCTTCCGTGTCCACGAGCGCCCCGCGGGCAGTGTTTATGAGCAGCGCACCGCGCTTGACTTTCGCAAGGGTGTCCCGGTTGATGATGTGATGAGTTGATTCACTATACGGAGTGTGCAGAGAGATCACATCGGACGATGCGAGGAGCTCGTCCATGGGGACGTACCTGAATCCCAGTATCTCGGCGATAAACCGGTCCCGCCTTATGTCGTATGCCAGGGCCTCCATCCCGAAGCCTCTCGCGATGCGAATGACGTGGAGCCCTATCCTTCCCGCGCCGATGACCCCGATGGTCTTGCCTTTGAGGTCGAATCCCTGCAGGTCCTCCAGGGAGAAGTCCTGCCGGATCGTTCGCAGGTACGCCTTGTGGATGTTGCGAGCAAGCGACAGGATAAGACCGAATGTGTGCTCCGCCACGGTGTTCTCCCCGTAGTAAGGGACGTTGGTGACCGTGATGTGGCGCTCCTTGCACGCATCGAGGTCGATATGGTCGAAACCGGTCGACCTCGTGGCGATGAAGCGGAGCCGCGGGAGGGAAGCGATGACATCTTTGGTCAAGCGCGAGTATATGAAGACGCAAAGCCCCTCCGCGTCTTTGAAGTCTCCGCGCTCAACCTCCTGCACAGTATCTGCGAAGAAGGATGGCTCGACATCGCGGAGCCGTGCGCGAAACCTCTCTCTCTCCCACTTCTCCACCTCAAAGAAGGCGACCTTCATGTCTTTATTTTCCCACACCCACTTGCGCTCATTCGTCGCAACATGGCATAATGTAGCTGGAAAAGTTCACACGGGAGCTCGCTAGGGGTGCTGCGAAAGCGGCTGAGAAGGCGCGTCTCGGCGTCTACCCTTCGAACCTGATTCGGAAGACTCCGTCTGGGTAATACCAGCGTAGGGAAGCGGCTCGCAAGACCACATCTCGACGGCCGTGGACTCCGGACGACACCGGACGGGTTCCGCGGCCGTCTCGCGTCTCCTCGTGTCGTCCTTCCCGCCCGTGGCCGTCTCCCGTGGTCGTTGGCTGTCTCGCCTCGCGTTTGCTTCCCCGACGGATACCGATATAAGAGGAGGGTTCTCACATGAACAGCATCGACTGGCGGATCGTGGCGGAAGTCGTGGCGGCCCTGGCGCTACTCATCGGCCTCATTAGGCTCACGAGGCCCCTGCAGGAGGGCCAGGGACGCGGGCCCGCTCAGGTGGTGACAGAGGTGGGCGTGGCCGTTGCGCTCTCGGCGGTGCTCAGCCTCATCAGGGTGTTCAGGATGCCTCAGGGTGGGTCCATTTCCCTTGAAATGGTGCCCATTTTCTACGTGGCCCTGCGGAGGGGTGCCGGCACGGGCGTCCTGGCCGGGCTCGTCCTGGGCATGGTGAAACTCGTCCTGGACCCGTACGTGGTGCACCCGCTTCAGTTTCTCATAGACTACCCGCTTGCGTTCGGAGTGCTGGGCCTCGCTGGGCTATTCCCCGGCATCCCGCTGGTGGGCGTGCTTGTGGGCGGGGCCCTGAGGCTTTTCATGCACGTTCTCTCCGGGGTTGTGTACTTCGCGAGCTACGCTCCAGAAGGCTCAAATGTGTGGGTGTACTCGCTCACCTACAACGCGACTTACATGGTCCCCGAGGTCATAATCGCCATGATAATCATGGTGTTTCTCGGAGCCGGGCTGGGCCGCGGGCGAGGCCGCCGCGCCCACGCGCGCAGGGTATAAGGCCTGGCAGTAAGGGGCGTTGTCATTAAGGAGGGAGCGGATGATGAAGCAGGGCCGTCTGGCTGCCCTGAACCTTTCGCAGCCGGGCGGCCCCCGCGTGTGCGTGTGCCCCGCTCGTGCACGACCTGCGTGTAGATGGTCGACGTTGACGCATCGCCTTCCCCACGTGACGCGTGCTCTCTAAGTGAGGGTGCGCTAGTTCTTGCCCCCACTTCCAGTCGTTGCCAGATTGCCGGTGTTGCACTCGGGCACGGCGCCGCAAGCGGGGCGCCTTGACAGAATCCGGCTCAACAGGCTAGTGGCCGGATTTTGACATCCCTCGTGCCGGACCAGCCAGATCCCCCAGATCCCAGCGTGTATGCATACTGTGTAAATGGGGAGCATAATGACCTGTATGAAAAGGCATACTGTTATCGACCGCTCCGGAATGGCCCGGGCGGCGCCGTGCCGCGCGGGCTGTGCGGGATAGCATACCGGTTGCGGCCTGGGAGGTCTTCTGTTAGGCGCCCGCCGTCCGTCAGCGCGTACGGTCCGCTGCCGGTATGTGCACAACCGCACACCCAAACTCGCAACACGAACGGGAGGTATGGCGGAATGGAAAGCGTGAGAGAGGTCGCAGCAGTGCAGGGTGACATGGTGGAGGTGGAAGGCAGGCTCGAGGCCGGTGGCAGGGAAGGTCGGGTTCAGGAAACCCTCGCGGCGTCGCCCGTCCCAGCGTCGCCCGATCTGGGGCTGGAGGCGGGAGTGGAGGCCGCGGCGGGGACCGCGGTGGAAGTGGAGGTAGACACGGGGGTGGAAGCACGGACAGCGGAGGGCGCCCGAGGCGCAAACCAGGGCAGAAGGCAGAGAAGGAAAAGACACATTTTCACCGAGTACGAAGACAAGCTCCTGATGAAAGTGCTCGAAAGAAGGCCGGGCGAGCGCAAACAAGAGCTAGAGCGCCTCGCAAGCCTCTTCGGAGTGCCGTACCTTACTTTACGCCACAGGTTCTACACCGTCATCAAACGGAAGGTCTCCGAGGGACCAACAGGCCCGACGACTGTGACTGAGGTAATGGAGCGTGCCGAGGAGGCGGTGACCGCTCGACCCTCTCAGCAGCCGCAAGAGGCCGGAGAAGGCCGCGCGCGCCCTGCGCTTGACCCGATGGAGGAGCTCCTGACTCTTCCCGGCAGGGTGGAGCGCATCGAAAAGAGGCTTTCAGGAATGCTGGATCTCAAGGGTTTCATAGACCGGTTGATCGACATCAACAGGCAGCTCGATCGCGAACAACAGCTCCTGGAGGAGCTCGCCCAGAAGGAACGCGAGCTCCAGCGTATGAGAGAGGAGATGCAAAAGAAGGTCCAGCGTATAAACGAGCGCGAGGAAGAGCTCAACGACCTATACAGCCAACTCGAGATGACCCTACACCAGTTCATGAACTTATCATCCATAGATAAGCTGAAAGTCCTCGGCGATTTCACCGTGAAGGTCGAGACGGTCATCGACCGGTTCGGCAACGTCATCAGAAGACGCCCCGTGGTCGTCCCGTGACGCGTCGGCCGAACACCACGCCCGCACCTATGGTGCGGTGTGGTTCGTCGCCACGGCGTGGGAAGAGTCCACCCGAACGGCTGCCCCGGCGCCGAGGAAGTAAAGGTACGCTTCCTTGACGGGGCGGCCGTACACGGCCTCCACAGCGGCGGCGTACACTCTTATTTGTCCTGCGTACGCCGCGGCCGCCGCGCGCGGATCTCCTTCGGCGAGCGGCCCGGTCTTGAAATCGATGAGGACGAAGCCGTCTCTCTCATCGATCAGGCAGTCTATGATGCCTTGCACCACAACCCGTTCGCCGGCGCATGCGGCAGGCTCGGAGATGTCCGGGTAGAGCGTTTGTGCGTCCATGCCCAGGTAGAACGGGACCTCTCTGCGCACACGGTCCCGCGCTTCCACCACACGTCTGCCGAGCGGGCTCGCGAAGAACCGTGCAATAGCCTCGACGTCAACGGCCCTTGCGAGGTCTCTCGTGAGGAGGTCGCATGCCACCATCTCGTCCACGCGGGCCCGCACGCCTGGCGCATCCAGCCTGCGGCCGAGGTCGACGTGCTGGAGCACGAGGTGTATCGCCTGTCCACGCTCCGCCGGCGTGATCTTGAATTCCCGCATAAACCTAGGCTGCTCTGAGAAAGTCGCGAGCGCCCGGCGAACCTCGCTCGTGCCCTCCCCTCTCGGCTCTGCGTCGTCGCGCCCGGGCTCGAACTTGCGCTTTATCTCGGACCAGGTCGTTTTCGCCGCGCGCCCAACCAGCGCCGCATACGAGTAGCGCCACCCAACGTGCGCCTCGATGGCTTGCCTGAACTCGGGCGCGAGCGTGCGGCCGAGCGGTTTGCCAAAAGCCATTCCTTCCAAGGCGGCGCGGAACTCCGCTCCGCGCCCCGAGTCGTCCCACGCCTGGTCTGCTCGAGGAACGTCCGAAGCGTTCCATATCCTGACCTCAAAACGGGAAGGGTCCTCGCGCACCGCTGTGTCCAGCGGGTCGCCTCCTATCCCCGCGAGAGCGCGGATACCGGCCCCGCACCTGTGACGCGCCAGGGCGGTGCAAACCCAGTCGAGAAAGCCCCGTGCGGAGAGGAGAACGTCGTCACCCAATTCCCAGCCCCGGCGGGACAGCCCCGCACACCAGTGCTCGGCCTGTTTTCCGAGGTCGGCCGCGGAACCCACCAAGATCAAGCGCTCCTTCGCACGCGTCATCCCCACGTACAGAATGCGCATCTCCTCTGCGAGCGCGTCCACCCTCGCCCTCTCCTTGACGGCACGGTGGGCGAGCGTGGGGTACTTCACCCTGCGATGGACATCGCAGAGCACGGGCCCAAGGCCTGCCTCGGGATGGAAGAGGACATCGCCGGCGAGGTCTTTCAGGTTGAACTCCTTTCCGAGGTCGGCAAGGAAAACCACGGGGAATTCCAGGCCTTTGCTTTTGTGGACGCTCATGATCCTCACGACGTCCTCCGCCTCGCCGAGAGCCCGCGCCGTGCCAAGGTCGCCCTCGGCGTCCCGGAGCCGCTCCACGAACCTCAGGAACCTGAACAGGCCCTGCCGGGCGAACCTATCGAACTGGCGTGCCCGCTCGTGGAGCGCCCGGAGGTTGGCTTGTCGCTGAACGCCGCCGGGCATGCCGCCGACGTAATCTAGAAAACCGGTCTCGCGGTAGAGGCTCCAGATGAGGGTGGACAACGGCACTCTCCTCGCGAGCGTGCGCCAGCGCTCGATGTCGCAAAGGAACCTCTGGACCCTCGCGCGTAGGTCCTCCGAACACAGGTCCGCGCGCCCCGCACGAGGCACCCTGCCGTCATCGCCGGCTGGCGGCGCGGCGTTCGTCGCGCCCCCCGCCCCGGCCGCGACCGTCTCGAGGGCGGCATAGAAGTCCCCATCTGGACGGCAAACGCGCACGCGCGCGAGGTCGTCGGCGCTGAAGCCGCATATCGGCGACCGCAGCACAGCGGCGAGCGGGATATCCTGCATAGGGTTGTCGATCACGCGGAGGAGAGAGAGCATGACCTCCACTTCGGTGGCCTCGAAATAGCCGGTGCCGAGCTCCGCGTAGGCGGGCAGGCCCGCCTGCCTGAACACCTCCAGGAACACGTTCGCACGTTGCCGCGTCGACCTCAGAAGCACCACGATGTCCCGGTACGACACAGGCCGATATGCTCCGGCCTTGCGGTCCCATACCAGGAACTCTGGTCCGGGCTTCTCCGGAGTGCCCGTCACCATCCTGGAGATCCGGTCCGCTATGAGCCGGCCTTCGAGCTCGAGGGCCTCGACCTCCTCGGGCGTGGGCTCGTCCTCCCGTCCCCTGCTTTCCGTGCCGGCCTCTGGTTCCTCCACTTCCTCCCGGTCTATCTCGGCCGCTCCTTCTTCGGCCGAGTCCTCACCCTCGTTCACGCCTTCGTGGGCGATAGCAGGCTTCCTTTCGATGATATGAACCTCAACAGGGAAAGCGCCAGCGACTCTCGCGCCGGTGCCGGCGGCTGCACCGGACCCGGCGCCTGACTCGTCAGGGTAATCTGCCCCGTACGCTAGCTCGGCCGGCCGATCGTACACGATCCCGGCGACGCTGTCTGAGAACACCTGGCGGAACACGAAGTTCACGGCGTCTATCACCGCCCGCCGGCTGCGGAAGTTCTTAGAAAGGTCGATCCTGCGCGCCATTCCGGAGACCGCCGCGGAATACGAGCGGTATCTCTGCGTGAAAAGCCGCGGCTCGGCTAGGCGGAACCCGTATATACTCTGCTTCACGTCCCCCACGATGAAAGTGTTGTCGCCGCGCGACACGAGCGCGAGAATGGCGTCCTGGACCGGGTTGATGTCCTGGTACTCGTCCACGAGCACCTCCTCGTATCTCTCTGCCAGCTCGCGCGCGATATCCGTAGGCTGGAACCGGCCGCTTTCCTCGTCCCACGTTCCGAGCGCACGCAGGCAGAAGTGCTCGAGGTCAGAGAAGTCAACGAGCCCCCGCGCCCGCTTGGCCTCGGAGTACCGGCGCGCGAACTCCCTCACCACCCTGATGAGTTCGTGCATGAGCGGGGCGACTTTGCGGACGTCCGCGACATAGTCCTCCGGGGGCCGGGAGAAGTACATCTCTCTCGCGCGTGAGACGAGTCGCTTCGCAGCGTCGCGCATGTCCTTTGCCCTCTTCTTGAGCGCGTCGTTGCAGGCCCCGCCCTTGATTCTCGGTAGCTTCTCGAAGGCGAACCCGGACATGCTCTCATACAGCCCCGCGAACCCGCTCATGGTCGCTGCCTCGAGCAACCGGGAGCAGGCCCCGATGTCTTCCTGCAGCGTGGCCGCGTACGCGCCCGGTCCGTCCCGCGAGCCGGCAAGCTCGAGCGCCTGGCTCAGAAGGCGGCAAGCCCGGACAAGATCGCGGGTGACCGCCCGGACCACCGTTTGCGTCCACGGCAGAGCGTCTACCGACGCCGCGGGCTCGATGCGGAACGCATACACCATCTCGTCGAGCCACGCGTCAGGCCTCGCCCGGCCGCGGGAACGCTCGTAGATGCGGATGACGAGGTCCCGTAACGCCTCGTCCCCGCGCTCTCCCCCGTACGCTTCCACGAGGTCGATGAACACGCCGCCTTCCGAGTCCCCGTAACACTCCTCGAAGAGGTCGTCTGCGGTCTCGAGCCGCAAGAGAGCGGCTTCCACCTCGTCCATGACGCGGAACGCGGGATCGATGTCGAGCCGGTAGAAATGCTGGCGCACGACTTTGTGGCAAAACGAGTGAATCGTGGAGATGTCCGCCTTCTTCACGAGGACGAGCTGCTTTGCGAGCCTGGCAGGGTCGAGCGCCGCGCCCACCGCGCCCTCCGACAGCAGACCGTCCAGGGCCGCGGTTATTCGTTCCCGCATCTCCGCCGCCGCAGCGTCAGTGAACGTCACCACCAGCAGCCTATCGATGTCCACGGGGCGAACGGGATCGGTGATGAGGCCGATCACCCGCTCCACCAGCACGGAGGTCTTGCCGGCTCCCGCAGCCGCGGATACCAAGAGATTTCGTCCCCTCGTGCTTATGGCTTCCCACTGCTCGGGCGTCCAGCGTGTCTTGTTCGCATCGAGGCTCCCGCGAGCTGTTGTGGTCATGACACGTCCCCCTCGGAGGAAACATCGCGCTCGACCGCAGCCCAGAACTCATCGTTCTTCAGACGCACGGCGTCACGGTACTCGTTACCGGGCAAGAGAATATCGAAACCGCAAACAGGCTTGAAGTCGCACCATTGACAGGCCCTGAACTTTCCGCGCCTATACGGCCTCGGCGCAATCTCTCCCGCGATGATCCGCGACGACAGCTCCCTGACCTTGGCCAGAAGGAACTTGCGGAGCACGCTATACCGCTCGCGGGCGATCACGTTGCTCCCGCCGGTTTTCGCGACCTCCCCGTCTTTCGTAAGGTGGGCCGGCACGATGTCGGACGCTCCCTGGATCTTCGTATCCATGAGCCTCACCACGTCCGGGCCGCCCACGATCACCCCGGTCATCTTGAGCATTCGTTTCCTCGTGCTTTCGAGGTCATCGTCGTCGACCGGCCCTGACGCTCTTACGAGAGGGTCCACTGCGGGAAAGTACAAGGCCCCGGCGGGCTCGGCCCGCCCGCCCGTGAGCACCTCCGAATGGTCCTCCGCGACGGCGAGGTACACGAGAAGCTGGAGGGCAAGCCCGTCATAGACGTCTGACAGATTCAGGGACCGCCGACTGCTCTTGTAGTCGATCACGCGCAGGTACGAAACGCCTCCGCCCTGTGCCACATCCACCCTGTCGATGCGCCCTACGAGCAGCAGCCGCTGCTCGCCGTCGAGCTCGAGCTCGAGACCGGGAAGGCCGCCACCCTCGAAGCGACCATGCCCGAAAACCACCTCGCGGCCTACGGATCTGAACTCGCTGCGACAGGCGTGTTCCTTCAGTACCTTGGCCGAGCGCCTCAGAATTCGAGTGAGCACCCGCTCGATGTATTGATACCTCGCCGACGACCGCAATATCTCGTTCTGCAACCGGGGGGCGAGCTCCTCGACGATCTTGGCAACCTTCGCGTCTATCTCGGCGTCCGACATGGCAGCAAGCGCACGCTCATCCCCTAAGTCGTCCACGAGCTTGCGAAGGGTCTCGTGGATGAAGGTCCCCATGCCGGGTGGCTCGAGCCGGAAGAGCTCACGCTCGGCGAGGCGGAGGGCGTTCCCGGCGAAATGAGCGAACGGGCAACGGGCGAACGCCTCAAGCCGCGAAACGCTAGTCTTGATGGGGTCCGGGTAGAGAGCGCGGGCCGTGGCCTCTCCCAGCCTCTCAACGTGGTTCGTGAACGCGAGGCTCTTCAGCACTCGCGACGCCCGCAGCCGGCGTTCGGGATCCTCTACGAGCCACTCGTAGAGGTCCAGCCAGAAAGGATCCCACGCCTCGCCACCTTCCGGACCGGACTTGGCTGGCCCCCGGCTTCCCCGGAAGTGGCGAACGAGCATGGCCGCGGCTTTCGCCTCAGATGTGATCGCGTCGAGGGCCTTCTCGGGTGAGGACGGCACGTCGTCGCACGCGAACTCCTCGGAAAGCACGGGGAACATTACCTTGAGCTGCGCCATGACAGGCGAGGGGCGGAGGGCGTGCCCTTCGCCGTCTGCCATGGGATAACTCACCCAAAGGTGATCCCAAGCTCTCGTGAGCGCGACGTACACGTAGTACTGCTCATAGAACTGCTCCACACGGCTGGTGGGCGCGAGAACCAACCCTCTTTCCTCCAGCATCTCTCGCTCCTGGTCGGAAAGCACGGTTCCCTCCGACACCCGCCGGGGGAAGGCGTCGTACGTGGCTCCGAGCACGAAGGCCGCACGGAGGGCCGGGTGCCTCGACCTCTCGACAGACCCCACGATAACCTGGTCGAGAGCGGGGGGGATGAGGCCGAGGGTCATTCCCTGGAGGCCCGCCTCCATGAGCTCCCTGAAGTCCGAAGCGTCCGTTGCCTGCTCGCCCAAGGCCTCGACCACCTCGTCGAGCAGATCGAGCACGGCGTTCCATACTTGCTGGTGCTCGCGGGCACCCTCGACATCGCCTGCCTCCGTGGCTTCGCGCGCCCATTCCTCCAGGCGCTCGCGCACGCCGAGCGCGGTGAGAAGCTCGAAGAGGGCCCTCGCCATGTCGCGCACGGGCTTTACGCCGCCCGCCGTTACCTTGCCATGGAAGTCGGAGAGCGCCGCCACAGCTTTGGAGCGCGCCTCGTTGAGCACGCGCGTCATCTCGTCGTCCTCGGGACGCGCGCGGCCACCCGCGGAGATCTCTTCCAGGCCACCAGATCCCGAGCCCGAGACGCGCGTGTACGTCCACATCTCGTCATCAAACCACCGCCTGCCCCTTATGCCGCAGGCCAGCACGAAGTTCTCGAGGAGGTCCACCTCGCGACGAGACACCGGAACGAGGTCTGTCTTGAGACAGCGGAAGACCGGGTCGTAGGCCCAATCCTCGCACACCACATCGAGGGCGGACCTTACGAGCTCTACAAGGGGGTGATGGCCCACAGGACGCCGGCGATCGATGAAGAACGGAATGCCGTGATCCTTGAAGATAGGCTCGATGAGGTCGTGGTAGGCTTCGAGGTCCCCCACTATCACGCCGATGTCCCGAAACCTCACCCCGTCCTCCCGCGCCAGCCTCAAGATCTCGCGCGCGGCGGCCTCCACCTCGGCGCGGGGGTTCGCCGCGGCCACAAGCCGTATCCCATACGGCTCCCCCTTGAAAGGGGAGGGACGCCTTGCCCCGAACTCCCGCTCGAGGTGGCAAAGGGGCGCGGACCGCACGACCGTCCCGGAGCCTTCACCTGTCACCCGCCCGGTGCCAGACGCGCCGGGTGCCCGCAGTATCACAGCGGGCTCGACCCTCACGCCGAGCTCTCGCGCAAGCGCGACCAGCTTCTCGTATGTCTCCCGCGTGGGACGGAACACGTCTGTGTCGTGAAAAGGGTGGTCGATGGTGTTGGGGTCCAAGCACAGCGCCACGCTCACCCGGTCCGCCGAGCGGAAAAGCGCTTCCAACACCGAGTACTCCTGGGGCGTGAACCCCCGGAAACCATCTACCCAGACTGAGGCGCCTCTCGTCAACGTTGAGTCAGCGATCCTCGAGGCCGCGAGCGAGAGATGGTCGTCGGGATCTTGAAACTTATCGCCCAGGTACTCCCGATAAGCCCGCACCACCACCGCAAGGTCGTGCAGCTTGAGGGCAACGGGTGTCATGCCCAAACCCGCCTTCTCTAGCTCGGCGACCCTGGCCTCGAGCTCCTCGGGGCTGACGCGGTACATCGTCAGCTCCCGGAGGGTTTGGGCGAGACACTGCGCAAATCCGTACTTTTCTGACCCTTTCACGAAAATCGAAAGCTCGCTCGCCTTTTGCCGGACGAGTGAGCGCAGCACCATGAGCTTTCCCAGCTCGCCGATGTCGCGGCGGGCACCGCCGCCAAGCTCCTGGAGCAAGCGGCCGGCAAGCCGTTTGAAGCTCAACACCTGCGCCCTCATGAAGCCGAGGAGGTCCGGAGTGTTGACGAGGGCGCGTTCCACCTGGAACGTTGCCTGCTCGGGGACAAGGAGTATCATAGGTGGGCCACACGGATCCTTGCGAAGAGCTTCGCGGACCTCGTTCAAGCACAGCGTGGTCTTTCCCGTTCCCGCGCGACCTAAAACGAACCTAAGGCTCAAATAGCGTACCCCGCTTCCGGAAGAGATAACCGGGAGTGCCGTGTCTTATTATGTTTTCCTTACCGCGCCTGGAAATCCTGCACCTCCCTGGGGATCATCGATTCCCGCCGATTCGGCCTTGACGAGCGGCGCTCGTTGCGTCATTCTGGTTCTATGGGCGCGGCATCGGTCTCGCGCGTTCCCGCCCGAACGGAAGCGCGGGCACGAGCCGACGCACGTCACGGGGTCGCGAACCCCGCCCGCGGAGACGGGCAGAAGGAGGAGGGAGCTAAGTTGAGAGCGAGACATCGACGGTTCTCCAGAGACCCCGGGATGTTCCACGCGACCATAGATCCGGAAGGACCGGGCGTGATCCGCCTCCACCTCAGGCGAGCCGGAGGAATGGTGCTGGCTGCCGTCGCGAGGCGCCCCAGGAACCTGCTATGGATAAACGGCAACCAACTCCTGCTCCTGGACGAAAGCGCCGCCGACGTGGTGCAGGCGCTCATAGAGGTCGTCCACGAGCTCACGCGGCCGGGCAGTGAGGTCTCCGAGGGAACCTGGTCCGAGGTGAAGCGTGAGACCGCCCGCCGGGTGCACGGGCTGTACCCGCGCGTGCCCACGGCCGAGATAGAGGCCGACATCGACTACATGTACGGTCTTATCGTGGAGCTTTCGCGCGGCGCGTGCCCGGCCGAGCGCGGCGTTCCCGGGCGTGTCATGTCCGAGGTCGAGTGGCGCGCTCCTGCCCGCATGGACCTCATGATCGCCTCCATGGGGCGCTCGGGTTGCCATAACGCATGCGCCTGGTGCTATGCTTCGGAGATGCCTGACGTGCGAGAACTCGATACTGAGTCGTGGAAGCAAGTGCTCGACCGACTGTGGCGCGCGGGGATACCGATGGTAAACTTCACGGGCGGCGAGCCCACCATGCGGCGCGACCTGGTGGAGCTCGTGCGCCACGCCGAGAAGTTCGTGACAGGGCTCATCACCAACGGCAGGGCGCTTGCGGACCTCGTGGGGAAGTTGAAAGCGGCGAGCCTCGACTACGTTCAGGTGAGCATCGAGTCGGCCGACCCGGCGGTACACGACGCTATAGTAGGTTCGGCGGGCGCTTGGGAGGAGACCTGCGCGGGTCTCAAGGCCGCTCTCGGCGCGGGCATGTACGTCTCCACCAACACGACGCTCACAAAGGTGAACGCCCAGGGGTTCCCCAAGCTGCTGCGTTTCCTGGCGAGCATCGGGGTGAGGTATGTGGGCTGCAACACACTCATCCCGACAGGGCGCGGTGCGGGACATCCCGACGCCATGGCGCCCCAGGCCCTCAAGGACGTCCTTGCCGAGGCCGCGGCCGTGGCGGGCGAGCTCGACTTGGAGTTCAACTGGTTTTCGCCCACGTGTTACAAGGACCTGGACCCGGTGGCAATGGGGCTCGGAGCCAAATCATGTTCGGCGTGCCACACCAATATGGCGGTGCGGCCGGACGGGGTAGTCGTGCCCTGCCAGTCGTGGCTGCACGACGAGGGCCTCGGAAACGTCCTCACGACCCCGTGGGAACGCATATTCAACCATCCGCTCGCGCGGAAGGTTAGGGCCCACGGCTTCGCGCCGCCCGAGTGCGTTGAATGCCGTCACTTCGTTTTGTGCGGCGGGGCGTGTCCCCTCGAAAGGCTGAACGGGCAGCGCGGGGAGCGCGGGAGCCCCACCGCGACGATCGGCGTCGCCCCCGCCCCGGGCGGCCGCGGCGAAGGCGGCCGGGATGAAGCAAGGGCGAGCCTCACGGGGAGGAAACCACGATGACGAACGCGTTTGGAAGACTTCACCTCCTAAACGATCGGGCGAAAACCGAGGAAACGCCGCCGCACGCCACCTCACCGGCGCTAGCCGGCCCTCGCCGAACCGCCGCGTCGCCGGGGCGACCGTGTGAGGCTGTAGCAGCGGCAGCGCCCCGTTCGCACCCTGTGCGAAATCGGCGTCGGCTCGCATCGGCTTTGGCGATCTGCCTGGCATGTATCCTCGGCACTGCCTGGGGCATCGCGGGTCCCGGTGCGGGCGTGGCACGTGCCGCCCAGGACACGGGCACGTACCGCATACTCAGCTACGTCGTGAGCATCGCCCCTGAGCCGGACGGGAGCTGGATAGCCGATTACCACCAGGAATGGGAAGTGACAGGGGGCCACATCCCTTGGGTCACCGTAGGTCTCCCGGACCACAACTACGTCATTGTTTCCCGAGGAGGCGCGGCGGCGGAGGTTAGCCGCGCTGACTACGGCTCCTGGAGCGGGGTGCGGGTCGACCTCGACCGCGACTACACCACGGGCGATGTGTTCGACTTCAGCTTCCAGGTGCGACAGGAAGGCATGGGACACCGCAGCGGAGCCGACGCCGTCGAATTCGAGTTCGTTCCCGGGTGGTACGACCGCGCCCAAACCGCGCGGCTGGAGGTCCGTCTTAAGAACCCGGGCGCTCCCGAGGACCTGCTGTACGCATCACCGGAGCCTTCCCAGAGGACCGGCGAAGAGCTCATCTGGACGACCAGCCTCGGCCCGGGAGAGCGTTTCAGGGTCAGTTTCGCGTTTTCGTCCCGCCTCTTTCCTGACCTGAAAGCCCGGGGCGAAGTGGGAGCCGGTGCGAGAAGCGAAGGGCGTCCCGGGACGGCAGGCGAGGAATGGGCCGCGAGGCGCGCGGGCGCGGCGGCGGTCGCTGTGTTCGCCTTGATAGGCATTGCAGTTGTAGTCTTGGTCGTCATCATCACCCTCACGGCCGCCACACGGGGCGGGTACACAGGCAAACGCGGGATCTACTACGGCACCTATTTCCCCATCCCCCCGGCGGGACGTCCTTCGTGGGGCTCAAGGTCCGGCCGTTCTTCGCGCTCAGGCGGCTCCGGCGGCGAGTCAGGCGGGCCTCGCAAGTCAGGTGGAGGGGGCGGCTTCGGAGGCAGAGCCGTTGGCTGCGCCTGCGTCTCGTGCGCTTGCGCGTGCGTCTCGTGTGCCTGCGCGTGCGCGTGCGCAGGTGGCGGCGGAGCCGGTTGTGCCCGCAAGTTCGACGGCGGCCGCCCGGCTCATTCGGGCGCTCCTGCCTTCGTCGCGGCGTCCCCGGAGGATGCAACCGCCCCCGCTTCCGCCGATTCATCCGAAGCTCGACCGGAACATGGGACCGGGCCAGGGTGCGAGGGCGCGGGCCAACGGACGCAGGACCGCAGGTTTTCGCCGTTGCTGATCGTGCTCGTCGCGGCCGGGGTCTCGGCCTTCCTCTTCTCAAACGCGGCAGGCTGCGTCTGGGGCAGCGCGTCTTCCGAGCCGCAGCAGGGCGAAGGCCCATACGACGAGAACGTTGAAGTGCCGGCCGGTGACCCGGCGTTTCCACGCCTCGATCGTTACTGGGTGGTCGACCCGGAAGGGCTCGTCGGGGCGCGGGCGGTCGAGGCGGCGGACCAGACGCTCGAAGCCTTACGGGCAGCCGGGCTGGCGGAGACCGTGATAGTGGTGCAGCCTGGCGTGAAGCACCCCGCCGACTGGTCCACGCATTACGGGCGCTGGCTGATGCTGGGGAAACGCGAGGGCTCCCTGCGCAACAACGGCCTCGTGTTCTTGATCGTCCCCGATGCTCGTCCCGAGGAAGGGCGGGTCTGGTACAGCGTCGGTCGAGGGTTGCCGCGTCTCACTTCGTCTGACCTGGGACCGCTCATGGAGGAAGCGGCCTCTTACGCCAACGCCGGAGACCTCGACGGGGCCGTTGTGTCTATCGCGAGGAACATCGACGACATTCTCCGCAGGATTTATGGGGAGGGAGAACATTGAGAAAGGGATGCCTCTTCGGGATCGTGGGCTTGGTGATCGTACTCCTGGTGGCAGCCGCCGGGTTCTCGTGGGTCATGGGGATTCAGCGCAACATGGTCAACCTGCAGCAAAGCGTGCTCGCCCAGGAAGGGCGATACGGCGCCGCGCTTGAGACTCTGAGCGAGAAGATCAAAGGCATCTGGGCCATAGAGAAAGACTTCTTGGAGCATGAGAAGGACACACTGACTGACGTCATAAGGGCCCGCGCCAAGGCATTGGACAGCGCCGGGCAAGAATTCGCGGCTGCGACGGCCGAAGGGGATCCGCAGAAGACCGTTGAGGCCGCGACGCGGTTTCGTGAGGCCGCCGAGGGCCTCGCGCTCTCGGTCAACGTGAATGCCCTGCGCGAAGCGTACCCGCAGCTTTTCTCGCCGCCCATAGTTCAGCAAACCATGCGCGGGCTGGAGGAGGCAGTGAACGAGATCCGCACGGCGCTCGATGACTGGCAGGTGGCCATAAGGAACTATAACACGTACAGATCGCAATGGCCGCAAAGCTTCGTAGGCGGGGCGCTCAACTTCCCGGCCTCCTACGATTACTATAAGGCCGAGAAGGCGAAGCTCGACATGGACGCGCTCATGCCGAAGGACTAAGAGGTCACCGGAGATCCGCGCTGCTTCTTGGCGGATGAGTTCTGTCCAGGGTTGCCGGTGTTGCCCTCCGGGGACGGCGCGCTTG